>JAQWOB010000028.1 GCA_029246085.1 Gammaproteobacteria bacterium
TTTATCAATAATCTTAAAATAGAATTAGATAAAAAAGATATAAAATTCATTAAGTTATATAGAGATTATGATATGAAATATTGGAATTTAGCGAGCGCAAGTTTCTTTAATTTTTTCAAGAAAGCTATTCAAAAAATATAGGCTTATTTTAATGACTAGAGTCCAATGAATACTGTGCTCTTATTGTGTCGAGTGGAGCTAGTCTAAATCTACATAAGATGATTTTTATTCTGTAACAAATAATGAATTTTCTAATTTATTAAAAATTGATTGATAAACTTCGGGGTTGAGAATAACAGAGTCATCTCTTGCGCCTTCACTAGCTACCTCATTGGCAATCATTCCGCCGAAGGGAACAAGCATACCTAAAGCCATTGAGCCCACAGTACCTGCTCCAGTTTGCTCTCCATGAGCTCGCCTATGAAGATTTATTCTTATTATGACTTTTTTTTCACCCTTAGATCTAATGAACATGCTAGCTTCAATTTGCTCATTTACCTTAAAAAACGCCGACCCCTTTCTTCCAGTCGTATGCCCTTTAATCAATCCAGTATCCCAGTCTGCAGTATCAATAGTATATCCCATGTCTTGGAACATCCCCATTGCGCTATCAAAAGCCAACCTGCGGGTTATTTCGTACTCTCTAGACTGCATAGTCGATATTTGAAGCGGGGTCATCTCTTGGGCTTTAACCATATCTACAAACATAAGAACACACAAAGCTAGGCAGGATATATGTCTAGTGATTTTAACGGTTATATTATTCATAAGCTTTAAAAATTAGACGTACGACTCTTGAAATCTCTAACGATGTCCTCACTGTCAAATGTAATAATTAGAGTAATCATTTTCGAACTGGTCTCGCCAGTGGACATGGAACTTCCACCCAAAAGCAGTACAGAGAAAAAACCTTTTTCAGATTGAGCCTGACCAACCTGTGCGGCTCTTTGAAATGTCCAAACTTCCTCACCAGCCGAATTTCTAGTAGTCACATTAGGTGATCCAAATTTTTCCAATACTTCATTCTTTGTTGTTTTATCAACCTCAAGGTTCATTTGAATATTACCTTGAGTTAAATTAGAATTCTTTATACTTAATGGCTGATGTTGAGCACAGCCTATAAGGCTTAATAATAGTGTTATTGCAATAATTTTGTCCATATATCTATTATGGTAATGATATGCATTAAAGTCAATTAACTTTAGAATGGGAATAAGTGCGCCCAAAGAGATTCGAACTCCTGACCCCAAGCTTAGAAGGCTTGTGCTCTATCCAGCTGAGCTATAGGCGCATTTATTTATCTGATTCTTTATTGACGGCAGACTGATTATCTAAATCTAGTTTATTGATCTCATGGTCTTTCACGTCAATTGAAAGTCCCATTTTACTCATTTTTTCAGCTTTGTCATTTAATCTTACTAATCTTTTTCCCGCACCTTTAACTTGTCCAAGAAATTTGTTTAATGAATCATACATTTTCACGTATTCATCTGCGGTTGAAGTAGATAACTTAACTATTTCATTAGCAGTATCAATGATTTTAGAGACGTTATCGTTCTGTTGTTTGATTTTCCAGTATTGATGAATGATTTTAATTATAGGCATAAGGGTTGTTGGTCCAACCATCGCAACTTTCTGTTTAAAGCTATAGTCAGCATACACTTCTAAAGCCTCTATATAAGCACCCTCAGATGCCATGAACATTACAGTCATCTCTAAAGTGCTGTCACCCAGCAAATCATGATATTTCTTCTTAGCAAGATCATCTATATGTTTTTTAACAGCTAGATGATGATCGGTCTTATGACGTTTAATTTCATCTTTAGATGCACCATCAGATGTAGCATTTAAATATTTAGCGTAAGCAAATAGTGAGATTTTTGAATCAATGACTACCCTTTTATTTTCAGGTAGTAATATAACTACATCAGGCCTTAAAACTCCCCCTCCATCACTGACACCTTGCTTCTTATCTACAAAAAACTGTCCAACACCTGCACCTTCTTCATTTTCTTGCTTGAGACCAGCAGATTCCAGCAAAGTCTGTAAAACCGTTTCCCCGACATCACCAGCTTTGGTGCCACCTTGCGTGAGTAATTGACGTATATCTTTGAGAGCTTCAAACTCTAATTTCCACTGATCTTGTAATAAGGCAAGGGTTTTTTCCACGCCACCCTTCTCTGACTCAAGTTTATCGCTTTGTTTTTGTAATCTGGTTGCATGTTCTTGGAGATTTATATTCTCAGCCTTTAAGCTGCCTATTAATTGATCATCATCACTTGTGTCTTCCTTCGGTGCTGGTTTTTTTAACAGATAAACTAAATAGCCAATAATGACTAGCAAGAAAGCGCTAAATATATAATAAAATTCAATCATAGGGGTTTTTACCTTAAGGTTTATACTAACATGAGATAAACTGGCCTTATAAATGAAAATCATTATCTTTACAGAAATTAACAGGCGTGGCGGAGTTGATAACTTCATAATAAGTCTAATTAATAACTGGCCTGTCAAAGAAGATAAATTTATCATAATATCTAATGCAAGCCATCCTGGGCTTAAATATATAAGTGAAAATTTAAAGGATGAGTGTGATATTATCACTCATAATATTCCATTAAATTGGTCATTTTTATCCAACAATATCAAATACTTGCCAAATTTCTTTCAAAGAGTTTTCAGGCAAATATTTAGGATAACGCTAAGTCCTTTTCAATATTATTCATTGAAAAAATTACTTCGTAAGGCTGATGGTGATCATTTAATTTCAGTGAATGGAGGCTACCCTGGCGGAGAGACTTGCCGCCTTGCTACTATAGCTTGGACTTCAATTGGAATGCCACCATCTATACATAATTTTCATAATCTTGCAGGTAAAGCACGTAGAATTTTTACTCCATATGAATATTATATTGATAAACGGTTAGAAGAATCAGCTAAAAAAATAATAACTGTTTCAAGATACTGTTTAGAGAGTTTATTCGTAAGACCTATATTTAAAAAATCCAACAAACTATCTTTTATCTATAACGGCTTACCTAGGCCTGATAATGACAAGCATGATAGTAAAAAATTGCGTACTAAGTTAAATATAAATCAAAATGCAAAACTTATAATGATGATAGGTACATATGAAAAACATAAAGGTCATGAGTTTTTAATGCAGTCAATGACTAGTGTATTTGAGAAATATCCCCAGCTTCATTTAGCCATCATAGGCACTGGAACAGATAATGAGAAATCTAATGTTAAAGCCATAATTAATCAATATGGTTCGGGAAAAAATATTCATCTCATGGGGTTTATCAACAATGCAGCTAGTATGATTAAAGAGGCTGACCTTTTGGTTATACCAAGTCAATCTGATGAGTCTTTCGGCCTTTCAGCAGTAGAAGCCATGCTGAGCTGCATACCGGTGATATCAACTGATATAGGAGCGCTGCCTGAAACTCTTGGTGAAAATGGAGACTGTGGATTTTATAGCCCATCAAATAGGACTGACCTTTTTGCAGCAAATATTATGAACTTAATAGGTAACCCTGAAAAAGCTAAAGAATTAGGGCTAAATGGTAGAAGAAGAGCTCTTAAATATTATGATCCAAAACTAATGGCCAGTAATTACCTAAAGGTTTTAGAATAACCCCATTTCCAGCTTACATGTTAAAATAAAATATTTTGGAGAAGGAGGGATTCGAACCCTCGATAGAGTATAAACCCTATAACACCTTAGCAGGGTGCCGCTTTCAACCACTCAGCCACTTCTCCTGAAAAATACAATATTCAGTGTTATTTTTCAGACTTAATATCAACAGCAACATCTCTAGGATGAATTTTGTCGTATATTTCTTCCCTGTGAACCACTATATCTTTTGGCGCATTTATTCCAAGTCTTATTTGACTTCCCTTTACACCCAATACAACGATCTTGGTCTCATCTCCAACCATCAAAGCCTCTCCGACTCTACGAGTTAGTATTAGCATGGATATCCCCTCCCTTTTATTTAAGCTAGATTGTATTTTTATTTATTTTCTAACTTAAATTCATTATGTAACGCTTGAACTGCTATTTCTAGGTTTTTTTGGTCAATTACAACTGAAATCTTGATTTCAGAAGTGGAGATCATTCTAATATTAACTTTATTTTTTGCCAAACATTTGAACATTTTACTAGCAATACCAGCATGAGATCTCATCCCAACGCCTACCAATGAAACTTTCACTATATTACTTTTTGATGAAACACTTTGATACATCATAATTTTCTTTTTTTTATCAATTACTTGTAATGCTTTCTTCAATGTATTTCTGCTAACAGTGAACGTGAAATCAGCAAGCCCATTAGAGCCAACATTTTGGACAATCATATCTATTTCAATATTAGCCTCACCTATTGGCCCCAATATTTTTGCAGCTACCCCAGGTTGGTCCTTAACCCCTTTGATCATCACTTCCGCTTCATCTTTAGTAAAAGCAATACCAGATATAAGTGCACCTTCCATTTTTTTCTCCTCTTTTTTAATTAATGTACCCGAACCTTCTTGATGGGCATGCAACACTCTTAACGGAACATTATACTTGCTAGCAAATTCAACTGATCTTAATTGTAGCACTTTTGACCCTAATCCAGACATTTCCAGCATCTCTTCATAGGTTAGAACCTCTAATTTACGTGCTTTAGAACATATTCTTGGGTCAGTCGTATAGACGCCATCAACATCAGTAAAAATCTGACATTCTTTTGCCTTTAAGGCAGCCGCAAGCGCTACTGCCGTTGTATCCGATCCTCCTCTACCAAGAGTAGTAATATTTTTCTGTGAATCAATTCCCTGAAACCCTGCTACAACTACTACTCTAGATTTAGAAAATTCTAATTCAATTCTTTTTGTATCAATATTTGATATACGGGCTACCATGCTTGCTGAATCAGTACGTATACCAGCCTGCCAACCAGTCAGAGACGTAGACTCAACACCAAGATCATTGAGAATCATTGATAATAAAGAAACGCTTATTTGCTCACCCGTAGAAAGCAACATATCATAATCTTTTGGATTTGGTGATTTGGATGCTTTTTGAGACATTTCCACCAATTTATCAGTTGTATCGCCCATCGCAGACAGAACAATTAGTATATTCTTTTTAGATTTTTTTTCCAACAAGATTTGTTTAGCAATATTTTTAAGCTTAGGGATGCTGGATACAGATGAGCCGCCAAATTTTTTAACTATAACTGCCATTTATATTTATAACCTATAAAATTTTACTTATATAATCCAGAACAACATTTGTATCTTGATTTAAAATCACAGAAGACCCAAAAGTTGGACTTCCCCCGCCTTTAGAAGAAAATTTTAGATTCAACTCTTCTATTATTTTTTTTGCATTATATCCATGTTTGCATTGCTTGGAAACACCTACGTAACAATTAATTACCTCTTGATCTTTTTTAAGTAAAATTGAAATTGAATTTTCATATTGATTTTTAATCAAATCAGATAACATTTTAATTTGATTAATTTCAATATCTGAACAATCAGCAAGGTATAGTTGCGTCTCTGAATCATTTAGTTCGCGCGAGCTAAGATTTTTTAAATATAACTTAGCAAGTTTCTTGCTTAACTTGTTAAACTGTATTTCTTTCAAATTTTCGCTCTCTTTTATAGAGGTAATTTTTTGATGTAAGTCAGCAGTCTTGGCATTAAGAAGTTTTGAAATATCTTTCATTTCGTCATGCAGAGTCTGATATGAATGATAAGCTTCTCCGCCCGTAACAGCTTCTATACGCCTGATACCAGTAGACACGCCTGATTCACTTAAAATCTTAAATAATCGTATTGATGATGTTTTAGAGACATGCGTCCCTCCACATAACTCCATTGATTTAGTACCAATGTTAACGACCCTAACATCATCTGAATATTTTTCATCGAAAAATGCTAAAGCCCCATCTTTTAGAGCATCCTTATATGAACTAATCTTTTGATGGGTTTCTCTGTCAGAATCAATTTCAAATGAAATTATTGCTTCAATTTTTCTAATTTCCTCTATTGTGAGGGGCTTATTATGTGAAAAATCAAATCTTAAATATTTATCAGTAACCAGGGAACCTTTTTGCTCAACATGGTTTCCTAGGACATCTCTGAGGGCTTGGTTTAAAAGATGTGTGGATGAATGATTAATAGTTATCTTATTTCTTCTTTGTGAATTAATTTTTAAAAATATATTATCACCCATGGAAATAGATCCTGATTCAATGATAACCTGATGAACTATTACATTATTTATTTTCTGTACATTAGTAACTAACAAGCTACAAGATTCACTTTCTATCTTACCAATATCAGATATTTGTCCTCCACCTTCTGGATAAAATGGAGTGCTCTCAACAATAATGAGTAACTCTGTATCTTGTCTATCAAAAGATTTAATTTTTTTATTAGCATGATACATCCCGATAACTTTTGATGATAAATCATGATCCAGATATCCAGAAAAATTAGTATTTATGCTGGAATCAATAAAAGAGGTGTCTGATAAATCAAACTTACTATATTTTCTGCTTTGCTTTTTTTGAGATTGCATTAAATCATTAAATTTATCTAGATCAAGCTTTAAATTTTTTTCCACTGCAATTTCTTGAATTATTTCAGAAGGAAATCCATATGTATCATATAGTTTAAAGATATTTTCTCCGCTCAGTTCGTTGCGACTTTTTGTTAATTTATTAATGAGTTCAAGACCTTTGCTTAGTGTATTCAAATAATTATTTTCTTCAGTCTTGAGAGTTTCTTTGATTAGCTTAGATTTACTTATTAATTCATTATATGTGTCACCCATTGTATCTTTTAGAATATCAGCACATGAGTATATAAAGGGCTCCTGTATTCCAGCATTATAAAGGAATCTAGTCGCACGCCTTATAATTCTACGTAATACATAACCCCTTCCTTCATTGCTTGGAATAACTCCATCAGAAATTAAAAAACAAGATGATCGGCAGTGATCCATTATAATTTTTTTTATCGTATAATTAATATTTTTGCTATCTAACGACTTATCAAGATATTTTTCTAAGTCAGAAAATAATGATGTTTTAAAATTATCTGTTTTACCTTCTACAACAGCATGTATTCTTTCCAGGCCCATTCCAGTATCAACACATTTTTTTGGTAAATCATTTAAGGCACCATTAATATCACGATTATATTGCGTAAAAACAAGATTCCATATTTCAATATATCTATCTCCAGTGTCACCCTTTGTCGGAATACTTCCTTCTAAGTTATCACCTAAGTCATAATAGATCTCAGAGCATGGGCCGCAAGGTCCTGTCGGGCCCATCTGCCAAAAATTGTCAGCATCATCTAGATACCATAACTTATCAGCATCTAATTTAATTTGATCTATCCAAATTTTTGCAGCTTCCTTATCATCCTTATGGACAGATACATAAAGCCTATTTTTATCTAAACCAAGTTCTTTTGTTAAAAAGTCCCATGCGAAAAAAATTGCTTCTTCTTTAAAATAATCACCAAAGCTAAAATTTCCTAGCATTTCAAAAAACGAATGATGACGGTTAGTATAGCCAATATTTTCAAGGTCATTATGCTTTCCACCAGCTCTAACACATTTTTGGCAAGAGACAACTCTGGCATGCTTTGGTTTTTGAATGCCTAAAAATATATCTTTGAACTGGACCATTCCTGCGTTTGTAAATAACAGCGTTTTATCCGAAGCTGGCACCAAAGAACTAGACTCAATTAATTCATGACTATTTTTTATAAAATAATTAACATATAAATCTCTAATATTCATTTTTTCCAATACTCATTTAATGCATACTCTATCGTCTTATATGAAAACCCTCTGCCAGATAAAAACATTTTTTGCTTTATCTTGCATTTTACAGGCTCAATATTTCTATAAATAGTCTTTTTTTCAAGAGCGGCTATAGCTGTTTTCTCCCAATCTTTACAGTCATAAAAAGATAATGCTTTATCAGCAGTGTTAGCATCAATTCCTTTAGATCTAAGAGAAGCAGAAATGAAGTTTGGTCCTTTATGATCATTGTACTTAGACCTAACATAGGATTCTGTATATCTATCATCCGATTGAAGGTCTTTCATTGAAAATTCATCTACACATTTTAAGATTGAATCCATATCAAAATCTTTTCTTGATAGTTTATCAATCAACTCTTTTCTTGAGTGCTCCCTCATGCTGAGGTACCGGGATATTGAATCTTTTATGTCATCAGTCTGATTGCTCATCACTTTTAGCTTTTGCTTTTGTATCAGTAACAGGATCTTTTGTTTCAGCTGATATAATATCTCTGATTTTAGTTTCAAGTTCGACAGCAATTTCAGGATTATCTTTTAAAAATATTCTTGAATTATCTTTACCTTGACCTATTCTGTCTTTGCCATAACTATACCAAGCACCAGCTTTTTCAACAAGGCCATATTTAACTCCTAAATCTATAAGTTCAGACTCTTTAGAAACCCCTTCTCCATACAATATGTCAAATTCAGCAATTCTAAATGGAGGGGCTACTTTATTTTTTACTATCTTAACCCTTGTCTCATTACCAACAATGTCATCTCCTTTCTTTATAGCTCCAATTCTACGAATGTCCAATCTAACTGATGAGTAAAATTTAAGCGCATTACCGCCTGTAGTTGTTTCAGGACTACCAAACATCACACCAATTTTCATTCTGATCTGATTAATGAATATCACAAGAGTATTAGATTTTTTAATATTAGCAGAAAGTTTTCTTAATGCCTGCGACATTAATCTTGCTTGTAAACCCATATGAGAAGCACCCATGTCTCCCTCAATTTCTGCCTTTGGCGTTAAAGCTGCAACAGAATCTACAACTATAGTATTTACTGCACCAGATCTAACTAACGTATCTGTGATTTCCAACGCTTGCTCTCCCGAGTCTGGTTGAGACAAAAGTAATTCATCGATATTAACACCTAAGTTCGCTGCATATTTAGGGTCTAAAGCATGCTCAGCATCTATAAAAGCTGCTGTTCCACCAGCTTTTTGAGTCTCAGCAATTACCTGGAGAGTCATTGTTGTCTTTCCAGATGATTCTGGGCCATAAATTTCTATAACTCTGCCTTTAGGTAAGCCACCTATTCCAAGTGCTACATCAAGGGTTAATGAGCCAGTTGAAACTGCTTCTATTGCAGGATAAACGGATCCTTCTCCAAGTTTCATTATAGCTTCCTTTCCGTGGTCTTTTTCAATCTGACCAAGCGCAGCCTGAAGTGCTTTTTGTTTATTATCTTCCATAGAATTTTTGATGCCTCGTTAATTTAAGTATTTCTATATAGTATCAATTAAAGCTCGTTAATGAAATCATATAAATTTATTATTGCAATTTTCGCTGCCTCTTCCCGGTTTTCTTGCCTGCTTCCTGATAATTCTAAAAAATAAGTTTTAGTTTTGGCTTTACTCATAATACAAATCCATACGGAGCCAACTTTTTTACTTGTATTATCAGATTTTGGGCCCATTATTCCAGAAATAGATATAGCGGTAGTCGCAGCACTTATCTTTAATAAACCTCGACACATTTTCTCTACCACCTCTTCTGAAACAGCTCCATACATAGATAAGTCTTCTGGGTTAACATTTAGTAATAAAATTTTGGAATCATTTGAATATGTAACCACAGAAGATTCAAAAAAACTTGATGCTCCAGAGATATCAGTTAAATATTTCGATATTAAACCACCGGTACAGGATTCTGCTGTAGAAATGAGCTGCTTTTTCAGCAATGCTATGTTCTTTAAATCTTTTACTTTCTCTAAGATACTATTCATGCTTATACTATGATAAATTAAACTATAATATTTGTTAACAAATATATTTTTATATAACTGTATTTAGGTAAAGTTGTAATGAAGAAAATTAAAAAAGTTTTATTGTTTACGCATGAAAAATATCAGAATAACGTAGATATTCAAAAACTCATTCAATTCCTGAAAAAGAAAAAAATTGGTCATGAATTGTTATTACAAACAGTTAGAGAAATAAAGCTAAACTCTACAGGGGAAGATATTAAATTATCCTCAATGAGAAAAAAAATCTCACCAAACTCATATGGCCTAATTATAGTATTTGGAGGAGATGGATTATTTCTTTCTGCGTCAAAAGTGGCTAATATTTTGAATTTACCAATTTTAGGTATAAATTTTGGGAAAATAGGATTCCTTGTGGATGTTGATAAAAAAGATATCTTAAAAAAAGTATATGAAATTATAAATGGTGACTATACTACTGACAAACGCATGCAAATAGACTCAAAAGTTATTGATGTAAATAACAATAAAACTTCATCCATTTCATTAAATGATGTTGTTATCTATAACTATGGATTACTGAAAATGATTCAAGCTAGTATTTTTATCAACGATGTTCTTGTCAATGTCCAAAGATCTGACGGTGTCATTATTGCGACTCCAACAGGTTCTACAGCATACTCAATGTCAAATGGATGTCCTATTGTTAGTCCAGATTCAAATGTAATTTGTATTACTCCAATTTCGCCCCACACCTATAGCCATAGACCTATAATTATAAACTCAAGCGATAAGTTAAAAATAGTGGTTGATAAAAAATCAATAAAAAACACACTTGTAACATTTGATGGATCAAATAATTTAAATATTTCGCATCCAAAAACTATAGAAATCAAAAAGAGTAAAAAATATCTTATGATAGCTCATCCATTGGAATACAATTATTTCGAAATATTGAATCAAAAATTAAAATGGGGCGGAAGATCTTAAGAGATTACTTATTTTTTGCAATTTCCATCTTTACAAACACCAAATAATGTCATGACATGACTGTCGAGTCTAAACTGATATTTATCTGATATTTCTTCCTGAAGTGCTTCTAAATTATTATCCATAAACTCTATTATCTTGCCACACTTTGTACAGATTAAATGATCATGATGTTGCTTCTTAATTTCATAACTAGATTGATTGTCACTGAATTGATTTTTTTGAATTAACCCTGCAAGTTCTAATTGCGTAAGAACCCTGTATACAGTAGCTAAACCTATGGACTCATTGTGATCTACTAGCTTAATATGTATCTCATCTGCACTGAGGTGCATGCCAGGGTTTGACTGTAGAACATCCAAGATCTTAGTTCTTGGGTTTGTAACCTTTAGTCCAGCATCCTTTAAAGTTTCATTGGTATTTATCACAATCTCTCATTATATAAGTTCTAGTATGTATATATTGTAACAATAATAAATACAATAAGCTTAATAATTAGCTATTAATTGCAATGTTTTTTCTTCGAATCTTGGGGTCTATTGTAATTGGATTATATAATTCCAACCTATCATTTTTCTTGATGACGTAGTCTGAACTTTTTATTTTACCAAATACTCCTATTTTATAAGCCTTACAGTTAAAATTAGGTAATATAGCCGATAAGTTATTTTTAAAAACAAAATCCTTAACAGTGCAGTTTTCACTCACACTAAATATCTTACTCTTAATCTCCCCCGAGTCTACAAAGTAAAATAAAACGTCAAACATTAGAGCCCCCTTTTCTTTTAAAAGCTTCAGAAATAAAGGAGTCCAAGATAGAAGACATTATCGTTGAAAATATCGGTTTTATTGAGAGCTCTATAATTTTGCTATCAAACTTATATTCCAAATAAAGCTCAACTACAGTATTGTAATCATCTAATTTTTTGAATTTCCAATAACCTTCTAGATGATTAAAAGGACCATCAATTAACTTTATATTTATCTTTTTATTTATGTCATAAGTATTTTCTGTTGAAAATTTCCAGCTAATAAAATTTTTAGAAATCTCAATTTCGGCAGACATTTGATTATTAATATCTGAGATTATCCTTGAGTCAGAACACCAGGGAAGAAATTTATGATACTCTCCAACATTATTTATTAGTGGAAATATTAAATCATGACCAACATTAATTTCCTCAGATTTATTTATATAATTCATTTTCTTAAAATAACCCACGAACAAATATTAGTGTGACTGCAATAGGAGCAACATATCTGATCAATATAAGCCAAAAGTTAAACTTTCTCGGGCCCATTCTTAACTCATCCATTACAATTTTTTTCTTTACGATATATCCAGTAAATATAGCCATTAGTAATCCGCCAAGCGGAAGCATTATTTTTGAAGTAAGACCATCCAAGATACCAAAAAAATTCATGCCTAATAATTTATAATCAGAGATGAGATTAAATGAAAGCAATGTCCCTATCCCTAGAAACCATGTTATAAAACCCATTTTAACGCTTGCCTCTACTCTACTCATTGAATATCTTTCAATTAAAAAACTAATTGCTGGCTCTATGAGCGAAATTGATGATGTGATAGCAGCAAAAAATAATAGAATAAAAAATAAGGTTGCAATAATACTGCCTCCGGGCATCGATCCAAATGCAATAGGCAGTGTTTCGAAAATGAGCCCAGGTCCTGCAGTAGATGGGTCAAGATTATAAGTAAAAACAATCGGAAAAATAATTAATCCTGCTAATATAGCAACGGATGTATCCGCAAAAGCTACTATAGCCGTTACCTCGCCAATTGAAGACTCATTTGATAAATATGACCCATATATCATCAATGACCCCATGCCTATACTAAGAGAAAAGAATGCCATTCCTATCGCACTCAAAACTACACTTGAATTAATCTTAGATAGTTCTGGCACAAACATATATTTCATACCATCACTAAAACCACTTAAAGCAGTCGAATATACAGCCAGACCTATTAATATTATAAATAGCCCAGGTATTAAAAATTTAACAGCTTTTTCGAGACCGCCCTTGACCCCTTGAGCAACTATGTAGCAAGTCAAAATCATAAAAGCTGTATGCCATCCCATTAATTTTATTGGGTCTGCTACTAAGTTAGCAAATATCATTTTGGATCCTTCAAGATCAATTAAATTAAAGGCTCCAGATCCAGCTTTTAAAATATAAGACATCGTCCAGCCTGCTATAACACTATAAAATGAAAGTATAAATATTCCAGCAATAATGCCTCCCCATCCAACTAACTGCCAATTACTAAAGTCATCAGAATTAGAATATTTTTGTTTTTTTGTTTTAACGCGATTAAGAGCATCATCAATCTCTGTAACATCAAAGCTGCTTGATTCTTTTGAGAGATATTGAAGACTAGCAACTGGATTCTGCTTTCCATGCCTTCCAATAAAAACTTCTGCTACCATAATCGGTAAGGCAATTAAAATGACACTTGCTATATAAATTAATACAAAAGCACCTCCACCACTCTCACTTACCATCCATGGAAATTTCCATATATTACCTAAGCCGACGGCAGACCCTGTGGCTGCAAAAATAAACATTATTTTCGAAGACCATTGTCCATGTATTGATTGTCTTTGATTAGCTATAATGTCTTACTCCAGATAAATATATGGTACCATAGTAACTATTATACATAACGTCATAAATATATGAATATATTGTGCACCAATAAAAAAGCATCTTTTAAATTCTCGCTGATAAAAAAAATTGAAGCAGGCCTGAGTCTGCATGGATGGGAGGTAAAAAGTATAAAATCTGGGCATGCTCAGATATCTGAAAGCTATATTACAATTAAAAATAATGAAGCTTACCTTATCAATGCCCATTTAAAGGTACTATCAACTACCTCGGAAAGTGATAAAGCAAATTCTCGTCGTTCTAGAAAATTATTGCTTAACAAAAGAGAACTTATTAGCATATCAAATGAAATTAAACAAAATGGATATACTTTGGTTCCAACAAAGATGTATACAAAAAAATCTCTAATAAAGCTTGAAATAGCAATCGCAAAAGGTAAGCAAGCTCATGATAAAAGAGCTGATATTAAAAACAGGGAATGGGAAAGAAATAAAGATAGGATATTAAAGAATAGATAAGTTATTTTTTAAAATAACTTAAGTGACTATCTGTTTCTTCACTGGTTGCCCGGATTATCCTTGGATTTCTGCTTTGCACATTGTCTATTATATCTTGATCAGATTTATTGACTGATTGTGACAAACCTTCGATACTAGTTTGTCCCTGAGTCATCCTTAAATAAACTTTAGCCAATAATCTTGCATCAAGTAGAGCTCCATGCAAATTTCTATCCGTATTATCAACTGAATACCTTGAGCATAAGGCGTCAAGAGAGTTTCGTTTTCCTGGAAAAGTTTTCCTCGCAATCTTCAGCGTATCAAGTATTTCTCTTTCAATATTTATGTTATCTGGATTTTGTCCTGAAAAACCAATCTCAGATCTCAAAAAACCAACATCAAAAGGAGCATTGTGGATTATTAAGGGCGAGTCAGATATATAATCCATGAATTTATCAACAATATCAGAAAATATTGGCTTATCTTCTAGTCTCTCATTTGATATTCCATGCACCTCAAATGCCTTTTCTTCTATCAATCTTTTTGGGTTTATATATTCATGGAAAAAATTAGCTGTTACATTCCTATCTATGATTTCTACACAACCAATTTCTATAATCTTATGCCCATCATCGACATCCAGGCCAGTTGTCTCTGTATCCAAAACTATTAGCCTTTCCATTTCCTAATACCGTCCCTGGCCAATTCATCAGCCATATTGTTATACATTGTTTCTTCGGATAAATCTTCTTGGTGAGCTCTAACCCATTTCCAGGCTACATGATAACTCTCGCATAATGTATCTAGTCTCTCCCATAAATCTTTATTTTTAACAGGTTTTTTTGCGCTAGTAAGCCAATTATTTTTTTTCCATTTTATAACCCATGAGCTGATCCCATCTTTTACATATTTTGAATCAGTATATAAAATAATTTTTGACCCTATTTTTTGTTTAGCTATACCTTGAATTGCAGCCATCAATTCCATTCTATTGTTAGTAGTGTCCTTTTCATATCCATTAAATTTTTCTATATCGGTATTATTTACAACTACAACTCCCCATCCTCCTGCGCCTGGGTTTCCACTGCAAGCCCCATCTGTATATATTATGATATCGTTCATTTTACTCTATTCAGACTAGATTTTGGAAAAGACGAAATCATATATTTTTCAGTAAATTTTAATTTAATAGGCGTCAAAGGTACGATTTTCTTATCAAAAACCAAAAAATATAATCCTCCAAAATTTGAGGCAAAAATCTTTTGGAATATGCTTATTTTTGACACATATCCAGATATGTTTCTAGAAACGATAGGTATAAATGCACTAGTATCTTTATATGATGAGTCATAACCCAAAACTTTAAACCATTCCTTGATGTTGTAAAGAGAATGAAAGTTTAAAAACCATGGTGACGCTTCCTTATTCATCAGAGGTTTTACTAAACCCCATAAACTAAATTTATTAAAACCGACTAAAGAAACACTCGCGTCATCAGTAGCAATTCTATCAATCTCGCGTATTAACTCATATGGGTTTTCCGTATAGTCTAATGCATGAATTATCACAATGATATCATATGAATTATCCTCAAAAGGTAATCTTTTAGACTCAGTTATATTGCCGGATGATGTGATTTCATCTATTGCAATAAAACTCAGATATTTAGATGACTCAAATTTTTTCTTAAATTCTGATAATCCTATATAGAGTACATGATTACCTGATATATGTTTTTTAATCTTCGGAATATGTTCATTTAAATTTTTTTTAAAATGATGATTCGCTGGCCTTCTATACCACTTAGTCAATTCTTTGTATTTATAATTATTTGTATTTAATTTCATAAATTATCGGATAGTAATAGATGCACATATTTGGTAGTCTACCAACAAGGCTTATGTTTTTTAAAAATATTAAAAATCTTACCATAATTATATTATGTGCGTGTTTTATTACAAGCTGTAACCAATCTATTAGCTATAAACGTCCTCAGCTTCTAGCTAGCTTTGGTAGTTTTGACTGCAATACACAGAAATTAAGCACGAGACAATACTCCCAAGTTTGGGACAAATTAAGAAGCGGTTTTTGCCTAGATACAACCTATTCATCAAGAATTGATAAAGAAATTGAATGGTTTATGAATAACAAGGCTTTTGTATATCGATCAATAGAAAGGTCAAGACCATTTATGCATCATGTAATTGCTGAATTAGAAAAAAATAACTTGCCGCTTGAATTAGCGCTACTTCCTATAGTTGAAAGTGGCTATCAACCATATGCTTATTCACCATCAAAAGCTGCTGGGATATGGCAATTTATTCCGCCTACTGCAAGAGAATATGGACTATCTAAAAGTTGGTCATATGATGGAAGAAGAGATGTTTTGAGTTCAACAAAAGCGGCAGCACATTTTCTTAGAGACATGCATAGACATTTCAAGAATGACTGGCTATTAGCTATAGCTTCCTATAACACAGGGGCTGGTAATGTAAGCAAATCTATCAGAAAAGCCAATTATACTATAGGGGAAAAAACATTCTGGGATCTTAATTTACCAAGAGAAACTGAGTTATACGTTCCTAAATTAATAGCTTTAAGGGACATTATTGCAAATCCTAGCGCTTATGGGTTCAGGCTGCCTAAGATTGGCAATAAACCTTTAACAAGATTTGTAAATATATCTTATCCAATTGATTTCTATACAATATCTGTTCTTTCTGGACTAGATGAGAAAACTGTATATGAGCTTAATCCAGGCTTCAGTGGGTGGTATTTCTTGCCAGAAATGCAAAATAAACTACTATTGCCACATAAAAACGCAAAGCTTTTTACTAAAAGATTCGCAAAGCTCTCAAAAATAATTTATGCAAATAAGATACATAAGGTAATTAAAGGAGATTCTCTTTCCAAGATATCTAGAATTTATAACGTTTCAATCAAATCAATTAAGGTATTGAACAACTTAAAATCTAGTTTGATTAGAATTGGGGATAAACTCAAGCTACCTATTGAAGGGGTAGCTGATAATAAAAAAACCGTTACAATAGCTGGAAATAATTATTTAATTAATGATAAAACAATAATATACAAACATGTTGTGAAAAGATATGACAATTGGTACAAAATTGCTAAATACTATGATACTAATCTAAAAACATTATTGTCATGGAATAAGGCTACAACTAAAACTAGACTCAAGGTATCTCAAAAAATTATAATTAAAATGAAAGCTCCGGTCTTGTCAGATACAGATAAGGTTCAACTGAGGTATGTAGTTGGCTTGGGTGACACAGTTAACCTTATTACCACAGGTTTTAATATTTCTAAAAAAGACTTGTTAACAACCAATAATATTAAATCCTCAAGATCACTTAGAGCTGGTAAAAACCTAATTATCTCTAAATAATCCAACTTCTAGAGCTTTGAGAGATATCTATCTCCCCTATCACACAGTATAGTCACTACTTTTGCATCACTTTGTTTGTTAGCAATAATTCGAGATATATTAATATTTGCAGCAGCAGAAACACCACAAAATATCCCATTTTTTTCCGCTAATTCTTTTGAAGTTTCCTCTGCATCTAACTGATTTATATCAATAATATCATCAATAATTGCATTTTTTCTGATCTCTGGCTCATAACCCTCACTCCACCTTCGGATTCCAGGGATTCTAGAACCATCTTCTGGTTGTACACCTATTATTCTAATATCTTTGTTTTTTGACTTAAGAAACATCGAAACTCCTGTAATTGTCCCTGTTGTCCCCATTGCCGAAACAAAGTGAGTGATTTTACCCTCTGTTTGCTCCCAAATCTCCGGTCCAGTAGTCTCAAAATGAGCCATGTAGTTGGAGGGATTGGAAAACTGGTCTAGAACTAGACCTTGGCCTAATGTACTCATTTTAGTAGCAAGATCTCTAGCTCCCTCCATGTCCTCTTCTTTTGACACGAGTATTACCTCAGCTCCATAAACCTTCATTGTTTTGATTCTTTCTGATGAAACAGTCTCAGGCATTATAATTATAATCTTATAGCCTTTGATTGAGGCAACCATTGATAGAGCAATACCTGTATTGCCACTAGTAGCCTCAATTAGTGTATCACCTTTCCTTATTTGCCCTCTTTCCTCAGCATCATTAATCATCTTAAGAGCAGCTCTGTCTTTTATTGAGCCACCGGGATTATTGCCCTCACATTTAGCTAATACGACACTAGTTTGAGATTCTACAGGCACCTGGATTAAGGGGGTATTCCCTATTGTTTCTTGAATATTCATAAAGTTCATATTACTCAACCAAAACCATAGCTGCTGAATGACTATTCGTATCAGATATTGACAGGAATATATTAGACGCAGAAATAGATTTCAACACCTCAAGTAGACTATCATTTTTTATAAAGAATGGCTTTCCCGCATCATCATGGTCTACCGTTAGATTAGCCGGAAAAATCCCTCTCCTATACAATCCTGTTCCAAGAGCTTTAGAAAGAGCTTCTTTCGATGCAAAATGTTTTGCTAAATAACTGATAGGAGACCTAGATTTCTTAAACTCTATTATCTCAGCTTCGGATAATATTTTTTTTGCAAAAACTTGGCCATACTTTTCATGCAGAACCTGGATTCTGGAATTATCAATCAAATCTATGCCTATACCTTTAATCACAGTTGTTTATTATACTTATGATTTTTTCGATTGCATCCTTTAAACCTGTGAAAACAGCTTGAGAGATAATTGAATGGCCAATATTTAATTCTTGAATATGTGGTATTTCACATATTTGAGCTAAATTTTCAGAATTCAATCCATGTCCAGCATTCACTAATAAGCCAAGCTCATTAGCATAATTAGAAGCCATAGATAGGTCACCAAGAGCATCAAACTCATCTATCGAGTTAAATTTATTTGCATAGTGTCCTGTATGTAATTCTATTAACTCAGCACCTAATTCTTTGGATAATTTAACTGACTCTTTATTTGGATCAATAAATAATGAAGTTTTAATGCTGGCTCCTCTGAGCTTACTAATATTATTTTTAAATAACTCTAGGTCAGAGGATTTAAGATCTTTGAGATTTAGTCCGCCCTCTGTAGTCTTTTCTTCTCTTTTTTCTGGCACTATACAACAAAAATCAGGTTTAAGTTTAAGAGCAAAATCTATCATCTCTGGGGTATGAGCCATTTCGAAATTTAATACTTTTGCACATTCACGAACTTCAAATGCATCAGTATCTTGCATGTGCCGCCTATCTTCCCTTAAATGAATAGTTATTAAGTCAGCACCAGCATCCTCAGTAACTTTTACAGCATCCGCAAGACTTGGGTATAAGGTATCTCTAGATTTCTTAATGAATGCAATATGATCCAGGTTAACCCCTAATCGTACTCTTTTAGTTTTCATAATGTAATGATACTAGTTAAATGATTTTAAGGCCTCAACTATCTTTAAGAATTTTTTATTTGTAGGTTTTTTGTCATTAACAAGAACATCTAAAATATCATAAGTATCTTGATCAATAAACTCTATATAATTTTTTTTATCTTCTTCTGAAAGTCCTGGATAAAATTTTTCAGTATAACGTGATAATAAGATATCAACTTCTCTAATACCTTTTCTGCATTTCCAAATTACTTCAGATAAACGCATTTTATTGTGATGCTAGCATCTGCTTAATATGAGAAATTGCTTTAGCAGGATTTAAGTTTTTTGGACATGTCTTCGTGCAATTCATAATGGTATGACATCTAAAAAGTTTAAATTTATCAGCTAATTCTGATAGTCTTTCTTTTTGAGCAGTATCCCTGCTATCTATAATCCATCTATACGCATGTAATAATGTAGCTGGACCTAAATATTTATCAGAGTTCCACCAATAACTTGGGCAACTTGTAGAGCAGCATGCGCATAAAACACACTCAATTAAACCATCTAGCTTTCCTCTATCTTCCTGAGACTGACGATGTTCTCTATCAGGTTTTGAATCATTTATTAACCAAGGCTTAATTGATTCATATTGTTTATAAAAATCTTTCATGTCAGGAACTAAATCTTTAACGACTGGCATATGTGGAAGCGGATATATCTTAAGATGCGTTTCTTCAGCTACATTTAAAATACAAGCCAATGTGTTTGTCCCATTAATATTCATGGAGCATGACCCGCAAATACCTTCTCTACAAGATCGTCTAAACGCTAGGGTCGGGTCAACATTATTTTTTATATAAAGTAATACATCTAGACCCATCGGGCCAAATTTATCTTTATCAAGTATATATGTATCTAGATAGGGGTTAGAGTTTAAGTCAGGATTGTACCTATAGATATCTACGCGTAGTCTATTTTTTGGTTCCACAGATGGCTTGAAAGTTTTGCCTTCTGTTATTCTAGAATTAATAGGTAATGTAAATTTAGCCATAATCTAATACGTCCTTGCTTTTAATTTTACTGTTTCAACTTCATCCGTCAGCGTATCAAGTTTTACTGGCTTATAGTCGAACTTCTTCCCGCCATCGCTGTCTATCGAAACCATTGTATGTTTTAACCATTCTTTATCATCTCTATCTGGATAATCATCTCTGGCATGACTTCCTCTACTTTCTTCTCTATTTTCAGCAGAATATAAAGTTGCTAACGCCTGATAAAGAAGATTATTTAACTCTAAAGTCTCTACTAAATCTGTATTCCAGATTAAAGATTTATCGCTCACCGATACATGTTTAAAATCTTTAAATAATCCATGCATTATATCTATTCCTTTTTTAAGGGTCTCATCATCTCTATAAACAGGAGCATATCTTTGCATTGTTTTTTGCATCTTGTCTCTTAATTCTGCAGTACCAATATCACCAGATGAGTTTCTTGTTGACTCAAAATTATCCATGATATCGCTAATGGTTGATGATTTAATATCAATATGATTTTTGGTTTTCTTATCTAGTAGACTGCAGGCTGTCTCAGCTGCTGATTTTCCAAAAACTATTAAATCTAATAGAGAATTAGAACCCAATCTATTAGCGCCATGAACTGATACACATGCACCTTCCCCAACAGCCATTAGACCCTCAACTGTTTTTCCATCCCCAGCCGCTATCACTTCAGTATAATGATTAGTTGGCGTGCCACCCATATTATAATGTACGGTTGGTATTACAGGAATAGGATCGGTTGTTGCATCAACACCTGCAAATATTTTAGCAGTTTCAGTAATTCCCGGTAATTTTTCATGGATTACACTTGCATCAAGATGCTCTAAATGCAGCAAAGCATGGTCTTTGTCTTCTCCAACACCTCTACCAGCATTGACTTCCATCTGTATAGCTCTACTCACTACATCTCTAGACGCTAAATCTTTAGCATTGGGAGCGTACTTAGGCATAAATCTCTCGCCTTCAGAATTAGTTAAGTATCCACCCTCTCCTCTAGCGCCTTCTGTTATTAGACATCCAGCACCATAAATCCCTGTAGGATGGAACTGAATAAACTCCATATCCATTAGTGGTAAACCTGCTCTCAAAATCATTCCATTACCATCTCCGGTGCAAGTATGAGCTGACGTTGAAGACTGATATGTTCTTCCATGACCGCCTGTAGCAAGAATTACAATATGGGATTGAAAGAGATGTATTGTTCCGTCGTCTAAGCACCATGCTAAAACACCAATACATTTTCCCTCTTCAAAAACTAAATCAATTACAAAATACTCAATATAAAAATCTACATTATTCTTAAGTGCTTGTGTATATAAGGTATGGAGGATTGCATGCCCTGTCCTATCAGCGGCAGCACATGTTCTTTGAGCAATACCTTTGCCATATTCAGTTGTCATACCACCAAAAGGTCTTTGATAAATCTTGCCTTCCTCTGTTCTAGAGAAAGGTACACCAAAATGTTCCAGTTCAATAATAGACTCAACTGCGTTCTTACACATATACTCTATTGAGTCCTGGTCGCCTAACCAGTCTGATCCTTTAACGGTATCATACATATGCCACCGCCAATCATCTTCACCCATATTTCCAAGCGCGCCACTTATTCCACCTTGAGCGGCTACAGTATGACTTCTAGTTGGAAAAACCTTTGATATACAAGCAACACTATGCTCAGACTGTGAAATTCCCATGGTTGCTCTTAAGCCAGATCCACCAGCTCCTATTACTATGGCATCATGCGTATGTTTTATAATCTTGCTATTTTCCATATTAATTCCCTTTAATTATAATTAGCGAAATAAGTGTTATTAGAAATAATATAACATGAATAAACTTCGAGAGACTTACTAATAAACTTTGAATTTTTACATCATGAATATAATCTTCTAGAATTGTCTCTATTCCTAAAGAACTATGAATAAACAAGACTAACGCCATAAAACTTATAAGTATAATCCCTGGAAATGATGAAATATCATTTGTAACATCCGTATATGATAGATTTCCAATTTTTAATAAATAAAAAATCACATATATTGTAATAGGTACAAGTAGTATTGCGCTGATTCTCTGAATTTTCCAATGAAAGATTGCCATAAATTCCCTAATTAATTAGTGTGTAAAATATTATAAATAAAGTTAATGTTAGCGAGACAAGTATCACTAGATATCCAGACAGATAACTATCTTTGATGCTGAGGCCTAGCCCCATATCCCAAAACAAATGTCTGACCCCATTGCTTAAATGAAAAGCTAATGAAAAGAGTGTTCCAAATAAAATAATTTTAATAATTATATGATCCAATATCAGCAAAAATAATTGATAATAATCTGATCCAAATGAAATAAAAAGCAAGGAAAAGGGGATTAATATGGAAAACATAGATAGAATAACCCCTGTAAATCTATGTGTAATAGAAAGTATAGATGTTAACTGTGGCTTATATATTTGCAGATGCGGAGATAATGGTCTATTAGTGTTCATACTTTTTTCCATTTTAAAAATCTATGCAACGACCACTTTTTTCCCAATCACCATATCTGGTTGGGTCCAAGCCTTCTTTTCGTCCACCAATCTCTTTAACTTCCTTAGTTTTCTCAGGAGTATTTTCTTCTGTTTTGGGCTTATCGGTATTTTGATCGTTATTCATTTAATCTCTCCAAGACGTATTATATGCAAATATAAATTAAATAAATAGTACTTTATTAGGATATACTTATTTTCATTATCTAGGGGTTAGATATAATAACTTAACAATAATAAATTCAAGGTAATCAATTATTTTTATGGATATCAATACTTTAAAAGAATTATCTGGATATTCGAGTGACCCTGAAACAATATGCTTGAGAATATCAGGTGATGATGCCGGGAAATTTTTGCAAGGCCAGTTTAGTAATGACATAAATTTATTAGAAAAAGATATTTCTCAGTATTCTTCTTACTCAACAAATCAGGGTAAAGTTATTGCAATCCTGAGAATTCTTAAAGATGAAAGCTCATATTTAATATTAATAAATAAAGAAATATCAGATTATTTCATTAAAAAATTATCTATGTATATACTGATGTCAAAAGTCAGCATAGAAATAGCAAATGAATATCATATTATTGGAATATGTGGGCAAATGTCGACAGAATTCTTGAAATTGTATAATATAGAAAACTCTAATGGCGCAAAAGAAGATGGTAGTTATCAGCTCTTAAATAATGACTCTAAATACTTTTCCTCTTCAACTCTAGTATATAAAGATAAAGCAAAAGAAATAGATGAGGTAAAAGAATTGCTAGTTAAAGAAGAGTTAGGCTTCAATGTTAATAAAGCATCTGATTACTATAATCGTATATTGAGAGTAACAATGGAAACCAAAGAACAGTATATACCTCAAGTTTTAAATTTAGAAAAACTAAATGGCATTAATTATAAAAAGGGATGTTATACCGGACAAGAAATTGTCGCCAGAACTCATTACCTTGGAAAAATTAAAAAACAGATATTTTTGATAAGCCACAATTCAAAATTAATCAATATTGCTAATAAGATACATGATGAAAATAATGAAATTTTAGGTGAAGTAATAAGTGATAACCAAACTATCCAAGAAGAAACAATATGCTTAGCAGTTGTAAGGTTGGATGCAGCAGAAAAAGATTTATATGTAAATAATCAAAAAGTAAATTTAATTAATTAACCCTTAAGAATCTCTTTTATAATGTCTCTTTCCATTAAAAGTTCTTTCTCTGAGTCTTTTATATATTTCATCGAAACCTCACTTACATCTAATCCATTAATAATATCAATATTTGAGTCTAATACTTGTAATGGAAATGAAAAGAATATTTCATCATTTATGCCATAAGTATTTTCCATCATCACTCCCATTGACTCCCAATCTTTTGAGCCATTAACAAGAATATATAAATGATCATATATTGCAGATGCTGCCGAAGCTGCACTGGACTTACCACGATGTTCAATAATTTCAGCTCCTCTCTTTTGAACTCTAGGAATAAATGTATCCTCTATCCATTTTTGATCAAGAGATTTAATGGGTACATCATTATTAGAGACCAAAGAATGGTTTAAGTCTGGGAATTGTGTAGCAGAATGATTTCCCCAAACTGCTAATTGCGAAATCTGACTAACAGATATGTTTAACTTATTAGATAGAATGCTTTTTGCTCTGTTTTGATCTAACTTCATAAGTGATGTAATATTTTTTGAGGGAACATTAGTTGCAAAGTTTTGAACAATTAGTGCATTAGTATTAGCTGGGTTACCAACAACAATGATTTTAGTATCACTGCTTACACATTGATTAATTATTGCAGCATGTTTCTGAAAAATATTTGCATTATCTAATAATAAGTCTGCTCTTTGCATTCCTTTAGATCTTGGTTTTGCGCCAACTAGCAGAATATAATCCGAGTCAGTAAATGCTAATTCAGAACTATCTGTAATTATTATATTATCTAAATTAGGAAAAGCGCAATCTTCTATTTCATACTTAACTCCTTTTAAAACCGGTAGTGCATCTTTGATATCCAAGAGATTAAGTTGAATTTTTGTATTCTCAGGAAAAATATTTCCAGATAGGATTCTAAATATTAGCGAGTAAGCTATATTGCCTGCTGCACCAGTAATTGTTATTATCTTTTTTTCCATTAAATACCTGCCTTCACCAATTTTAAATCATTAACGGAATTAATACTAATAGAATTATGACTCTTAATTTTTATACAATGTACCGGCACATTATTATATACAAATCTTAGCTGCTCCAAACTCTCTGATTTCTCGAATCCAGATTTAACCAAAGATGAATATTCTTCTAATAGACTTGCCTTATAACCATATATTCCAAGATGTACAAAATACTCATGATCAGAATTATATGGTATTAGTGATCTAGAAAAATATAATGCATTATTATTTTTATCAGTTACAACTTTTACGGAATCTTTATTATTTATAATTTTTTTATCATAAGTTGTATATATGACGGTAGAAACAATTCTTTTTTTTGATAGCCTTAAGTCATTTATAATTTTATTAACAGCACTAAGTGGAAAATTATATTCATCACCTTGTATATTAATAACGATATCATTTTTTTTAAATTTCAGGTCACTAGAGAGTCCCGCTATTCTTTCTGTTCCACTAGAATATTTTTTTTGGCAGTACCATACATTAACGCCTATCTTTTCAATAATATCTTTAATCTTCAAACTATCTGTTGCAACTATCAATGAATCATATTTGAGCTTTTTTGCTCTCAAGCAAACATGTTCAATTAAAGTTTTTCCATTGATAATTTTTATAAGCTTATTTGGAAATCTTGATGATTTCAATCTAGCTGGAATTATAATTCTAGTTTTCATATTTTAAAATACTCGCTAAATCATGGTTAACTTTTTCTATGAGTAAATTATTTGGAATAATTTCATGTAGTAAGATCCAAATATTTTTATTATCTAAAGTATGTAATTTAACATAATCTTTTGAAGTAAGAAAGATAGGGTCATTATCAAATGCATTAAACTCATTTCCAGAAAATTGATAGTGATCTTCATATTTATGAACAATATAATCTACCTCATGGCTATCAAGAGCAAATGTTATATTGTCAATAGATGCTATTCCAGCCACTAAATGTACTTTTTTATTTTTAAACTGATCAAATTTTTTTATCTCCTTGGTAATAGAATTTTGAATGCCTTTATTGACCGAGCAAGCAGCATATACTGAATTGCTTTCATGATTCATTAGTATTGATATATTTGCCCTACTAATTCTTGATTTTAATTCACGCAATGGTCCAGCTGGTAACAAAAAACCATTCCCAAAAAGCTTACTATTATTTATTAATATAATTTCATAATCTCTATCTAAGGCATAATGCTGTATACCATCATCATGGATAATTACATTTACTTTAAACCTATCAAGTAAGAATTTTGTTGCTTCTACTCTATTTCCACAGCTTACAATTTTAGCGCTTGTTTTTTGAGATAAGAGGATAGCTTCATCGCCAACAACTAGTGGCATAGACTCATCGTCAACTATTATAGGTTTTTTAGACGACCCTTTATATCCAGATGATATCACTCCCACCGAAATACTCTTAGACTCAAGATAATTTGCTAGCCAAATACAAAATGGAGTCTTCCCAGAACCGCCTAGAGAGATATTTCCAACAATTATGACTGGGACCTTGAACTTACTTACCTTAAAAAATCTAAATTTATAAAGATAGACTCTAAGAGTTATTACTATGAAATATATAAGTGAAAAAGGAAGTAACAGTAAACTAAATATATTAAATTTAGCATACCAAATATTATTAAAAAATTTATCCATTATTACTCAGGAAATTGTATTTTATGCAATTTTGCA
This sequence comes from Gammaproteobacteria bacterium, assembly GCA_029246085.1. Classification (GTDB taxonomy): domain Bacteria; phylum Pseudomonadota; class Gammaproteobacteria. The sequence continues at coordinate 26,765 of JAQWOB010000028.1, forward strand.
TATAATCCATTTTTCGAAATCAGTTCAGAATGCTTTCCGCTTTCTATGATTCTGCCAGAATCTAAAACAATAATTTTATCTGCACTTTCAATAGTTGATAGTCGATGAGCAATCACTATTGTCGTTCTATTCTTCTGCAACTCAACAAGAGCTGTTTGTATTAATTTTTCAGATTCAGAATCCAATGAACTTGTTGCTTCATCTAACAATAAAATAGGTGCATCTTTTAAAATAGCTCTTGCTATTGCTATTCGCTGTCGTTGCCCTCCAGATAATAATACTCCATTATCACCCACAAAAGTATCATATCCTAAATCAAAATCATCTATGAATTCAGATGCATTTGCGCTTTTTGCAGCAAGCTTTACCTCTTCAAGCGATTTATTTTCTAAAGAACCATAGGCAATATTATTCCTAATTGAATCATTAAACAAGGTTAAGTCTTGTCCAACATATGCAATCATTCCTCTCAATTCTTTTAACGAGAAAGTATTAATATTATCATTATCTACCTTAATACTTCCATTTCGAATATCATAAAATCTTGGTAATAAATTTATAAGAGTAGATTTTCCGCTCCCAGACTTGCCTACAATCGCACATGTGGAACCTTTTGGTATCAAAAAGTTAATATCACTTAACACCAAATTATGATTATCATAATACGAAAAATTAATACTATTAAAACTAATAGCTTTAAAATCTCTCGTAAATATTTTATTAAAACTATCTTTCTTTTTATCTACTTCTGAATCAGAATCTAAAAGCTTGAATACTGATTCACTAGCAGCCAATCCCCTTTGGAGAACTACATTAATTTCAGCAAGCCTTTTTATTGGGGCAAATATTAAAATCATAGCTGTTATAAAAGACATGAATGTTCCGACAGATATTACTTCAAGGAATTCATCAGAGGTAACAAAATATATTACTATAGATAAAAATAAAGCTACTATAAATTGAACTAAAGGTATGCTTATTCCTTGGATCAAAGCTAACCTCAAATGTCTTTCTTTATTATTATTATTTACATCTTCAAAAGATTTTTTTTCACTATTTTCTCCACCAAATATCTTGACTACTCTATGTCCACCAATCAGCTCTTCTACAACATTTGTAATATAGCCCATAGATTCTTGAATATGCTTACTTGTATCTCTAAATTTTACACTCATAATTTTTATAAATATTGCAATCACAGGACCTATTACAAATAAGCCTATAGATAGCATAAAGCTTTGATAAAACATTAAACCTAATAATCCGATCACAGTAAGACCATCCCTTACTATGACTGTAATAGCTTTAGTTGCAGCCTCTGCAACTTGTTCAGTGTCATATGTCAATTTCGATAACAATTCTCCAGACGATGCAAAATCATATGTCTTTGTTGGCATATGGACAAGTTTCTCAAACATTTCCTGACGAATTGTCTTAATAATATTTCTTCCGACCCAAGCAATTCCATAAGTTGATATGAAGCCGGCAATGCCCCTTAGAAGAAATAGTCCCATCAACACGAAGGGAAACAGTCTAATAGTCTCTGGATCCTTATCAACAAAACTTCCATCTAATAATGGTTTAATTAATGCGGCAAAAGCAGTATCGGTAACAGCAAACATTGCCATTGCTAGAACTGCAACTATAAATACAATTTTGTATTTAAAAGTATATTTTAATAATCTTAAATATAAACTAGATTGAGGATTGAAATTTTTTGGTTTTTGCATATTTAATTTAACAAAAAAATGAAAGATATGTAGTAGTATATGATATTAATACATTTTGAATGAAAAATATCTATTTTTATTAATGATACTATAACATATGAAAAAGTTTTTTAAAAAATATACCCCTAATAAAGATATCGTAAAAGATTATAAAATCTTAAACTTTCTTGGTAGCGCGTTATTTCATGAAGATCTATGGAGATTTAGTAGAATTCCATTCTGTAGAGGTACTGTAATAGGTATTTTTTGGGGCTGGATGCCAATGTTTTTTCAAATGATACCAGCTGCATATTGCGCAATTTTATTTAGAGCAAACCTACCATTATCTGTGGCGGGTGTTTGGATTAGTAACCCAATCACAATGCCTCCCATGATGTATTTTGCATACTTATTTGGAAATTATATTTTAGACATAGAGCCTGTGTATGCAGAGTTTCAACTAAATTCAGAATGGATTATGAGTGCAATGAGCAATATATGGGAACCTCTTTTAGTCGGAACCATGACGATAGGGATTCTATCAAGCATAGCTGGATACTATGTTATGTATTTTTTTTGGAGATTACATGCTTATAGACGCTTAAAAAATAGAGACAATAATTAAATTATTTTTCCAGATTCTAAGTTAAGAACTTTGTCAAACCTAGACAGCAAACTCTCGTCATGCGTAACCATTAAAAGAGATGTATTGTTAATTTTACAATTATCAAGAAGTAGCTTCATGACATTTACTGTATTAAAAGTATCCAAATTTCCAGTAGGCTCATCAGCTAAAATAATTTTAGGCTCAGTTATTAATGCTCTTGCAATGGCAACTCTTTGAGATTCACCTCCGGATAATAAATTAGTCTTACAGTTAACACGATTAACAAGGCCAATATTTTCAATCAACATCATAGCTCTCTGATCTGATTTCTTTTTGCTTATGCCCCTCAATACTAAGGGTAAAGAGATATTTTCTAAAACAGTTAAATCATTGATTAAATTAAAAAATTGAAAAATAATCCCAATATTTTCATTTCTAAAACTAGCAAGTCCATTAATATTTAATTTATTTATATTAATACCACTTAAACATATTTCCCCAGAACTTGGCTTTTCAAGTCCTGCAATTAAATTTAATAAAGTACTTTTGCCACTTCCAGACGGGCCCTTCAGGGCAATAGTCTGATTAGAATTAATAGCTAGATTAATATCATATAATACATTAACTCTATCCATTGAATTATCTAGACCAAAAGATTTGCTAAGATTTTTGCATGTTAACATTTCAATTGTTACCTCTAAAAATATTTGCAGGATTAATCAAAGATGCTTTCAAGGCCGGATAAATTGCAGAAATCAATGTAAGGAAAAATGTATAGATAACTATAAAAAATATATTATTATAATCAATAATTGATGGAATTTTACTAAGATGATATATTTCCGCAGGCATTAAATTAATACCAAATAAATTTTCTATAAAATGAATAATTACATCAATGTTATTCGATAGAAGTATTCCAAAAAAAACTCCAAGAATAATCCCAATCAGTCCCAAGATTAAACCCTGAATTAGAAAAATAAAAATAATATCTCTTTGCTTTGCGCCTAAGGTCAATAACACTGAAATCTCTTTCTCTTTATTGGTTACAAGCATTAAAAGAGAAGAGACAATATTAAAAGCTGCTATTGCAACAATTAGCATTAATATTATAAACATGACACGCTTTTCATTATTAATCGCTAAAAATAATGCTTGATGCGTATAACTCCAATCTTGCGCATAAAAATTATTTTGATTTTTATTAAATATTTTAGCAAATGAATGAGCTTCTAACGGATCGTCAAGCTTGATTCTGATTGCTTCAATATTGATATGATTTTTATTATTAAACCTTAAGGCTTCAAGAAAATTTTCTGAGTTAATAAATGTATAAGCGTTATTATACTCATATATTCCCGCATCAAATACTCCTGTTACAGTATATTTTTGCTTAAAAGGAAAAAGTTTTGTTGAATTACTAGATTTGAAATGAGTATATATTTCTATTGAATCTCCAATATTAATATTAAGTTTTGAAGCCACGCCGGACCCAAGCAAAATATTATTTTCCTTACTATTCAAATCCGAATAATTACCAAATATAATATTATCATGTATTACCCCAACATCTTTTTCCAAAGATGGGTCTATGGCTCTAAACAATGCATTAGCTGTTCCTGAATCTGATGATAATAATATTTCTTTTTCAATATATGGCGAGTAACCTAATATATGGCCATTTTCTTTAAGATTCTCAAACTCCTCTAGAGAGTCAGATGTATTTTGAGGATTTTGGTATGCGGTAACATGAGATGTAAATCCAAGAACCTTTTCCCTTAACTCATATTCAAAGCCATTCATTACAGAAATTACAGTGATAAGGATTGATATCCCAAGAGTTATTCCTATTACCGAAATTTTTGATATGATACTTATGAAACTAGAATTTTGTTTCGATCGTAAGAACCTATATGCTAGTAACAATCGCATGACAGAATTATACCACATGAAATAGATGAAAAAAATAACTATGATTGAAGAAAGTTTTTTGGTTGATGACGAGACCAATGCCTTAATGCTCGTATGGCCAGATATATATAAAGAAAAAATATTTTGGCATAATCTATTGAGAATTTATTATGAAATTATTAACATAATAATATCAAATGACTGCTTTATTACTTTGGTGCATCATGAGAATGCAAATATTAAAAATGACTTAAGTGAGATTAATTATAAATTATCTGATATAAACGAAAATTTTATTTCTCTATACGAATATAATTATGATGACATATGGATACGTGATTATGGACCTAAAATAATAAAATCAGGATTAAGTAAACTTAATTTTAATGGTTATGGGAATAAATATATTCATCAAAATGACAGGCTTTTTTTTAATAATTTTATAAAAAAAAACCCAATCAATAGTAGAGAATTATTTGGTGAAATAATAATGGAAGGTGGGAATATTATAAACTCAACAAGAGACTATATATTTAATAAAAATCCCATTGCTGCGCATAACTCTTTGTCTTGGTCAGAAGTAAAAAAAGAAATTAAATTATTATTCAGTAAATCAATGCATGGAGATTGTTATTTTATAAATATAAAACCGCTAACAGGAGATGATACAAATGGCCATATCGATAATTTAGTCAGATTTAAAGATGATAAGCATATTCTGTATATGTCGACTGATGATAAAAATCATCCCGACTATGAAAAATTAAAAAAACTAGAAAATCAATTAACAATCCTAATTACACAAACTAATGATATAAGTTTTATGACACCCATTAATCATACCTGCAATGATTTGGTTAGGAATAAAAGTGGCAGTATACTGCCATTCTCCTATTTAAATTTTATCAGAGTTAAAGACGTGATAATTTTTCCAATGAACTTAAATACTTCTAGTAAAACTAAAAGAGATATTAAAATATTATTTCCTGATAAAAAAATATATTTTATTGAGTCCTCTGCCCTATTAAATGAATTTGGAGGTTTACATTGCTGTAGCAATAATTTCATTAAATGAATAAATTAAAAAATAAGAAAATAGACATAGTGATACTTCAGTATTCTGTCAGCAATAATATTAATAAAAATTTATTTGATATGATGAAAAACATTAATGATATTGAAGTGACTGAAAGTACAACTATAGTTGTTAGTCATGAGCTCTCATATTTAAAATATTTTCCAATAACTAAAAATAGTGATAAGAAAAATAATGCTATAAATATGTCATCAAAAATAATTAAAGATATATCAAACTTATGTCTAAAAAAGAATATTTTCTTTTTATTTTCATTCTTTGAAAAAAGCAAAGACAAATTTTATAACTCATCAGTGTTAATATCTCCCAATGGAGCTATCCTGGGTAAGTATAGAAAAAGAAACATACCTAATGAAATATGTTATGAGGAGAAATATTATTTCAATAAATCAAAGAATAGGCATCCTGTGATTAATATCGGTGAATGCAAGATTGGACTAATGACTTGTTGGGATCAATGGCACTCTGAGTCTTATCAGCAAATGAATAAACTAGGAGCTGATATAATTTTATGCCCAACTTCTATAGGCAGCGCATATCAAAAGGGGAAAAGTATAAGTCTTAGTAAAGAAAAAGAAAAATGGGTTAATGTTATAACAGCAAATAGCTTAATGATTAATACTCCTATCGTTATAGCAAATAGGTCTGGGAACGAGCAAGACAAAGACAGTATGATAAATTTTTGGGGCTCTAGTTTTGTCACTGATGCTGATGGAGATATAATTTTTATGAACAAAATTAAAGAATCTACTGATCATATTATAATTAACCTGGTTCAAAAAAATATTTCTAAAAAATTATGGTCATTCTGCTCAAAATAGCTAGATAATTAGTAAAAATTCTAGTGATTTCAGATTCATTTAACGATAAATAAGTTCATTTAAATACCTATATACTGTAGAATTGTCTTTAAAGATGGCTCTAATTTAGTTATCTATGACTCAAATTGAGGAAAGATATGAGAATAGTAGGAATATTTTTACTGGGTTTATTCACCATTGGTGCAACTTCTATAGATAGTTATGAATTAAAGCATAGCTTTAAAACATCTATTGTAGATCAAGTTATATATGATGATGAAAAGCCTGCGGAAGAAGAGCCAGATTGTGAATAATAAAGTTAAAGGGAGTAGGAGTATGAAAATCAATTCAATTTTAAGTGTTGTTTTAATTTCTGCGTTTACGTTCTCTACTGCATATGC
>JAQWOB010000005.1 GCA_029246085.1 Gammaproteobacteria bacterium
TGGTGCTACCACCGAATTAAATTTAATTTGGTTAATTGCAGATATCATGAATGGTCTAATGGCTTTACCAAACCTGATTGCTCTTATACTACTGAGTCCAATTATTTTTACTACAACCAAAGAGTACTTGAGAAATAATGATGATCGATAAAGTAGATAAAAAATTACTAGAAAAACATATTAGCTCTGCCCTAACAGAAGACTGCTTTAAAAATGACGTTACTTCATCACTATTATTAAATACAAAAAAAAGTACAGCAAAATTAATCTTCAAAGAACGAGGTATTCTCTGTGGGAAACAATGGGTAAATGAAGTATTCAAAAAAGTAGATTCAAAGATTAGAATAAAGTGGCATTTCAATGATGGAGATTCTGTTAACAAAGGTGAAGCTGCGGCAAGTATTTCTGGGAGTGTTAAATCTATATTGATAGGCGAAAGAGTAGCTTTGAATTTCCTACAAACACTGTCAGGCGTTTCTAGTTCAGTTAATAAATATCAAGCCAAGATTTCAAATAAAAATATTAAACTATTATATACAAGAAAAGTTTTGCCAGGATGGCGATATGCAATTAATTATGCTTGTCAGATAATGGGTTGCTTCGCTCATAGAAAGAATCTTTCTGAGTCTGTGTTAATTAAAGAAAATCATCTTAAGATTATTGATGACCTAGAAGATTTTGTAAGAAGAGCTAAAAAGCTTAGAAAACCTATTATTGCTGAGGCAAAAACACCTCACGAGGCAAGTATTTTAGCAAAATTAGATATAGATCGCATACTCTTGGATAATTTTTCCATGACTAATCTAAAGAAAGCATTAACTAAAATTAAAAAGACTCCTGTAGAGGTTTCAGGAAATATCAATCTCAATAATATTAATAAATATGCTGTCAAAGGGGTTTCTTTTATATCCATAGGGTCCATAACAAAAAATATTGATGTTATCGATATATCATTACTCATACAGTGATTATGGTTAAACACAAATATTCTATATATAATAGGGTATGACTGACCCAAGAAAGAAATATAATCAAAAAAATCATCTCATCATTGTTTTTGTGAGTATTTTTACATTTTGGTTCGTGTTATCAGGTCTAACAATACCATTTATACTATTCCTAGGCCTTGTTTCATCAGCTTTTGTAATATATATCATCAATAGAATGGACTTAATTGATGAGGAAATTAGTTTTCATAAGTTTAATATAATGGCGTTATTTCTATATATGATTTGGCTGTTAAAAGAAATAATAATTTCAAATATCAAAGTTTGTTTGTATATAATTATGCCAACTAAAAAAATTAATCCAAAAATTGTTAAAATTCAGTCATCTCAAATGTCCGATTTTGCTCATGTGTTGTATGCTAATTCAATAACCCTAACACCTGGCACAGTTACGATAGATATTGATGGGGATGAGTTCACAGTTCATACTTTGGATCATCAGTTTAGAGAATCATTAGAGTCAGATGAGATGGGTAGAAAGATCAGAGCTACAGAAAAAGGTTACCTGCCAGGCGAGAACAAGAATGTCTGAAATTAGTATATTAGCAATATTTATATTATCCATTGCTCTCATTATTTCTATTTTTAGATTTATTACAGCAAATGAGATTTACACAAAAATACTGGTGGTAAATTTAATTGGGACTAAAATTGTACTCCTAATATTATTAGTCGGCACCGTATCCATTGAAAAAGATTTTACTGATATCGCATTGGTATATGCCCTAATTAATTTTATCTCCACAATAGTTATATTAAAATACTATGAAGATAAAGAGGCAACAAAATGAGTATAGTGACTAGTGTTTTATTAATAGTTGGAGTTATAACAGCGTTGATAGGTACCATGGGCTGCTTCAGGTTTGATAATTTTTTAGCACGAACACATGCGGTATCTATTGTAGATACATTCTCAACCTTGCTGATAATACTTGGTCTAGTACTCCACTATGGCTTATCGTTATTAAGTTTAAAACTATTATTGATATTGGTATTCTTATATATAACTGGGAGTACAGCAATTCATGCTTTAACTCAAGCATTCTTAAAGCATTCTGAAAATAAAGGAGAAATAAAATAACTATTATATTTTTATATTTACTGTTAATAATCCTCATAGCTATTGCACTGTATGTAATGTTTGCGAGAAATTTGTTCTCAGCAATCATGGCAACAACTATTTTTAGTCTAATATCCGCCCTTATCTTTTTATTATTAGATGGCATAGATGTTTCTTTAACTGAGGCAGCTGTTGGTGCTGGTATATCTACAATTCTATTCTTAAGCACCCTAAAACATACTGATGTTGAAATAAAAAAATCGAGCATACCCTCTTTCCCTTTAATAGTATTATTTTTTTTATTACTAGGTTTACTGAGTTTCTCAGTATCTGATCTGCCTGAGTTTGGCAAGTTTAATCAAACATCCAATTCACAAGTTACTGAGTACTATATCAATAATTCAAAATCAGAGATGGGT
>JAQWOB010000010.1 GCA_029246085.1 Gammaproteobacteria bacterium
GATAATCTATTTATTCCTATACGTTCATCACCTTTTGAAGACCTATAAAAATTTTCAGGCCCTGTAATTCTCCACTTAACAAAAGAATCTACTATGACGTTTTTCTTTTCACTTGTAAGAAATTGTTCTGGTTTTGAATCCATTGTTAACAATCTAGAATCATATCTTTTCACATTGTTTATAAAAGGAATCATAAAATACAAACCAGGTTCTTGATAAGTTTTTACAATTTCACCTAGTCTAAATTTAATAGCCACTTCTCTTTCATCTACAATAAAAGTTGATGAGGATATAACAACGATTAGTACCAAAATTATTGAAAATATATTTCTATTATTCATTATATAAATCCCTTTTTCTTGAATTAAAAGCATCTCTAGATTTTTGAATTTTTTCTGATAAAGAATCATTACTACCAGAATTTCCTGAGTTACTTATATTTGAGCTACTCTGCATTCTAGGCTCTAATATTTTATCTAATGGCAAGTAAAGTAAATTATTACCACCATCAATATCAATCATAATCTTCGTGGAGTTACCAAGAACAGACTCAACAGATTCTATATATAGCCTCTCACGGGTTACTTGTGGTGCCTTCCTATATTCTGCATAAAGTTTACTAAATCTCAGAGCCTCACCTTCCGCTGATTTTATAAGCTTTACTTTATACGCTTTAGCCTCTTCAATAATCTGGACGGCTTTTCCTCGAGCTAAAGGAATAATTTCATTGCTATATGCCTCAGCTTCATTTATATATCTTTGCTCATCTTCACGGGCTCTAATTGCATCTGAAAATGCATCTTGAACTTGTTCCGGTGGTTGAGCTTCTAATATATTTACTGTTTGAACATTAATGCCAGCACCATAACTATCTAGAACGCTTTGTAGTAAAATCTTGGTGTCAGAAGCAATTGTTTCTCTGCCTTCTGTGATCACAAAATCCATCCTATTTTTACCTAAAACTTCTCTTATAGAACTTTCTCCAGCTGCACTAAGTGTTTCATCTGGATCTCTAAGGTTAAAAATATAATCACTTGCATCTTTTATATCATATTGAATAGCAAAGTTAACACTCACAATATTTTCATCTTCTGTTAACATTTGAGCCTTTTGCTGGATAGATCTAATTTTAGATACATCTACAATCTCTGCTTTTTGTATTATTCTTGGAACCCAATGAGGTCCAGGCATCGTGATATCAGAAAACTCACCAAATTGAAGAACTACTCCCCTCTCTCCATCATTAACTATATATATGCCGCTTAACAGGTAAACTGTCAGTATAACAATACCTATTATAGAGTTATTTTTTTTATTGGAACTAGATCCACCAGAGGTTCCGCCTAGCAAACTTTTGAAGTACTTATTTAAATCATTCAAAGCATTATCTAATTCTGAATTGCTTTTAGATTGTCGACCCCAGGGGTCTTTGCTTCCATTTGGTTCATTCCATGCCATATAACATCTCCTTATAACATCATCATAGTATAAAGTAGCCTACTCATCAATTTCTAATTTAACTGATACTGATGGCACTATGGTTGATATTGCATGTTTGTAAACACACTGAGTCACTTTATTCTTCAGCATTATAATATAAGAATCAAATCCCTCAATAATGCCTTCTAGTTTAATTCCATTAACTAAAAATATTGATACACTTGTCTTATCTTTTCTTATCTTATTCAGAAATTTATCTTGTAAATGTTCCTGCATAAATTTTTTCCCACAGAATATAAAAGTATTTTCATATACTTTATATTGACACTATTCACTAGAAATGCAAATGATTGTCTATGGCCTTATCAATATTTCCAGAATCTTTTTCAGTCATGTCAATAGAGATACTATCCTCAAATCGCTTCAGCCATGTAATTTGACGTTTTGCTAATTGACGCGTTGCATAAATACACTTATTTTCTAGATCCTGTAAAGGTACATTATCATTAAGGTAATCAATAACTTGCCTATACCCTATTGACCTCATAGACTGATCTTCCTTAGTAAGCGAGTATTTTTCAATCAGATGAGTTACTTCATCTATCAAATTATTTTTGAACATATTTTTAGTTCGCATAGAAATCTTCTCATGTATTAATGACCGATCTTTAGATATTAACTTAAGTGTTAATAAATCATATTCATCGGATAATTTAAGGTTATTATTAAAAAAATATGTAATTGGTTTACCTGTTTGCATATATACCTCTAATGCTCTTTGAATACGCTGCATATCATTCTTATCAATATTTTTATAAGATGATGGGTCAATGTTTTTCAAACAAAAATGTAATTCATTGCAAGAATATTTTTTAAGTAAATTATCAATAAACTTACGTTCTATAATATTTTTTTCTGGTAATAAAGAAAGTCCATTAAACAAAGAATTGAAGTACATCATGGAACCTCCAACAAGTAGAGGAATCTTATTATTACTATGAATATATTTTATAATTATTCTTATGTCGCTATAGAATTGTCCAACATTGTAACTCTCATTTGGATTGCGTATATTCACAAGGTGATGCTTGATAGATGATAAAATTTTTTCAGAAGGTTTGTCAGTTCCAATATTCATATCCCGATATATCATCATAGAGTCTACGCTAATAATTTCAATCGGATACTTATTTTTTAATTTTATAGCTAAGGAAGATTTTCCAATGCCAGTAGGACCAAGCAAAGAGATAATTTTTCCTTTACTAACTTTCATGTCTTTCTATGTATCTTAACTAATCGAGAACTCTCTAATGAGAGGAAATATATATCAAAGTCTGAGATTGGAAGCTCACTAGCAAACTTATCAGGCCATTCAATAAAATGTAGGCCAGCTTGTTCAAAATAATAATCAACTCCTATCTCATATAACTCTTTTATAGAATTAATTCTATAAAGATCATAATGAAAAATCTTGAGATCATTAATCATATACTCATTAACCAGTGAAAATGTTGGGCTACTAACCTCGCTATTACTATCCAGGTAATTTAAGTATGATTTAACAAATGTAGTTTTTCCTGCGCCTACCTGTCCGTATAGGTAAATAATCACTTTCTCATGTGGCATAAAATTTATCTCATCAAATATTTTATTATAATGAGATATTGCTGAAAGATGATAATGATTATATATGTTAGAAAGTATCATGGTTTTATTTTACTTTAATTTCATTTAATAATTCATTAATTTTAATAATAACTTGAGAGGCCAATAATCCTATATCTCCAGTTTCCTTTTTAATAATATCAGCTGCTAACGAGTGTATGCCTGTAGCAAATAAAACAGAGGGCACTCTGTCGCTCGTATTTGCTAAGGTGATTAAAGATAAAACTGTTCCCGCCAAACAGTCACCCATACCCGCTGTTCCCATACCCTGATTGCCATGATTACAAATATAGCTATTTTCTTTTGTCTGGATAATAGTCTTCGGCCCTTTAAGGATAATAATCCCACCATATTTTTCTTGTAATTCTTTAGCTGCTTTTAATCGGTCAGCCTCTATATCCGAAGATTTCTTTTTTAGTAACTGAGCAGCTTCTCCTATATGAGGAGTCATAATCCAACCATCATACTTATAAGGATCTTTAGATAGTATTGATAAAAAACCTCCGTCAATAATACAATTTATTTTTGTAGATTGAGATCTTAAATATTTCTTTACCTTTATGAATATTTTTTTCGACCAATCATCATTTGACATGCCTGGGCCTATCAATAAATTTTTATAAGATATAATTTTTTTCTGAAAATCAGATATTTTATAAGATGTTATTAGTTCTGGTTGATGCGTTGACAATATCATAGAATGAGGCTTTGTTGTCATAATTTCAACATACCTTGACCCTGAGTATAATGCTGATTTTCCTGAGATAATTGCAGCTCCCAAATATCCGCTAGCTCCACCTATTATCAAAGTTTTACCAAATGATTTTTTATAAGTATTTTGATTAAGAGGAATATTAAAAAAAATATTTTGGAGTATTTTTTTTTCTGGAGTTAACGTAAACGAGAAAATATTCTTATGACTTATGTCTTTCTTGATGAATATTTGATATTTCATCTTTCAATATTTTATTCCATACGTAAAATCATCTAAAGAGATTTCTATCGCTGTTTTCATTAAATCTTTAAAGAAATTATCTTCTTTGTTATATATGATAAGTTCAATATTATCAAAATATTTCCCATTTACATCATATATAGAAGCAATTTCATCAATTAAGCCAATTTTTAAAGCCTCGGTTCCCGTCCAAAATAAACCTGTAAAAACATTACTTTGATCTATCTTGCCAGATCTTGATTTCTGTATATCACTTATAAACTGATCATGAATACTTGCAAGAAGAGTTTTCAGATGCAGTCTATGTTTTTCCGTAAGTCTGTTAAATGGATCCAAAATAGTTTTATCTTTACCTGAGGATATGACTTGTGATTCTATGCCAAGCTTTTCCATTAGAGAGCTTACATTGAAACTATCTAAGCGTACACCAATAGAGCCAACTATGCTTGATGCATTAGCAAATATCATGTCACCACTAGCAGCAATATAGTAGCCGCCCGATGCTCCGACATCCTCTATTACTGTATAAATTTTCTTATCATTTATTTTCTTAAATTTATTTATTTCATCAAAAATAATTTTTGATTGTGTTGCGCTTCCACCAGGACTATTAATTTTTAATATTATCCCTAAACAGGAATTATTATTTATAGCTTTCTCAATATGCGGAATAATATTTTGAACATTCACAGGACCATTTGAAGAGATTTCACCATTAATATTTATTATGGCCACATGATCTTTTGAATAACTTGCTCCAGAAGAAGAAAACATAATGGATATAGCTATGAGAAGAAATAACCCAAAAATTACTGCTCTTCCAATTAGTTTGAATTTTCTTTCCGATTCTCTCTCTTTTATCAGAGAATCTACTAAACTTTTTATAATATTATTATCTTCCATCTCATTAACCTTTATATGAATTATAATTAATATTATAGGTCATTTTTTAAATTATCAATAACCAAGGTAAGGTCTTCTGGCTGAGGCGCTACAATTGTATGCCTTCCCTTATAAAAAAATGATATGTCCTTAGAATGAAGAAACATTCTTTTCAAACCATGCTCTCTTAATTTTTTATTGACCTCTTTGTCTCCATATTTAGTATCTCCACATACAGGTTGTCCTATACTTAATGCATGCACACGAATTTGATGCATTCTTCCAGTTTCAATTTTAATATTAACCAGGCAACATTCCCTATACTGTCTTAGTAACGTAATATAGGATAACGCCTTTCTTCCTCTTCCATCTTCAGACACTGATACAGAATTAGTTTTATTACCTTTATTTCTCACTAAAGAATGTTCGACAGCAATTCTGTCCCCTACTAAGGCTCCAGACAGTAATGAAATATAATTTTTTTCGACGGCACCTGACATAAATATTTTTCCTAATGCTGAAGCGGCCTGGTAATGCTTTGCAAGTATTAGACAACCGCTGGTATTCTTATCTAGTCTATGAACCAATGAAAGCGATTTATACTTCTCAACTGATTTAAGTGATGACATTATATCATGCTCGACTTTTGATCCAGAATGAACTGCTATTCCAGGAGGTTTATTGATAACCATGAAATCATCGTTTTCATATAATATAATTTTCTTGAGGCTTCTTGTTAAAAATTTAGAGACAGATTGAGACGTTAAGTCAACAGAAACAGGTGGTATTCGGACAATATCATTAGCCTTCAATTTATAGAGCGGTTTTATCCTTCCGCTATTAACTCTAACTTGACCATCTCTTATTATCTTATATATAAGACTATTTGGCACCCCTGTTAGAATTTTTCTTAGGTAATTATCTAGTCTCTGGCCTTCCTGTTCCGCAGGAATTGTGATCTTTCTAACTGCTATTTTACTGGAACTAGGCATGAGATATATTAATTAAAAGCGATATTAATTGAAGATAGTGTAGATCATTGATATATTAATTCAAAGATTTTTATATTGTTTAAAGAAATTAGCCAAAAAATGGCTAAACTATTGAAAAATAAAAGACTACTGGAACTAGGATAAATAGCTACACCAGTATATATAAGTAAATTAAACAATATTTGTACTATAAAGAAGGGCAAAATTCACTATATTAAGAATATAGTTAGTGTTTTAGCCAATTAATTAAAAATCATAACAAAAAAGAGAAAAATGAATTACAGGATTATAAATGAAACAAATACTAATAAATGCCTCTCAGAGAGAAGAGGTCAGGCTAGCTATTGTCGAGGACAACAAACTTGCAGAGCTAGATATAGATTTACCATCAAAGAACATCAAATCAAATATTTACAAGGGAACAATTTCTAGAGTCGAACCTAGTTTAGAAGCCGCATTTGTTAATTTTGGTCGAGCTAAACATGGTTTCTTGCCGTTCAAAGAAATAGCTAATGAGATATTCACTCCAGGAAAACTTAGATCTGCTAGAAATTGCATAGAACCAGGAAAAGAAATTGTTATTCAAGTGGATAAGGAAGAAAGAGGTACCAAAGGCGCCGCTCTTACAACATTCTTAAGTCTTGCTGGGAAATATCTTGTACTGCTACCTAGAAATCCAAATACCGGAGGAGTATCTAGAAGATTAGAGGGCAATGACAGGATGACAGCGAAGAAGCTGTTAAGTGAAATAAATGTCCCAGATGGCATGAGTGTTATATTAAGAACTTCTGGATTAGACACAACCAAGGAAACTCTTGAATGGGATATGAACTATCTAATTCAAATCTTTGAACAAATACTAGAGAGTTCAGTATTAAAAAAAGCACCTTTCTTGATATATGAAGAAAGTAGCATGCTTGCAAGAGTCATACGTGATTACATCGATGAAACAGTTCAAGAAGTCATCATTGATGATGAAAAATATTATAATGATTTTGTTAATGCAAAAAATCACTTCATTCCCCACTCAACCATTAAAATTGAGCATTATACTAAATCTGTTCCATTATTTAGCAATTTTGGAGTTGAAGCGCAAGTGCAAAGTGTATATAGAAAAAAAGTCACTCTTCCGTCAGGCGGAAATATAGTTTTTGATACAACTGAAGCTTTGACAAGCATAGATGTTAATTCAGCTAAATCAACAAAAGGCGGAGATATTGAAGAAACTGCTCTTAATACAAACTTAGAAGCAGCAGACTCATTAGCAGTACAGCTTAGGCTAAGAGATATAGGCGGTTTGATTGTAGTAGATTTTATAGACATGATGTCGCTCAATTCTCAAAAGTCTGTGGTTTCAAAAATGGCTCACCTCTCGAAAATTGATAAAGCTAAAATGCAATTCAGTCGAATTTCTAAATTTGGCTTAATGGAAATATCAAGACAAAAGCTTAAATCTTCCATTATTGACAATAATATTGAACATTGCCCTACTTGTGGTGGTAGCGGCGAAATTAAATCGTTATCGACATTATCAATTAATTTGGCAAGAGTTCTCGAAGAAGAGGCAATGAAAACAAATAAGCCTCTGACGGTATATCTTCCTGTTAAATTAGCAACATATTTGCTAAATGAACAAAGAGAATTAGTTAAGGGAATAGAAGAAAGACAGAAAGTATCGATTAAAGTGGTTCCTGATAATACTATTGAAGGTGCAAATTATTTAATAGACAAAAATAGTATGGAGATTGGAGCTTTTAAAGCATCTGTGGCTAAAAGCCAACATAGAGACAAAAAAACTCTCAATGAAACAAGCTCTCATTATGAAGAAGCTCTTGTTAAAGCTGTGACACCTAAAACTGCTCCGCCAAAACCATCGGCAAAGCCCAAGAAGCATTTTAATTATAGAAATAAGAGTATGCTTAGAAGAATTGTAGATTTCTTAAAATCATTAATTGGCATAAAACCCAAGAGGTTTTACAAAGGCAGGCAGTTTAATGGAAGAAGAAGGTATAATAATAAGAATAATTATTCAAAGTTTAATAATAATAATAATAATAATAATAAGTATAAGTCTTTTAATAAAAAGAAGCCTTACTATAATAAGAACAACTCTCCTGCTAAGAAACCACAAAGCGCTTCTTCAATAAAAGAAAATAAAAGTGACTAATGATTAAGTTTCTAAATAGAATATTTTTTATTTCACTAGCAGTTATATCTTTATTATTTATATTTAAAGACTACCATCCGTTACATAAAAATGATTATTCTCGCATTCTTCAAAATAATGAAATAAAAATAGTGACTAGGTTTGGTCCGTCAGATTATTATGAAATTAAAAGTGAAGAAAATGGATATACATATGATGTCATGAAAGGCTTTGCTGATTTTATTGGCGTCAAATTAATAGTCATTACAATGGATAGTCTAGAAGATGCTATTAATGCTCTTAATAATAGAGAAGTTGATATTCTAGCTAATATGGGGATTACAAATAATGTGAAGACTTCCTATGCTTATAATAAAGTAAATCAATATATTGTATATAACTCCAAATATACTGCAAAACCAAATGAAATAAATGATCTAAATGGCAATGATATTGAAATCATAGATTCTATTATAATTAAAAATAACTTAGATTCATTTCTTAAATCTATAGATATGAATCTGATTATTTCTAAAGAGAAAAATATTGATGAGATTATAAATTTAATAAAAGATAATAAAATTAAATATACAGTTTTAAATAACAATGAACTTGCAATATTTAATAAATATTTTCCAGAGATAAAAATTGGATTTACGATAGGAGAAAGTATCCCTTCAACATGGGCTATACCAGAAAACACAAATCATCAACTTGAGGAAAAATTATCAGAATATTTTACTCAAATACTAAAAACTAATAAATTAAAAAAATTTTATACAAAACATTTTACTGGAAAACTTCAATATACGTTTGTTGGCACAAGAAGTTTCCTAGCTGATTTTTTAAATGTATTTCCTCTTTATGAATTTTATTTTAAAAAATATGCAAAGCTCTATAACCATGATTGGAGATTACTCGCAAGTATTGGATATCAAGAATCAAAATGGGATAAAGATGCTGTCTCATATACGGGAGTGAGAGGATTGATGATGCTAACTAAAAATACATCTAAGGAAATGAATGTTGAGGACAGAGAAGACCCCATTCAAAGCATTGAAGGTGGGGCAAAATATCTAAAAAAAATGTTAAGAAGTCTTCCTGATAACATAAATAATGATGATAAAATTTGGTATGCAATTGCCTCATATAATATTGGTTTTCGTCATATTGAAGATGCTATGAAAATGGCTGATAATGAAGGGGTTGACTCAGGTAACTGGTATCTATTAGAACCATATATTTTAAGATTAAGTCAATCTAAATATTATAAGAATACGAAGTATGGATATGCAAGAGGCTGGGAAACTTTAAAGTATGTTCAAAATATTAGACAATATTACGATATCCTAGTATTCTTAGACTCACAAGATAATAACAATGAAACCAAACAAATAGATAAACAAATTCCGAGTACCTTATGAATAAAGAATATATAGAAATGATAGAGAATGCATATGATACAAATTTAAAAGATGCAAATTTAGATGTTATTAAAAATCTTGTAGAAGATATTATTAAAGAATTAAATGCAGGAAATATTAGAGTTGCTGAAAATAAAAATGGTTCATGGGTTGTTAACCAATGGGTAAAAAAAGCAATTCTTTTATCATTTAAATTTAGAAAGAATCAAGTCACAGACACTGGTTATACAAAATTTTATGATAAATTGGATTCAAGATTTAAAAATATTGAAGAGACTTATCTTAAAGAAAACAATATAAGAATAGTTCCGCAAGCTATTGCTAGAGAAGGAACTTTTGTTGGAAAAAATGTTGTCCTAATGCCTTCATTTATAAATATAGGTGCTTATGTCGATTCGGGTACTATGGTCGACACTTGGGTTACAGTTGGCTCATGCGCCCAAATAGGTAAAAATGTTCATCTTTCTGGTGGTGTAGGTATTGGCGGAGTTCTAGAACCGCTTCAAGCTAATCCAACAATTATAGAAGATAACTGTTTTATAGGAGCGAGATCTGAAATTGTTGAAGGCGTCATTGTTAAGAAGAACTCTGTTATCTCAATGGGTGTTTATATTGGGCAAAGTACTAAAATCTATGATAGGGAAACAGGTGAGGTTACCTACGGTTTAATACCAGAAGGCTCTGTTGTGGTATCTGGCAACCTGCCCTCAAAAGATGGAAAGTATAGCTTATATTGTGCTGTAATTGTTAAAAAAGTTGATGAAAAAACTAGAAGCAAAGTAGGTATCAACGAATTACTTAGAGAAGCTTAGGGAGATTACCCTCCTCTATAATGTTGATATTTAAATCAAGAGCTTTTTGATATTTTGATCCCGGGTTAGCTCCAAGAATAAGGGCATAAGTTTTCTTTGAAATTGTGCTTGATATCTTTCCACCTTTAGACCTAATTCCATCTTCAATTTCTTTCCTCTGATAGTTTTCAAAAACCCCAGTTATAACAAAAGTCATGCCATCATATTCCTGAGTAATGCCTCCCTCTTGGTAAATTATATGGATGCCATTATTTATAAGTTTTAAAATATTATTTTTGTTTTTCTGTAATTTAAAAAATGTATAAATATTTTCTCCAACAATTGGGCCAATATCATTTATCATTTCTAGTTCAGTCTTATCTGCATTCATTAAAATATCAATTGTAGAGAAGCTTTTTGACAAAACCCTTGCAGTTGAAACTCCCACCTCTCTGATGCCTAAAGAATATAAAAACCTATCAAAGGTTATATTCTTAGACTTGTTTATGGAATTAATTAGATTTGTAGAAGATTTTAATGCCATCCTATCTAAATTCAATAGTGACTTAATATCTAAAACATATAAATCTGCATAATTTTTAATTATATGATTATTAACTAGCGTTTCAACTAAACTTTCGCCCAATCCAGAAATATTCATAGCTTTTCTAGAAGCAAAATGTTGAATTGACTGCATAACTTGTGGCAAGCAATTATCTTCATTAGTGCACTTATGTGTTGATTGGTTGGGAATTTTTATAATAAGAGTTCCACAGGATGGGCATTTTTTTGGCATTACAATTTTTGTAGATTTTTTCCTATGAGTTATCGATACTCTGTCAACTTCAGGGATAACATCTCCTGCTCTCTTTACATAAATAGTGTCATTAATTCTAATATCTTTACGAATAATTTCATCCATATTATGAAGACTAGCTCTGCTAACTAGAACACCTCCAATATTTACTGGCTTTAGTTCTGCCACAGGTGTAATTACCCCGGTTCTTCCAACTTGAAATGTGACATTAGTTAGAGTTGTCATAGCTTCTGCTGATAGAAATTTGTAAGCAATTGCCCATTTTGGAGCTTTTGTAGTAAAACCTAATAATTTTTGTGACTCATAACTATTTACTTTATAAACAATTCCATCTATTTCATATTCCAAAGAATCTCTAATAGAAATAATATGCTTATAGTAATTTTTTGCAGTCGCAAGATTTGGGGTTAACTTATTCAATTCACAAACGGGCAATCCATACGACTTAATTCTTTGAAGTGAATCCATATGAGTTCTATCACCTGATGAGCTAGCATTCATTACTCCATGGAAGTAAATTTGTAAATTACGCTTTGATGCAATTAAAGGATCTAGCTGTCTAATAGTGCCTGCAGCTACATTTCTAGGATTGGCAAAAATTTTCTCTTTGGCAGAGGTAAGAGTATTATTGAGTCTATTAAAATCACTGATAGTCATATAAATCTCAGCTCGTAAGATTAGCATTTTAGGAACATCAGTAGTAGCTATTTTCAGTGGTAGAGATTTTATTGTTTTAACATTAGCAGTGACATCTTCTCCAGTTTCCCCATCACCTCTTGTTATGGCTGAATGATATATTCCATTTTTATAGGTTACACTAATTGCTAGTCCATCAAATTTTGGTTCCGCAAAAAGAATGACATCTTTGTCATTTAAATCTTTTTGTAACCTTATATAAAATTCATCAAAATCATTATCATTAGAAGCATTGCTTAAAGATAACATTGCATTTTTATGCTTAATTTTATTAAACCCACCTAATAGTTTTGCTCCTACTCTTTGCGTTGGAGAATCATTAAATATTAATTTTGGGTATTTTTTTTCAAATTCTTTAAGTTTAGAGTATAGGGCGTCATATTCAGAATCAGGAATCTTCGGTTGATCCAAAGCATGGTAAAGGTAGTTGTGATGATTGATTATATCAATGAGTGACCTAACCTCTATCCTTAATGATGATATATCAATTGGCATTATACTAGTTAGGTTGATTTATATTTCTAGACAAAGATTCTTTATTTGCTGTTAAATTTATAGCTTCACCAACATTAACAGATACAAGTTTAGAGACACCTGGCTCTCGCATAGTTACACCTGACAAGATATCTGCAAGTTCCATCGTTGACTTATTATGCGTGATAAAAATAAATTGGACTGTCTTGGACATTTCCTTAACTACACTACAGAATCTAGCATTATTAGCCTCATCTAATGGGGCGTCTACTTCATCTAATAAGCAGAAAGGAGCTGGATTTATCTTAAAAATTGAAAATACAAATGCTATACCCACCCCTGCTTTTTCACCACCAGAAAGTAGATTGATGTTTTTAACTAACTTACCAGGCGGTCTTGCCATCATCGATACACCGGTATTCAGTAAATCATTGTCAGTCATTTCCAGATAAGCTTTTCCGCCACCAAATATTTTAGTGAAGTAATTATTCAAGTTACTATTAATTTGATCAAAAATATCTTTAAATTTAACTTTAGTCTCACTATCAATAGTTTTAATTGCGCTTTCAAGGGTGGCAACAGATTTTGATAAATCATCATACTGGTTATCAAGATAGCCTTTTCTTTCTTCTTGATCTTTTAACTCATCAATAGCAGCCAAATTAATAGCTCCCAGAGCATTAACTTTAGATTGAACCCCAGTAATCTCTTTTTCAATAGATTCAGTGCTATCAGAGTCTGATGTTTTATTGAGAGCATTCTCAATCTCAGAGACAGGTATATCTGAATTTTCTTTCAAAGAATTACGTTGAGCTGTTTTCTGGCTAAGTGATATTTTCATTGATTCCAATTTTTCTCTCAGGCCGGATATAGTAATATCAATATCATTTTTATCAGATTCAAAACCAGATACTTTCTTATCTAATAAAGTTAAAGAATCTCTAATTTCAGTTAAACCTGCTTCCTTATCCTTCTTATCATTGAGCAGTTGTCTCAATAAATTTTGTATATCAGAAGATGGTTTCATAGGAGTTGAGTCGTTAGATAAAAGAGTTAATTTCCTATCCTCTAAATCAATTTTATCACGGCTAATTCTGGCAAGATTATCATCTGCAGCTGTCTGTTCTGATACCAGTGATGAAATTGAAACATTTAAATCATTTTGGGATTTTTGAAGCTCCTCAGATTTCCAAATTACCTTATCAATTATTTGCTTAAACTCTATTCTTTCTTTCTCTAGTTTAATTTTCTTCTCATTATCAGCCTGAATCTCTAATTGGAGAGAATCTAGTAATTTTTTAGCTGTAATAATTAACGACTGGTAATCATTAATTTTATGCTTAATATCTGTAATCTCATCTTCCTGGGATCTAATCAAGATTTTAATCTTTTCTATTAATTTTTTTAAATTATCTGAAATATACCTAATTGAAGATGGTAACATTTTAAGAATCTTATTATTTTTACTATCAAGAGATTCTGATCTCTGCACGTCCACTAGCATTGAAGATATTTTTTCCTGTATATTATTTGCAGTACTCATAATCATATTTTTATCAGATAAATTTTGATCATCATCAATTGTATATGATTCTAATATTTTTAACCTCTTCGTTAAAAGCTCAATAGATTTTTCTGATGCCCTAATTTTAGTTTTTTCAATTTCTTGTTTATTTTTTGTCTCTGATTGAGATGAAATAAAGTCATTAAAAGATGTTTGCCAATTTTGTAAGGCAAAGTTTGATGCAGATTTTTCTTTATTTAATAGATTTAATTGATTAGTCATATTATTTAATTCTATCTTTTTTTCTTGAATAACATTGTTTAAACCCTTAATTCTTAAACCTTCATTTTCCTGATCTTCATTCAGAGAAGTTATATTTAATATAATTTCGTCTATAGACTTTTGTCTTGAAAATTCAGATTCTTGAGAATGCTCAATATCTTTTTCACATTTTGCTATCTCACTTCCAATATGATAAAAGTCAGCTTGCGCTGTATTAAACATATCTTGCTTTGTACTTCTTTGGAGTCTAGTTTCCTCGATTAACTTATCTTTACTAGTTAATAGTGATTTTTGCTTTTCATATTCAATATTTGATTTACTAATATGTTTATCTAATTCTATAATTTCTAAATTATAGTTATTCCATTTGAGGCTTAGTAAACTTAGCTTTAACTCTCTTTCTATATTTTTTAATTCTTTATAATCATTGGCTGCTTTAGCTTGTCTCTCAAGCTTATTTAACTGAGAGGAAATTTCTTTCATTACATCATTTAATCTATTTAAATTATCTTTTGTATGTTTTAATCTAAGCTCTGTTTCTCTCCTTTTTTCCTTATATTTACTAATTCCCGCAGCTTCTTCTAGATATGTTCTCAACTCTTCTGGCTTTGACTCAACCAATCTTGAAATCATACCCTGTTCAATAATTGCATAACTACGAGGACCTAACCCTGTGCCTAGAAATACCTCCCTGATATCTTTTCTTCTACACCTGGTATTGTTTAAAGAATAATTAGAAACACCATCTCTGGAGACTTCCCTTCGTATTACTATTTCACTAAATCTGGCAAATTTAGCATCTAGAGTATTATTTTCATTGTCAAAATATAATTCTATGAATGCCTTGCTGACCTCTGGCCTTGATGATGATCCCGAGAATATAACATCATCCATGGATTCCCCGCGAAGATTCCTAGCTGATGATTCACCCATAACCCATCTTATTGCGTCAATAATATTTGATTTTCCACAACCATTAGGCCCAATTATACCTGTTAGATTGCTTGGGAAAGATAAGACCGTTGGATCTACGAATGTTTTGAAACCAGCTAATTTAATTTTTGTTAGACGCATAGAAAACCCTTAAATAGATTATAATATTATCTTAGGTATAATACTACTATCAGGAGAAAACAATGACACAATCAAAAAATAAAATTTTAGATACATTTCAGAATCCCCATGTAAAGGAAGACTATTTAATAACAATGGAAATACCCGAATTTACATGCCTATGCCCATTAACAGGTCAGCCAGATTTTGCTGAATTTATTATAAACTATGTGCCAGACAAGCTATGTGTTGAGTTAAAGTCTATAAAGCTATACATGGGTTCTTTTAGAGATATTGGCGCATTTCACGAAGATAATACGAATAATGTTTTGAATGATATAGCAACTTTAATTAAACCTAGATATATATCGGTTATAGGTTACTGGAAAGTCAGAGGTGGCATAATAACTACAATTACGACTAAAAATATTAAAAGAGGCTGGAAAGATAAAAATAATATTCTAGTCTAAGAAATGAAATTATTTAATGCATATATCTTCTTAATTATTCTATTCACCTATTCTACTGAAGAACTAAGAGCTTCTGATAACTTAAGTGTAAACACTAAAGGTGGAGTTTATATTCATAAAATTAAAAAGAGTGATTTAAATTCAGATATTTTATTAAATAATCAGCAACTATTAACTATAGAATATAAAAATAATTTTTTTTTATTATATGGAATTCCATATAATAGTCCATTAGGTAAGAATGATCTTAAAATAAAAATTAATAATCGTATAAGTCACTTAAAATTTAATGTTCAAGATAGAATTTTTGATACTCAACATATAAATGTTTCCTCAAAATATATAAATCCTGGAATTGATAGCCAAAAGAGAATCAGTCTAGAAAGAAAGAATCTTATCGAAGCAAAAGACATTTGGTACAATAAGAGTCCAGATTTAAAATTTATTATTCCAGCTAATGGGATTATTACTGGAAAATTTGGAACAAAAAGATTTTATAATGGTAAAGAAGGAAATTTTCATAATGGTTTGGATGTTGCAGCAGAAAGAGGCTCCCCCATAATTTCCCCATCTAGAGGCAAAGTAATATTGACAGGTAATTACTATTATAATGGAAAATTCATAATCTTAGACCATGGCAAAGGACTAAAGAGTATTTTTATACATCTGGATGAGATATTGGTTAAAAAAGGAGAAATTATAAGTAAAGGCGACCTAATTGGAAAGATAGGTAATACTGGAAAATCATCAGGTCCTCACTTACATTGGTCTTTGATGTTAAATAAGACATATATTGATCCAGAGTATTTTCTGGGGAACCGAATAATTGATTATTTTTCCTTGAAGCTTGAATGAATCCATAGCAGAATAGACTATACATTAAAAAGGAGGGGTAAAATGCCACAATATGTAATAGAAAGAGAAATTCCAGGAGCAGGCGATCTAAAGCAAGAGGACCTACAAGGTATTTCACAAAAATCATGTGGAATATTAAAAGATATGGGTACGGGAATTGAATGGGTCCATAGCTATGTAACAGGCGATAAAGTTTACTGTGTATACAATGCAGAAAATGAAGAGCTTATAAAGCAACATGCTTCTACAGGCGGATTTCCTGCAAATAAAATATCTGAAGTTAAAAATATGATCAGTCCTAAGACTGCAGAATAATAATATAACTAAAGTTATCTGAATAAAAACCCATTCACTCGAATGGGTTTTTTTGTTTAGACAGCGTTATTCTTAAAGGAACCCCAACCAGCTTTAATTTAGAAATAAAAAAGTTTTTTAAATACTTCTCATAAGAAGTTGGTAGCTTATCCGTTTGATTACCAAAAATAATAATTGACAGAGAATCAGATTTCGCTTGTTGTGCGAATTTTAATCTAATTCTTCTATTATCAATCATAGGAGGCTGGTGTTCTTCTAAAGCCTGATTTAATATATCCGTTAATAAAGATGATTTATATCTTTTGTATATAGAATAGGAAATATTGCTAATTGTATAAAGTAGTTTTTTGATATTTTGGTTGCCGATAGCTGATATCAAAATTATTGAAGCATTATCAATAATATTAGAAAAATATTCTAATTCTTGCTTTAGTTCTTTAATTTCGTATTTTGATTTCATATCAATTTTATTGAGGACTATTATGAATGCCTTGTTATATTTTTTTATTATATTAAGTATGATTTTATCTTGCTTAGTAATACCCTCTTCAGCGTCTATCATAAATACGCATATATCTGTTGTCTTAATAGTTTCCAAAGTTGATCCAATACTAAATTTTTGAAGCGTAGTGATTGTTTTAGATTTTCTTGTGATCCCGGCAGTATCATATAGTAGAAAATTATTATCTTTGAATTTAAAAGGTATTTCAATTGCATCAAGCGTTGTTCCAGCAATATCAGAAATAATCATTCGTTCTTCATGAAGAATAGTATTTATAAGTGTTGATTTACCAGCATTAGGTTTACCAATAATAGATATTCTTCTAAAAATATCCTTCTCTATATATGTTTTAGATGACCCAACACTAGATATTTTTTCCTTTAATTCTTTTAAACCAATATTATTTTTTGCTGATATAACAAATACTTCTTTCATGCCTAATTCATAAAACTCGCTTATTGGTTGAGCTTTTCTTGTTAAGTCACATTTATTAATAAGTAAAGCCACCTTTCTATCAAGCCTTCTTAGCATCTTGCATATTTCATGATCTTGATTAGTAAGGCCATCTGCCGCAGATACAACAAATAATATTAATTTTGCTTGTGAAATTGACTTTAATACTTTATTTATAATAAGTTGACTGAATTGATCAGCCTCTTCTGGAATACCACCAGTGTCTTCTATATATATGGTTTTGCCATCTAATTCTATATAACCAGAATTAACATCTCTTGTTACACCATGATAGTTTACAACCAAGGCCTTTCTAGCTTTAGTTAGTTTATTAAATAGTAGTGATTTACCTACATTTGTTCTACCGACAATGGCAATACTTTCATTCATTGGTAAAATTAATCAATCTTAATTGCGTTGAGTCTACCATTTTCACTGGTTATATAAAGTACTTTATTGATTAATACTCCCTTGGTTTGATTACCAACATCATCAATTATATCAACCAATGATAGAATTTTTCCTTGATTTTTATCAATAACCATAATGTGTCCTTTTGTGGAAATATTAATAATATATTTTTCATAAGAGAAAGATTGTGTTCCTATTAAGTTATTTTCTAATTTTAACTTCCACTTAGTAAATCCAGAAAACCTATCTAAGGCAAATATATAACCTTCGCTATCTGCAGCATAAACATTCTCTTCATCAACATCAATATTTGACAATATAGACATGGGTTTAGACCAAATCAAGTTACCATTAAAGACGTCAACTGAAATAAGGTTTCCCTGAAAAGAGCCAACAAAGATAGTACCGTCTTTAACAAAAGGTGTCATTTCTACATCTCGCAGAGACTCAAGTTCATTACGCCCTGATCTTGGTGAAATTGATACAATCCAATTTAATTTTCCGGTACCTTTTTTAAGAGAAATTAAATTACCATCATCTCTTGCTATAAATAAATTATTATTTAAATTAGTTATTGACCCGGAACCCTTCATACTCAACGGTACATTTCTACCTTTGTACTGCCACTCAACTTTTGAATTTTCAATATCTATCGCTACAGTATATCCATCATCCAACTTAACAAACATTAAATTATCTATACCAAGTCCTGGCGCGGAAACTTCACTGAGAAGTTGAATAAGTAGATCTGGCTCAGTAAAAGATTCTTCGAGCAGTGAAGTTATATTAAATGTATCAAAAAATTTATAAGAAGAAGAGGCTAATCTATCAACTTTATATCCATAATATTTTCCATCATGGGTCCCAAAAAAAAGCATATCATTATGGAAAGACAATCCAGATGAAACATCTAAGTTTAAATCATGAACCCAATTTATTTCTCCAGAAGATAGATTTATCGAGGTGATGAGTCCTTCTGAATCAATTGTATATGAATTATTATTAAAAAATATAGGTTGTAAGGCACCAGTCTTAAAGCTTCTTCCCTCTCCAATATCAGCTGACCATAATAATTTTACATTGATATTTTGATACTCTCCTATTTTATTTTTACTAAAATCAAAGTAAGAAAGCGCGCTTGTATAAGAGCAGCTTGTAAAAAATAAAGATAAAATTATCAGTATATATTTTTTCATATTTATTGTATTGAATTGAGTTTATTCTCAATAATTTTTCTATTATTAGGTGTTATGTCAAGCCTTAAACATGATGCATAATATATTTTAGCTTTATTAATATCAGATTTCATATAACTAATATCTCCAAGCATTTCAACTAAGAGAGCATTCTTGTCAAAATTCATAACTGATATGATAAACTTTTCTGCCTCATCATATTTTTTTTGTAAGATAAGTATACGACTATATCTAACACTAGCAACCATCCGCATTTCTTTTGAGCTAGAATTTTTTATTACGAAATTTAGATTTCCTAATGACTCTGTATATTTCCCCTCGTCATGATATATTTTTGCAGCATATAAATTAATCATAGCAGTGTATATGCTAGAAGGATTGCTCGCCTGATACTCTTCTGACAAAAGTATAACTTTCTCATACTTTTCATCCTGATAATCTTTTATAGCTTCTTCATATTTAAGTGACATTTCATGCTGTTTATTGGCATTTGAATCATTATAGTATTTAAGTCCAAACACCAGAATAGTTCCAAGTAATAATCCAAAAACAATATTTTTATAATTATCCTTAAACCATGAGATTAATTTATCTTCTTCTTCGGTATACTGTCTACTCATATTTATTTCTCATATATTTAATTAAATCTTCCAGGCTAATAAGTGTATCAGTCATCTGGTTTTCAGATATTTTAATAGTAAGATTTTTATTTTTAATATTATCATCTGTGATGACTATCACAAATTTATCATTAATCTTTATTGCATTTTTTAATTGAGACGTTAAGCTCGCTGAAGAATCTGTATTATAAAAACTAATGCCACTAAACTCGTATCTTAAATCTTTTGAAACTGAATGAGCGTATACTTCATTTTCAGAAGAATCATTAATTATCCCTATAGAAATATTTTGCTTAACCTTAAAATTATCATTAAACTTTAATATTTCTATGATTCGTTCTACTCCCATAGCAAACCCAATTGCTGGAACATCATCCCCGCCAATTATATTTACTAAATTATCATACCTGCCACCAGCACATATTGCATTTTGACTGCCTAAGGACTCATGTCTCCACTCAAATACGGTATCATTATAATAGTCAAGGCCTCTAACTATTGTATTATCAAGAATATAATTAATTTTAAGACTATCTAGCTTGCTCATCAACATATCAAATCTGTTCTTTGATAAAGCGGACAAGGTTTCATATAACGTAGGTATGTTTAATAATATCTCCTTAACATTATCATTCTTGCTATCAAGTAATCTTAATGGGTTCTTCGCTAAAGTATCTTTTTGATGCTCATCAAGACTATTCTTTTTTGCGCTTAAGTGATCAAAAATTATTTTCTCATACCTTTCCTTATCTTCCATATTGCCTAATGAATTGATATGTAGTTTTGCATTCTCGACATTTAGCTCTTTCAATAGAAAGTCACCCATCATTAGTAACTCAACATCACTGTTAGTGTCAGAAAAACCAAAATATTCAGCACCAAACTGGCTAAACTGTCTATACCTGCCCTTTTGAGGCTTTTCATGCCTAAACATTGGGCCATAGTACCAATATTTTTGTTTTTTAAGACCTCGGTCATAAATCAGATTATGTTCTATGGCAGCTCTAACAACAGATGCTGTTCCTTCAGGCCTGAGGCATATGGATGCACCGCTTTTATCAATAAAATCATACATTTCTTTGGTGACAATATCTGTGACATCACCAATAGACCTATGAAATAAATCAGATTTTTCAATTAATGGCAACCTTAGCTCCTCTACAGCAAACTGTGAGGATACTTTCCCTATAGCGTCTTCGAAGAATTTATAGTATTTGATTTCATCAGGTAAAATATCTTTAAAGCCTTTAATTGATTTAATTATATTTTTTTTCATGATTTGAGATATTTATGATTTAAAAAAGAAATCAATTTCTATTCTAGCATTTTCTGGGCTATCTGACCCATGAACAGAATTATATGTGGTATTCACAGCATATAATCTACGTATCGTTTTTTCTTCAGCTTCCTCAGGATTAGTTGATCCCATTAAATCTCTATAAGCTTTAATAGCATTATCGCCTTCTAGGAGAATGACTACAACCTGTCCTGAGGTCATATACTCAATTAATTTCGAATAAAAATCTCTATCCTTATGAATAATATAAAATTTTTCAGCCTGACTCACTGATAGATTCATCATAATTATTTTTTTAACTACTAGCTCATTAGCTTCCATAAGCTGAATAATTGATCCAATTAAATTTCTCTGAACAGCATCAGGCTTTATCATTGCTAATGTTTGCTGGATAGCCATCTATTTTTCCTCAATCCATGCCATTTGAATGGCTTCTAATATTTTCTCATTTGATTTCATTGGGTCATCATTAAAGTCAGCTAAATCGCAGACCCAAGAATGTAAATCTGTAAATCTAATAGTTAAAGGGTCTACTTCTGGGTGTTTTTCATCCAACGCAATTGCTATATCAAGAGTATCCGTCCATTTAATGTCCATTAATGTCTCTCAGAGGCATGATTTATAGTATATTTAGGAATTTCCACAGTAATGTCATCATCACTTAATAGCGCTTGGCAACTTAAGCGAGAATTTGGTTGTAAACTCCATGCTTTGTCAAGATAATCATCTTCATCTTCAGTAGCACCATCTAATGACCTTAAACCCTCTACTACATATACATGACAGGTCGTACAAGCGCACGATAACTCGCATGCATGCTCAAGAGGTATTCCGTTATCAAGAGCTGCTCGACAGATACTAGTTCCCTTTGGAGCTTCTATTACAGCACCATCTGGACATATATCTTCATTAGGTAAAAAAGTTATCTTTGGCATTTCGTTTTACAGTATATCATCTATACCTTTACCTGCAATGAATGACTTTATACTGCTATTCATTCTACGTTCTACATAAAATTCTGATTTTTTTTCAACCTGTTTAATTTTTTCCTCGATGGCTGATGAATCCTCTCCAGTTATACTTAATTTCAGGCCTTCAAGCTCATCATTAACCATGGCAATTTCTTCCTCAGAGAGAAGATCTTTGCCATCATTTTGAAGCGCTTGCTCTAAGGCATAAATAACTCTTTTTCCTTCAACAATTGATTCATTTAAGCGTCTTAGAGTCATGTCTATTTCAGCACTATTATTAGAATCATCAATCATCTTCATAATATCTGATTCAGTCAGCCCATAAGAAGGCTTAACTTCTATCATCGAAGAATTTCCGGTTGTTGTCTCTGTCGCGGAGACAGATAAAATACCATCCGCATCAATCTGGAAATCCACATCGATTCTTGGACCTCCGGCAACCATTGGCGGTATATTTTTCAAGATAAATTCGCCGAGAGAATTACAATTCTCAACAAGTTCGCGTTCACCTTGGATAATATTTATTAATAATTTAGACTGCCCATCTTTAAAAGTAGTAAAAGTTTTTCTAAGCTTAATAGGGATTGGAGTATTTCTTAATATTACCTTTTCTGAAAGACCTCCATATGTTTCTATACCCAATGACAGCGGAAGGACATCTAAAAGGAGTATATTTTCCTTATTATTACCAGATAATATTGATGCTTGGATTGCAGCACCATGAGCAACAACTTTATCTGGATCAATATTATTTAGAACTCCACAAGAAAATTTTTTTTCGAGTAAAGTTTTAATACAGTCTATTCTTGTTGAGCCACCAACCAATATAATATTTTTAATATCTACAGATGATAATTTAGATTCAGTTATAGCATTTGTGACAATATCAAATGTTTCACTCAATATAGGATTAATGATATCAATGAAATCATTTTTTGACAAAGAAATCGTATTACCATCAATATCCATTGAAAAAGAATCTTTGTTACTCATTGATTCTTTTAGGGAACATGCGTATTTTTTTATCTGTGTGGTTTTATATGATTTTAAAAAAGAATAATTATTTACAAGCCATTTAGTAATAGCATTATCAATATCATCGCCACCTAGTCGTGTATTACCATCAGTTGATAAGACTTTAAATATACCTTTTTCTAAAGTAAGTACAGAGACATCAAATGTTCCGCCGCCAAAATCATATATCACAAATGATCCTGTTTCATTAGATTCAAGGCCATATGCTAAAGCAGCAGCTGTTGGCTCATTTAATAATCGCAAAACATTAATACCAGATAATTTTGCAGCATTCTTAGTAGCTTGTCTTTGTATATCATTGAAGTAAGCAGGAACAGTTATAACTGCACCATCTATAGTTTTATTCTCATGAGTTTCAGCTAGGTTTTTAAGATGGGATAGAATTTTTGACGAGATATCTATGGCTGAATATTCTTTATTATTCACGGCAATACATGGTAAGTCATTTTTAGATTTTATAAGCAGTAAATCATCTTTAGAATCTAAGTTTTGTATATCAGAATAGGACAAACCCATTATTCTTTTTATAGAAGCAATATATGTAGTATTTTTATCATCAAAGGCATCGGCAGCCTTTACACCAATCAATATGTCTTCTTTAGTGATAGATACAACAGAAGGTATTAAACTTGATGAATTATCCTCATATAGCTTTAACTCATTATCATAGGATGCAATCAAGGAATTTGTGGTGCCAAGATCTATTCCTACAACAAATTTCTTTAAATCATCATTCGATATAGAGGGGTCTGATATTTGCAGTAAGCTCATTTATTTCTCAGTTTAATAAGTTCATTGATATTTTTTATATAAAACCTAAGTTTTGATAAATTTTGCCACATATTCTCAAAGTCATTAGATTCAAAAGATGATTTAATACTATCAACTGTAGTCTTTAATAGAAACTTGATACTAGAAAGACTGTTTTCTATTATTTTACTATCAAAGTTGTCATTCAAAGATTCAACCAATTCACTATACTCTATTTGTTCTTGTAAAAAATTAATATCATTAATAGTTTTAGACTCATCTTTAACAAAATTATTGATTTTAAGAATATACTCAATCCTTAAGACTATGTCACCCAGTATTTTATATCCATCATTAATATGAGATGAAATTTGGAGGGCTAATCTTTTTTCAAAATCAGAACCACTAGAGAATTTATCAGGATGAAATTTATTTTGTAAGACCTTAACCTTTTGATCAAGTTCTGATCTATTTACATCTATAGCAATTTCAATATTAAATAATTCAAAAAAGTTCTTCTTTAATATATCCATTAAACATTAAAACTCTCACCGCACCCACATTTATCTTTTACATTTGGATTATTAAATTTAAAACCTTCATTGAGACCTTCTTTCCCAAAATCAAGCTCTGTACCTTTTAAATAAACATAACTTTTGGGATTAATAATTAATTTGACTCCATTATGCTCAAAAACTTTATCATCATTTTCTACTTTATCAGCAAATTCAATTACATATGCTAAACCTGAGCAACCTGTTGTTTTGACGCCCAGTCTTAAACCCACTCCTGTACCACGAGACATTAAATGTTCATTAACATGTTTTGCAGCAGTCTGTGTGATTGTGATACTCATATCTTTAATGTGCTGCCCATTTTACTGATTTTAAATCAACGCCATCTTTATACATATCCCAGAGCGGTGATAATGCACGTAGCTTTGTAACAGCATTTTTTAATAAATTAATTGCGGTATTTATTTCCTCTTCTGTAGTGTATTTACCTATAGTCATTCTGATAGAGCTATGTGCTAATTCATCTTCACGACCTAAGGCTCTTAATACATAACTAGGTTCTAAGCTAGCAGACGTACATGCTGAACCTGAAGAAACTGCCATTCCTTTAATTGCCATTATCAGACTCTCTCCTTCTACAAAATTAAAACTAATATTTAAATTTCCAGGAATACGTTGATCTAAATCACCATTTAAATAAATTTCTTCCATATCCTTGAGGCCATTCCATAAAATATCTCTCAATTTTTTAATTCTCTCATTATCAACTGCCATTTCTTCTTTCGCAAGTCTGAAAGCCTCTCCCATTCCCACAATTTGATGTGTTGGAAGTGTTCCTGACCTAAACCCTCTCTCATGTCCGCCACCATGCATTTGAGCCTGTATTCTCACCCTAGGCTTTCTACGAATATAAAGAGCTCCAATACCTTTTGGCCCATATGCCTTATGCGCTGACAGCGCACAAAGATCAATATTAAATTTATGCACATCTATTTCAACTTTCCCAGGGCTTTGTGCTGCGTCAACATGGAATAATATGTCATTTTCTTTGCATATTTTTCCTATAGATTCCATATCTTGTATTACACCAATTTCATTATTCACATGCATTATAGATATTAAAATAGTTGTTGGTTTAATTGCAGCCTTCAATACTTCTAAGTCTAACAACCCATCATCTTGAGGATTTAAATATGTAACCTCAAAACCTTCGCCCTCTAAAAATCTCATTGTATCTAAAACTGCCTTATGCTCAGTAGTTAATGTAATAAGATGATTTCCTTTACTCTTATTAAAATAAGCAGCGCCTTTAATAGCCAAGTTATCAGATTCTGTTGCGCCACTTGTCCAGACTATTTCACGTTTATCAGCATTAAGAAGGTTAGCAACATTAATTCTAGCCTCATCAATTAATTTTTCACTATCCCATCCATAAGGGTGCGATCTTGACGCAGGATTACCAAACGTTCCTTTAACGGTCAAACAGTCAAGCATGCTCTTGGCTACTCTTTCATCGACGGGTGTCGTTGATGAATAATCAAGATATATTGGCATACTCATATTACTTTCCTTGTCTTTGATTATGACTGACATTTTTATTCTCCCTTAAAAATATTATATTTTTGATATCTTCTCTTAATGCTATATCACCTAAGTTGATTCCTTCCATATATTTATTAATTATACTATTTAAATCTGTCCATATAAAATGTGTTAAACAGGGCTTTTCATTAATGCAATTCATAGCTCCTCCACACTGAGTTTGATCTATATTTTCATCTACAGCAGTTATTACATCCAGGAGATTAATTTCCGAGGGTATTTTATTTAAAATGTATCCTCCTCCAGGGCCTCTTACACTTTTAACTAACCCTGATAATCTAAGCTTAGAAAATAACTGTTCTAGATATGATAAAGAGATATTTTGTCTTTTAGAGACATCTTTTAGTCTTATGGGGCCTATAGTTCCGTTAAGCCTTAAATCAACCATTGCAATTATGGCATATCTTCCTTTTGTTGTTAATTTCATGGGTTAAGTATGCAATACCCCAGTGTTCTTATCAACTACTTATTGAGCTTTTTGTTGATGGAGTTAAGCATTCCAAGCAACATATTAACCTCATCAGATTCAAGGTTAGCCTTGTTAAATAATATATATATTTTTTTTGTCAGAGATTTAGAATTTTTAACACTCATAAATTTTGTTTGACCCATAAGAGTAATTAAAGACTCAATAAAATAATTTTTTTCTTTAGTTGTTGCACGAATAACGGATTTCTTTTTACTAGCAATATGTATATTTGAGTGCTTATAAAACTCATAAGTAATTAGTTGGACAGCTGCTGATAAATTAAGAGAGCTGTAGTCTGTATGAGTGGGTATTGAAACTATATAGTCACACTTTAGTAAGTCACTGTTTGATAAACCAGAGGATTCATTCCCAAAAATAATATTATACTTAAGGTTATTATTTGATAACACATGATTGATACACTCATTGACACCTAATGTTGGGATAGAAGCCTTTCTTGTCCTTACTGAAAGACCAATATTTACATTAGCACTCGCGACAGCATCATCAAGATTAGAAAATACTTTGGCTTTTTTAAGAACATCAATGCAACCAACTGCTAGTGCATCAGATTTTACTGATGGAAATTCTTTTGGGTTAACTAAAAGTAATTTTTTAAAACCCATAGTCTTCATCGCCCTAGCGGTAGAACCGATATTCCCCGGATGCGACGTATTAACCAAAACTATATGAACATTTGAAAACATATTGTAGTATTATGGATATTTTACTGAATTAAAACAATATGCAACCAAGATTAAATATAGCATTAAAAGCATGCAGATCAGCTTCAGAGATCGTCACAAAGATATATAAGTCCAAAGATCAAGATGAACTAAGGTCTTATGATAAGATCGGTGATGTACTATACAAGCATATAGCTGATGTAATTGCTGAATCTTACCCCTATGGTGATGATGATATATTAGGCCCATCATATGTAGATAGAAAAATAATGGAGAGTGTTACTGGAAGCCAAAATATTACATCTAATATGGACAGTGATAATGATAAATATATATGGGTCATCAATCCTCTCGATAGTTATGAAAATTTTACTAATAAATTTCCTCTGTTTAATATTACTATTACGATATTTCAAAAAGGTGAAGCGCAGGCAACTATAATATTTAATCCTATCCAGGATGAACTAGTAACAGCAATAAAGGGTGAAGGCGCGCTATATGAGAATACTAAGATACGTAATAGAAGCCTGTCTAAAACGAAAATACTTTATGTGATTGATAATTCAAAAATAAAATTAAATATTGAAAATATGCTAAATGGTAGCGAGAGATTTATAGGCTCTAAATCAACAGAATTAATATATATGGCATCAGGCAAAATTGACTTAATAGTCTATCCCGAGATAAATATTTGGGAATCAGCGGCCGGTGTATTAATTTGCAAAGAAGCGGGGGTCTTTGTTACAGATTTTTCAGGTGAAGATGACATTTATAACTCTAAATCATTAATTGCTTCAAAAGAATGGCTTCATAAAAAAATATTATCTGAGCTTAATTAAAGATCTTTTCTATGCTCGGCATTTGCGCCTAGAAAATATAAGCTTGTACTTGCTACGAATATAGATGAATAAGTACCTACCAAAATCCCAATCATCATCGCTAAAGCAAAGTACTCGACTGCTGACCCACCTAATACATATAAAGATATCAAAACAAACATTGTTGTTAAGGAAGTGATAAGAGTTCTCGTCAATGTCTGGTTTATTGAAATATTTAATATATATTCATAAGAGTCACTTTTAACTATATTAATATTTTCTCTAATGCGATCATATACAACGATAGTATCATTCAACGAATATCCAATTACCGCTAATATTGCTGAAAGGACACTTAAGTCAAATTCAATTTGGAAGAGAGAAAAGAATCCTAAGGTTATAATTACATCATGGATTAAAGCTATAATAGCCCCAACACCAAAAAGTAATTCAAATCTAAAACCAATATAGACAAGTATACTTAATAGAGCCACCAACATCGCCCACTCTCCTTTTTCTCTGAGTTCGTCTCCAATCTGAGCTCCAACAAATTCTAATTTAAGTATCTCAAAGGGATGCGTCTCAGATAAAATATCTACAAGAAATACGTTAACAGAGGCTTTGTTAAAATTGCTTTCTTCCTTCAGTTTAATAATTATTTCATTATTAGAGCCAAATGACTGCATCACAGAGTCAGTAACCCCATTCTCTTCAAATGCAGACCTTATCTCAGAGATATTAACTTCTTTTTCAAATTTTAATTGAACAATATAACCACTGGAAAAATCAATCCCCCAATTTAAACCCTTAGTCATAAAGCTAGTTAGGCTTACAATTATTAAAAACACTGAGATAATAATCGCAATTTTTTTTTGTCCTAAGAAATTATAATTAAGAGATGAGCTGATAAGTTTAAACATTATATTGAAAGGCCTTTATTATTTTTTCGTTCATATATTAAACTAACTAACGCTCTTGTTCCCACAATTGATGTAAACATGGAGGATAGTATTCCAACTACTAGTGTAATTGCAAAACCTTTAACTGCGCCAGTACCTATTGTTAATAATGCAATAGCTGCAATTAAAGTTGTGATATTAGCATCTGATATTGTTGAAAAAGCTTTTTGATAACCCGCATATATACTTGAATTTGGTGAATTTCCATTCATAATTTCTTCTCTTATTCTTTCAAAAATTAAAACATTTGCATCAACGGCCATTCCTACCGTTAAAACTATGCCAGCTATTCCAGATAAAGTTAATGTGGCTTGAAACATTGAAAGTACAGCTGTAATAATTACTATATTTGCAACAAGTGCGATATTTGCTATAAATCCAAATAACCTATAATAAATTAGCATAAATAGTCCAACTAAAAATAACCCAAAATATATTGAGTTTTTACCAGCCAAGATATTTGCTTCTCCTAAACTTGGTCCAACAGTTCTCTCTTCAATAATTTCCATTGGTGCGCTCAGAGCACCAGACCTCAAAAGGATTGCAAGATCAGTTGCCTCATTTATATCCAATCCAGTGATTTGAAAACTTTTACTAAAAGCTTCTCTTATGACAGCAACATTTATTACTTCTCTCTTATTTTTTTCAACAAATATGACGGCCATCCTGCTACCAATATTTTTAGATGTAGTTTCAAGCATTCGTGAAGCACCATAATCACTAAGATTTACAAAAACTGCCGGAGTATTTGTTGATGAATCAAAACCACTATTAGCACCTTTAATATCAGCTCCACCCACGATAACTTTACGTGAAAGCAAAATTGGGGATTCATCACGTTGTTTATATAAGATCGAAGAGTTTATAACAGGTGTTCCAGAAACTTTGGAAGCATACCAATCTTCTGGTGTTCCTTTGGTGAGCCTGAATTCTAAAGTAGCAGTTGATCCGAGTATGCCCTTAGCTCTCGTAGAATCCTGTAGACCAGGCAATTGAACAATAATCCTATCTTTTCCTTGTTTCTGAAGCAATGGTTGGGCTACACCCAGCTCATCTACTCTGCTACGAAGGATTGTGAGATTCTTAGCTAAAGAACTAGCAATATCCTTGCTGATTAAATCTTCGGAGGGAATAATTTCAAAACTGATATTTTTATCGCTAATTATTTTGGATATCACTATATCTGGAACTGCGTCATTTATTGTTTTAACAATCTCATCTGAAGGCTTGTCTATATCAAAATTAACAACTACTTTTTCTTCTGTTTTATAAAAAGAATTATACCTAAGTTTTTTTTCAATTAGTATATCCTTTACATCATCTTCAATTTCTCTAAGCAAGTTTGTTTTTATATTATCTTTGTCAACCTGAAGTAAAAAATGTACACCACCCTTAAGATCCAAGCCTAGAAACATAGGATAAGCATTAATAGATTTCAACCAATCGGGTAAATTAATATAATTTGTTAAAGTATAGTTAGTTTTTATATTTGAAAAACTTATTTTATTATAAGCATCAAGCTGTTTTTTTGAGCTGCTAAATTTAAATATAAATTTATTATTTTCTTGAATTACGCTTTCTACTTTAATATTTGGATCAATAATATTAATTACCTGATATATATCAATTTGATCATTTTTACTTATCTCTAGAGCAGGGTATGAATTATAAAGATTTGGGAGTGAGTATATTATGGATATTATTAATACCAGAACAACCATAATATATTTCCAGCGCGGATATGATGACATATTACTTTATAGACTCCAGAGAATTTTTAGGTAATATTTTACTGACAGAAGACTTTTGAAGTTTAATCACAACATCGCTCGAAATTTTTAGCTGTATATAAGATTCACCAATCTTTAGCACTATACCTAATATTCCACCAGTTGTAGAAACTTCATCTCCTACTTTTAACTCCTCCACCATGAGCTTATGTTCTTTTAATTTTTTTGATTGCGGTCTAATTAAAACAAAATACATTAAGACTAGAATAAAAATGGGTAAAAGAAATCCTAATGCTGATGGTTCCTGCGTTTCTGTTGCTGCATGCGCTATATTTATAAAATCCATATTAACCTCATTCGTGTAAATAGTTTTTTTCAATATTTTCTATGAGAGAATCTAGCTTATTCTCCTCTATAGATAACCTAATTTTTCTCATAAATTCTTGGTAAAAGTATACATTATGAATCGACATAAGTCTTCCAGCCAATATATCATTGCACCTATCTAAATGTCTAATATATGCTCTAGAATAATTTGAGCAAGTAAAGCATGAACAGTCTTTATCGATCGGACTCAAGTCAGACTCATATTTTTTATTTCTAATATTAAGATTTCCAAAACTAGTAAATAATTGTCCATTTCTTGCATTTCTAGTAGGAATCACGCAATCAAACATATCTATACCTTGTTTCACAGAATAAATTATATCAATAGGCTTTCCTACACCCATTAAATATCTTGGCTTATCTTCAGGTAGCTTGCATCCCATATGCTCAACAACATTATTTCTCATAATAGAAGGCTCGCCAACAGATAATCCCCCTAAAGCATAACCATCAAAGTCATATTTAGACAGTTCTTTTAATGAAATTTCTCTTAAATCATTATGCATACCTCCTTGTACTATTCCAAAAAGAGGCATTCCGCTAGTATTAGCTCTTTTAGAGAGCTCGGCCCAATAGAGAGATAATTCCATGGATTTCTTAACTTCGTCTTTTGACGCCGGATAAGGGGTGCATTCGTCAAAAATCATCATAATATCACTTCCCAAATTAATCTGTGTCTCAATGGATTTTTCAGGAGACATAAACATCTTATCTCCATTTAATGGTGATTTGAATTCTACTCCATTTCTCAAAACTTTAGCTTGGCTGGACAAGCTAAAAACCTGATACCCTCCTGAATCAGTTAATATTGGCTTAGACCAATTCATGAATTTATGGAGACCGCCAGCTTTTTTAATAATCGCATGTTCCGGCCTCAACATAAGATGGTATGCATTGCATAAAATTATTTGTGCTTTACATTCCAAAAGATCACTATTGGTTAAAGATTTTACAGATCCATATGTTCCCACAGTCATGAATGCCGGAGTTTCAACAGCACCATGCTTAAGCTCAAGAATTCCAGATCTTGCTTTTCCGCTTTTATTCTTTAGAGTAAATTTCATCATATGTTTTCTAAAAACATACTATCGCCATAACTATAAAACCTATACTTATTTTTAATAGCATAATTATATGCATCTATAATATTCTTTTTGCCTCCAAAGGCACAAACAAGTAAAAGTAATGAAGATTTTGGAAGATGAAAATTAGTAATTAAACAATTAATCGCCTTGAATTCATAACCTGGGTAAATAAATATATCTACAGGTCCCTCATAAGATTCCTCAATATTGTTTGTATAACAAAATTCAAGTGCTCTTGCCACAGTAGTCCCCACTGATACTATTCTTGATTTATTTTTTTTAGCAATATTAATAGCAGAAAATACTTCTTCTTCTATTTTTATATACTCTTCCCCAATATCATGATTCAGAAAATCTTCTACAATTATAGGCTTAAATGTATTATAACTAATATGCAAAGTGAGATATTTAATTATTACCCCAGTATCTAAAATTTTATTAATCATATCTTGTGTAAAATGTAGCCCTGCCGTTGGTGCAGCAACAGAACCATCATGCTCAGCATATACCGTCTGATACTTTTCTTTATCACTATCAACAGGAAACCTTTTGATATATTTTGGTAGTGGTATCTCACCATATTTCTCAAAAATGCTAAAGATATTATCTTTTGATAGTTTTAAAAGCATAAGATAATTTTTATTGATATCGAGTACTTTAAAAAATTTTTCACCATCTAAGACCAGATAAGAGTTAATCATAGGTTTTCTAGATGAAAAAAATATAACCTCGATAGAGTCTTGATTTATCTTTCTATTAAATAAAATTTCAATTCTACCCCCGCTATCTTTGTTTAAATTTATTCTTGCTGGAATCACCCTTGTATTGTTCATGATCAACAGATCCCCTTTCTTTAAGATATCTAATAACTTTGAAAATTTTTGGTCTGAGTAGCTAGATTTTTTTAAATTATAATGTAATAACTTAGAGTCTGACCTATGGTCTAAAGGGTTGGCAGCTATTGAATCAACAGGAAGCTGGTAATCATATGAAGATATTAGAGTTGTCATAATACTGCAAAATAATACTTCTAATACTGATTATGTCAATAAAATTATATATTAGCATATTCTAATATTGATTTATAGTTCCATATTTGCTTTAATTAGCTATGAGCTTAATAAATAACTTCCCACATGATGGAATAGTAACAATTAATAGAGTAATACTTAAAGATGAGTACACTCTAGATGATCTTCAAGAAAGAGTTGCTGTGATGTGTGAAAATGTAAAAACATATCACTCGGATACAGGCTTTATTGGAGGAATGGTTGTTCTAAATAGTGGGCAAATCTCTAATGAAGGTTCAAACATTGGGAAAGCACTAACTTCTGACCTTAAAGACCGTGAAGCACTAATTATAACATTCTGGAAATCTTATGATGATCATGAGAATTCTCATAAAAGTGAGACTTTTCAGCCCCTATTCCAGAAAGTAATTGATGTCTGCGACAATGGTAATGAAGAAATTGTCTATAGCATGCTCTGGCAAGGAGCAGCTTATACTCCAGAAATGGCTAAATTAGCAAAATCGGCTAAAAAAAATAAATAGTTAAACTATTGGAGGGTTTTTTTTATTCGTCCTTTTGTGTCTTCCACCAATTAACTTATGTTTTTTAAGTTTTTCCTCGATATCTTCCAACGTAGTATCTTTAAGCGAAATTTCTTTCGATAGCTTTATTTGTTTGTAAGAATATATTCCAATAAAAACGAACACAATGATTAGAATAGAGTAAATCAGCATAATATCCATATAAAGATAATATCATGATTTTATATAGATATTTATTGATAAGAAAAATATTTTAAATTATAAAAAATAATCTTCTACTCGAGGTGGGATTCGAACCCACATGTCTTGCGACAGAGGATTTTGAATCCTCCGTGTATACCATTCCACCACTCGAGCAGAATAATTATTATATATTATGAGGGTTCACTTGTAATAAGATTTCTTAACTAACTTTTTTCTTATAACCCTTATATCTTTACACCAGCTTTCTCAAGAAATTTTTATAATTGCATAATATAAGGAAGGATTTTATGATATCCTAGACCTCAATAAATATATGACTATAGAGTTATTAAAGAATTCAATATGCAACTAATTATTATAAGGAATAGAAAATATGAATAAATATAAACTATATGGTATTGGAAATGCATTATTAGATTATGAATATAAGATTAATGATCAAATTCTTGAAGATCTTAATCTTGAGAAAGGATGCATGCTATTAAATGAATATGAAAAACACTTTGCACTTCATGAAAAATTAAAAGCAATGAGGCCTCCAGAAAAAATTATACCAGGTGGATCAGTAGCAAATTCTGTATATGCAATGGCTCAATTTACCGATAATGTCTGTTTCTCAGGAAAAGTTTCAAATGATGAATCTGGCAAAAATTTTATCAGTTGCTTAAATGAGTCAGGTGTTGATGCACATGTTGCTAAAATTAATGATCAAAGAAGTGGCGAATGTTTAGTTTTGATTACACCTGATAATGAAAGAACAATGAATACTTTTTTAGGATCATCAAGCTTATTAAGTGAAAATGATATAAGGA
This sequence comes from Gammaproteobacteria bacterium, assembly GCA_029246085.1. Lineage (GTDB taxonomy): Bacteria > Pseudomonadota > Gammaproteobacteria. Next base: position 34,816 of record JAQWOB010000010.1, read on the forward strand.
AAGAATCAATTAAAGATTCTAATTATTTATTGATAGAAGGTTATTTGGTAACATCAGACGCAACTCTGAATGTGGGAATAGCTGCGATAAATATTGCTCATGAAAATAATACAAGAATAGTCATAACTTTATCGGATCCAAATATTGTTTCATATTTCAGAGATAATATGATGAAATTATTTAATAAAAAATCACATATAATTTTTTGTAATGAGCAAGAGGCTCTTAATTTTTCACAAGCTGATAATTTAAAGGATGCTGAAAAATTTCTTAAAGAGCTAACGGATATGTATATCATTACACTTGGGTCTAAAGGAGCAATATGCTTTGATGGAACTAATGATCATAAAATCTCTGGTCATCAAGTTCAATCTAAAGATTTTACTGGTGCAGGAGATATGTTCCTTGGTGCTTTCATGCATCAATATACAGATACTAATATTCTCGAGTCTATGAAATTTGCAAATTATTGCGCATCAAAGATTATACAAATATATGGTGCTAAATTTAATAATTCAAATGATTATCAAGAATTAAGAAAAGATTTTAAATCATTAATTTAATTTTTTCTACGATACTCATTGGGTCTTTAGCTTCTGTGATAGGACGGCCTATAACAAGATAAGAGCTACCAAGATCTAAAGCTATGCTTGGTGTATATATTTTTGAATGATCGTTTGAATCATTACTTAACCTTATTCCTGGTGTAATGAACTCTAAGCTATTTTTAGATGTATTTATAGAACTTATGTCTCCAGGAGAACATACGACTCCATCTATTTTTGAATCACTAGCTATTACAGATAATTTTTTCACTATATCTGCACGCGTGTTCATACCAAGGTGAGACATGCTCTCTTCATTATGACTAGTTAATAGAGTAACCCCAATTATCTTAGATTTTTTATTAACCATATCTCTGGCTTCTTTAGCTGCAGACACCATTTCTTTTCCACCTAAAAGATGAACATTTAACATCCATATGCCCAACTTATAAGCTTCCATGCAGGCCTTATAAACTGTAATAGGAATATCATGAAATTTTAGATCTAAAAATATTTCAAAATTCATCGCATGAAGTTCATCAACTATTTTTGGACCATATTTAGTAAAAAGCTGTTTACCAATTTTTAATCTACAATATGACGGGTCTAACTTTTCCGATAACTCTAGAGCTTGCTCTTTATTATTATAGTCTAAAGCAACAATTATTTTATTACTATCAAAATTACTATTCACTGCTTCTTCCATCTTCCATTATATCAACCACTGATTTCGGCACTATAGTCTCCCAGGTATTACAGCTTGGACATATCCAGTTTAACTTATTAGACTTATATCCACAATTGTTACAAATAAAACAATGACGCGAAGAAAAAATATTTTTATAAGAGTTAACCAAGTCGTATATAATGCTGTCAGCATCAGTTTGCTCCTCCGTTGAAGCCAAAGTGTGGGTTATAATAAAGTTATTAACTAAATCAGCTCTATCAAAAACATTGACATAAGCCATAGCCGCATCTTTGTCTTTTTCATAAAGAAGGAAAAAATATATATCTGGTATAAATGGCATATCTTTTATTTCAGATACGGTCGTTAATATTTTTAAAATCATTCCGCTATTTTTTAGTTCCTTAGCTAAAGAAATTATTTGGCCAACAATATATTGTCCAAAATTTTTATTTTGAATAATTATAGAATAATAGTATTGGACTGATATCCTAATATCATTTCTTGAATAATATTTAGCTAATTGATAATTTGCCCGTATACATTTAGGGTTAGTTTTTAATGCTTTCTTTGATATCGCAATTGCTTTTTCAGTTTGATTTTGGTTATGATATAGGTCGGATATTTCACAATAATATTGAGCGAGGAGTGGAGATGTCTCTTGATTATTAATAAAAACAGTATCCATTGATTTTACTAATTCTATAGCCTTTTCCCAGTCTTTTGTCACTTCATATATTTTTAATAAATGCCCTAAACATGATTCTTTATAACTTTTGATTTCAGATAGATTTTTAAAAATTTTTTCAGAGCGATCATAAAGCCCAGCAGAATGAAAGTCTTTAGCTAATTCATATAAAGCCTGATTTTTAAGCTCTATTTCCAAGGTTGGCCTTGAAAGAAGATTCTGATGAATTAAAATTGCTTTATCAAACTCCCCTCTCTTTCTATATAATCCACCTAAAGCTAAATGCGTCTCGATAGTAGAGCTATCTACATCCATTAATGCTGCAAATATTTTAAAAGCTTTATCTTCTTCATTATTTAATAAATAGTTTAGACCTCTATAGTACTCAGCATTAAAAATATTTTTAGTAGTTTTGGGCTTAGGCTTATAATAAAGATATGCTGATGATAATATAATCACCGTTATAATAATAAAAGCATAAATCATTCGTGATCATCTCTGAGAGGATTTTTTCTAAGACTATCAATCTCATCTTCTTTCATTTTCAATATTTTTCTTAGATTTCTGCCCTCATGTTTATGGCTAATATATGCAGATAAGAAAAATAATAAAGCTAAAAAAGATCCTATTAGAAAACTTATAAATAGAAAAAGTGGCAAGGGAGAAGAATACTTTTGGAAATATAAATCTATTTCAATAGACAAAGGATTGAGCATAGATATTATTATAGACAAAGCTAATAATGATAATGTTACTAAAAATATTAAAACTCTAAACATAGTTACATATTATATTATTCTATTAGAGTGATTAATTGAAGATAAATTAAGTTTTAATTCTTATTATTTACTCTCGACTTGAGTTCCTTACTAGGCTTAAAATGAACACTATTTCTTTTTTCCAAGGCTACTAATTCTCCAGTTTTAGGATTCCTAGCAGTTCGAGAATTATGATTATGCAAAGAGAATGTACCGAAACCCCTAACCTCAACCCTATCACCAGAGTATAAAGATTTTGATATGTGTTCTAGTATCTTTTTAACAGAATAGTCGATATCAGAGGCAGTAAAAGATTTAAATTTACTTGAGAGTTTAGATATTAATTCTGATCTATTTAAAACCATAACTACTCAGACTCGATTTTCTCACCATTTTCAACTGCATTTTGATCTTCGGACAACTGTTTAATACCAAGAGAGACTCTTTCTCTGTTAGAATCTATTGATAGTATTATCGAGGTTATATCATCACCTTTCTTATACGATCTTATAGCCGCCTCTTGCTTATCTTCCGATGTAATATCTGTTATATGAATCAGCCCATCTATTCCACCATCCAGCCCTACAAAGATACCAAAATCAGTTATTGACTTAATTTGGCTAGTAACAATGTCACCTTTGTTATTATTATCATCAAACTCCGCCCATGGGTTCTCCAGGCACTGTTTATGGCTTAACGAGACCCTTCTCTTTTCATTATCAATTTCCATAACTTTAACGTCAATTTCATCACCTAAGTTAACTACTTTATTCGGATTTATATTTTTATTTGTCCAATTAAGCTCAGATGTTCTAACTAGCCCCTCTACGTTATCGCCAAGATCAACAAATACTCCATAGTCTGCTATGTTTGCAACTTTACCTTTATATACAGCACCTAATTCTAATTTATCTGGAATTTTATCCCATGGATCATCATCTAGTTGTTTCATCCCAAGACTAACTCTATTCTTCTCTTGGTCATATTTTAAGACAACTACATCCATCTCATCACCAACACGTAATATTTCGCTAGGATGATTAATTCTTTTCCATGATATATCTGTTATATGCAACAAACCATCTATGCCGCCTAGGTCAATAAAGGCACCATAATCTGTAAGATTTTTAATAAATCCTTTTACAACTTTTCCTTCGGTATATTTCTCTGCAATTTCTTCTGGACTTGAATTTTGATCCATAAGAACTGCTTTTCTAGATAAAACAATATTATTTCGTATTTTATCCATTTTAATAATTTTAAACTCTAATACTTTGCCTTCAATATAATCAGTTTCTTTAGTGGGTCTGACATCTACTAATGAGCCAGGTAAAAATGCTTTTATATTCATTAAATCAACAGTAAAGCCACCTTTAACTTTTCCAGAAACTTTTCCTTCTATATTTTCTTGGCTGTTTTGAACTTTTTCTAACTCATCCCAAACTTTGGTTCTTTTCGCTTTTTCACGAGACATGATGGTTTCGCCATACCCATCTTCAATCATATCAAGCGTAACTTCAACTACGTCGCCTAATGAAATTTCTAGCTCACCCTTTAGATTTAGGAATTGATTTTTAGGAATAATACCTTCAGATTTTAGGCCTGCATTTATAACAACATAGTCATTTCTGATTTCTATGACTGTTGCAGTAACTATGCTACCAGCGGTCATGTCAACATTGCTCATGCTCTCATGAAATAATACTTCAAATTCTGATTGGGCTTCCATTAATTATTTTTCCTCATTTAATTCAAACTCTTGATATCTTATACAATCCAAGGATTTTATCAAGGATAGTATCAATATTTAATTTACTAGAGTCGATAATAATAGCATCTTTAGCAGCTTTTAATGGCGAAACTTCTCTATTAATATCCTTTTCATCTCTTTCTTTCAAAGATTTACGTATATTTAATAGATTTGGGTTAGATCCAGACTCAATCATCTCCTCATATCTCCTTTTCGCCCTAACATCTATGCTAGCTGTAAAATATATTTTTAGTGCAGCTTCTGGGAAAACTTTTGTTCCCATGTCTCTGCCGTTTGCTATCAGTCCTGGTGCTTGCGCACATGCATGCTGAATTGATAATAAGACATTTCTAATATCTTCATTTTTAGAAATATTAGACGCTTCCAATCCTATTTCTTCATTATATAGATTCTTAGTAATATCACTAGAATCATAAATAACGCTAAACCCTAAATCTTTATTAGGCGCCATCCTAAGATTAGAAATTATTCTTGCAATAGCATCAACTGTGTAAGCATCAATATTTTCTATAATTTTGATATAAGCAAATGCACGATATAAGACTCCACTATCTAATATATAAAATCCTAGATGATTAGATAATAATTTAGATATAGTAGTTTTTCCTGAACTAGCTAAACCATCTATTGTGATAATAGGTATATTATTCATACTGTATACACATCTATTTTTTGATCTCTCAAGATATCCTCAAAGTTTGGAAAAGAAGTATTAATGTTGCTAGTATTTAGAACTGTTATAGGTTTATCAGAAACCAATCCTGCTATCAAAAAAGACATTGCTATTCTATGATCTCCATAACTATCAATGATGCCGCCACTAAAGGTCCCACCAGTAATCTTTATAGAATTCTCAGTTGATACTATATCTATGCCTAATTTTTTAAGTCCATTCTCCATCGCCTCTATGCGATCACTCTCTTTATATCTCAGTTCATGTATATCTTCTATTAAGGACAGACCATTACAAGTTGCGCATGCAATAAACAAGACTGGCAATTCATCTATTAGGCGAGAAATTATATCGCCTGAAATGTTAATAGGGGTTAATTGAGAATACTTTACTTTAATATCTGCCACCGGTTCATTACATATAGTGCGGCAATTAGTGAGCTTAATATTTGCGCCCATTTTTAATAAGATATCTATAATTCCAGTTCTCAATGGGTTTACTCCAATATTATTTAATGTGATATCTGAATCTCTTTTGATTAAAGCCGCAACAATAAAAAAGGCAGCCGAAGATATGTCCGATGGAATATCTATATCTTTTGCTACTATATTTTTACAGCCCTGTAATCTTACAATTTCTTTATCTATTGAGATTGGGTATTCCATATATTTTAAAAGTCGCTCCGTATGATCTCTTGTCTTTATATCTTCACTAATAATGGATTCACCTTTCATATATAATGCTGCTAAAATTAAACATGACTTAACTTGTGCACTAGGAATATGGCTATGATATTTGATAGGTTTGATAGAGTTAGACGATTTAAAATTTATTGGTAACTTTTGATCTTTTGATTTAATTAGTGCACCAAAAGATTCAAGTGGCTCAATGATTCGCTTCATAGGTCTCGTTACTAGTGACTCATCTCCTGAAATTGAGCTATTAAAATTTTGAGCAGAAAGTATGCCAGACAATAATCTTGCCATTGTTCCCGAGTTACCTGCATAAATTTGAGACTTTGTTTCTGAAAGTCCATTTAGGCCTTTACCTAATATTGTAACTATATCATTATCAATCTGAATATTTATCCCAAGTTCTCTGAATGCCTCAAGAGTTCTCATACAATCTTCAGACAAAAGGCTATTTGAAATTTTAAGTTGACCATCAGACAAAGACCCCAGCATTATTGCTCTATGAGTAATAGACTTATCTCCTGGAATACTTATCAGTCCTTCTAATTTCTTGGGGTTATTAATTATTAGATTTAAATTTTCCTTCATTTCTTATCTAACTTAGCTTTAATTCGACTCAGATATAAACGTAAAGACTTATCATTACTCTTAACCATATTTTTAATCAAACCTAGCTCTTTTATAAGCATATTAATTGAAGTAACAATATTTTTCTCATTGGTTCCACAAATATCACTCCACATTACTCCATCACTATGGGCCAATCTTGCAAAATCTCTAAAGCCTCCTCCGGTATAATCTTTTATATTTTTTATAGACTGAGTATTTAAGATAATATTAACTAGTGCAAAAGAAACAAGATGTGGTAAATGACTTGTTTCTGACAAAACCAGATCATGTAGTTTAGGAGATATCATTGTCACTTTACATTTCATTGCTTTCCAAAATCTAGATACTTTTTTGACTAAATTTTTTTTAGTTTTTTCAGTAGGAGTGACCAATACTACAGCTTTATCAAAAAGATTTTTCTCATACGCCATAATCGTACTTGTCTCTTTACCGGTTAATGGATGAGAGCCTATAAAACATTCCTCGTGCTCTGCTATAGTTAGTTTTAAAATATTAATTATATTCTGCTTAGTGCTTCCAATGTCAGTAATAATAGCATCAGATTTTTTATATTTTTTAATAATATTAAAAATATTTTTATATGCACTCATCGGCGCGCATATTATTATAAAATCAGATTCTGATAAATATTTGAAATCTTTATCATCATAATCACTAACAAGCTTCTTTTCTTTAGCATATTTTAAGCTACTAATATTTTTATCATAGGCATATATTTTTTTTGCTAGTTTTTTGCTTTTAATTGAGGATGCAAGAGAGCCACCCATCATGCCTAAGCCAAAAATATAAATAGAATTGTACACTTACTTTATTACCTTTAAAGATTTTTTAAGCTTCCTGATAAACATATTATTCTCTTCTTTTGTGCCGATAGTTACCCGTAAGTAATTAGGAAGACCATAATTTTCTAAAGGCCTCAGTATCACACCCTCAGATAATAATATCTCATAAATTTCTTGTGTCTTCGATCCTAGATATATGGTAATAAAATTTGTATATGTATTAAGGTACATGATTCCTAACTTATTTAATTCTGATTTTAAAAACTGCATTCCTGCATCATTAAGTCTCAGGCTCTTTTCAAGATATCTTTCATCTCCAAGAGATGCTACTGCCATTTTTTGAGCAATATAATTCACATTGAATGGTTGTCTTATTTTATCAAAATCAGAAATTATATCTTTTGAGGCTAATCCATAACCTACTCGGATTCCAGCTAAAGCATATATTTTAGAAAATGATCTTGTAACCACAATATTTTTATATTTTCCTAATAAATTTACAGCACTTTTAAACCCATAATGAGATGAATATTCATAGTATGCTTCATCAATCACAATAATTATTTTTTTAGAAATATTTTTGATAAATTTTTCTATCTCACTAATTGGCACTATAGTTCCCGTTGGGTTTCCAGGGTTTGCAATAAATATCACTTTAGTTTTATTAGTTATTTTAGATTTCATTGACACTAAGTCTATCCCCATGAAATCTTTTCCCTTCTCCTTAATAGGTTTTGATTCAATAATTTTTGCCTTCATTGTATTTGAAATAATTTTATAGACTAAAAAAGAATGCTTACAAAATAAAACTTCTGACTTATTATTTAGATATTTCCGAGCAACTAGCTCTAAAATCTCATTTGATCCGTTTCCAATAACAATATTGCTAGCTAAGATATTTCTTTTAGAAATATTTTTTAAAATAGCAGATTTAAGATCTATAGATTTACTATCTGGATATCTATTAATAGATTGTATGATTTTATTTGCTGCAGATATTGCTTTTTTACTAGGCCCAAGGGGATTCTCGTTAGATGCTAATTTAATAACTTTCTGTAAACCATATAATTTCCGAATATCATTAATATTTCTGCCAGGCTGATACGATGATGTTGATGTTTTATTAGCCATTATTACTCAAATACTTTTAGGGTACGAACCTAAGTTTTTATAAAATGAAGTCTTTTTCTGTATCTCTTTGAGTGCTTGACCAACAATCTTATCATCGACATGCCCGTCAATATCTAATAAAAACATATACTCCCAATTATTAATTCTAGTCGGAATAGATTCAATTTTGGACATACTTATTTTATTCTTGGATAAAGGTAATAATAATTCATTTAATGATCCAGCTTTATTATCTATAGATATCAAGATAGATGTTTTATCCAAACCACTAGCTGCTATATTATGATTTCCAATAACAATGAATCTTGTAGTATTATCTGTACTGTCATGTATGTTATTTTTTAATATTCCAACCTTATAAACAGGGCCGCAATTTTTACTAGCTATTGCTGCAGAGTTCTTAAGCTTAATAACTTTTTGTACTGCTGCAGAATTACTCGAAGTAAAAATTCTCTGTATATTTGGCATATTCTTATTAAGCCACTGATTGCACTGCAAGAAAGTTTGCTCATGGGCATAAACTTTTTTTATTTCACTCATTTTTTTTGAATTAGATAATAGGCAGTGTTTAATATTCAAGTTAACTTCGCCACATAATTTACTGTTATCCTTAATCAGATGATTTATAGTTTCTTTTATACTTCCCTGATTTGAATTTTCAACTGGAACTACTCCAAAATCTATGTTTTGTCGACATACATCATCAAATATCTCCGAGATTGAGTTATTAAATTTAATCTTCACCGAAGAACCAAAGAACTTATTTAATGCAAGATTGCTATATGATTCCTTTGGGCCTAAACAACTTACTTTTAAATCAGTTTCTAATGACAAACATGAGGATATAATTTCTCTGAATATAGCTTGTAAATGTTTAGCAGTAAGCGGTCCTGAATTAGTTGAAGCTATTTTTCTAAGTATCTGAGCTTCTCTTTCAGGTCTAAATATATCTTTTTTTTCAGATGACGCTTTTGCTTCTTTTATTTTTTTTGCAAGATTTGCTCGGTCATTTAATAGTTTGACAATTTGCTTGTCAACTTTGTCAATAAGAATTCTTATTTTGCTTAAATCTTCACTCATCACTAATAATTGTTTCTGTTGATATTGCTACAAGCTTCTCATCATCTTGTAAAACTTGCAACCTAACTCCTTGCGTATTCCTTCCGATTATAGGCATATCGTTTATTGATATCTTAATTGTTTTACCCTTATTTGTAATCATAATTATTTGATCATTGGGCCCAACATTCACTGCACCAACAACCTTCCCATTACGTACGCTGGCCTTAATACCTATTACCCCAACTCCTCCACGCTTTTGCGTATTATAATTCTCAACGGAAACCCTGTTACCATAACCATTCTCTGTAACTGCTATAATCTCACCACCAGTAGGTTTTAATATTGATACAAGTTTAGAGTTTTTTGATAATTTAATACCTTTTACGCCAAGCGTACCTCTAAATCTTGCCCTTACATCTGACTCAGAGAACTTGATAGCCTTACCATTATCAGCAACTAACATAATAAACTCATCTTTATTAGTATAATGAGCGCCTAGAAGAAAATCTCCTTCTTTAAGTAAAATTGCTTTCAAGCCTGTAGTACGTATTTTTTTAAACAAATTAACTGGAATTTTATTTATCATTCCATTTTTTGTTGACATAAATAGATATGCATCTTCCTCGAAAGAATTCACCACAACAAATGTGCTGATTGACTCATCAGCTGTAAGCGGCAATACATTATTTATAGGCCTACCCCGCGCTTGTCTACTTGGATCCGGAATATCAAATGCTCTAATTGCGTAAACTTTTCCTAGTGATGAAAAACAAAGTATTATGTCATGGGTATGTGCTTGACATAATAGTTTTGCCTCGTCCCCATCTTTAAATTTTGTAGCATTAATTCCTCTTCCTCCTCTCTTTTGACTCTTAAAGTCAGTTGCTGGAAGGCGCTTAACATAGTTAGCTTTTGTTAAAACTACTATTATATCTTCCTTCTTAATTAGATCCTCTTTTCTTAGCTCTCCCTCGTCATCAGACACAACAGATCTTCTTGGTTCACCATATTCACTTTTCACATCCTCCAACTCTTTTTTCATAACATTATCGAGTTCTTCGGTATGAGAAAGTATTTTTATATATCCTTTTATCTCATTAATTGTTAATTCATAATCAGTAAATATTTTTTCCTGTTCCAAGCCAGTAAGCTTTTGCAGTCTTAAATCTAAGATTGCTTGTGCTTGCTTCGGTGATAACTTATATAGTTTTCCATGTAAACCATATTGAGCATCACTTTTTATAAAGGCATTGGTTTGTTTATCTACAATTCCTAAAAACTCAGTGAGTTGTCCGGGCTTCCAGGGTTTTGATAGTAATGCAGTCTTGGCTTCCGATGAATTCTTGGATTTTTTAATCATCGCAATTATCTCGTCTACATTTAGTAATGCTATCCCAAGACCTTCGAGGATATGCGCTTTGTTCTTTGCTTTTTCAAGATCATATAATGTCCTCTTAGTAATGACTTCTCGTCTATGCTTAATAAATTCATTTAAAATTTCAGTGAAGCCTAATGTTTTTGGTTCCCCGTCAACAAGACAAACTGTATTAACTGAATATGAAGTTTGAGCATTTGTATGCTTATATAGTGCACCCAACAAGACTTCATGTTGTTCACCACGCTTCAACTCAATCACTAATCTCATTCCATCTCTATCTGACTCATCTCTAAGATGACTAATTTCATTTATTTTTTTATCTCTCACGAGTTGAGCAATATTTTCAATCATCTTTGCTTTATTAACCTGATATGGTAATTCCACAAATACAATAGATGTCCTATCATTATCTTTCTTTTCTATAATATGTTTAGCTCTGATCTTAAAAGACCCTCTTCCTGTAAGAAGAGCATTTCTAATTCCTCCACTATCCTTAATTTCACCATATGTAGGAAAGTCAGGACCTTGAAGATTACTCGCCTTGATTAACTCATCAATATTATTTTTATCTGCCAGCAATGGATTATCAATAATTGCAATTGTTGCGTCCACAACCTCGATAAGATTATGAGGGGGAATGTTTGTAGCCATCCCTACGGCTATACCGGTAGATCCATTAACGAGTAAATTTGGTATTCGTGTTGGTAAAACAGTTGGTTCTTTTTCAGATCCATCGTAGTTTGGAGAAAAATCAACAGTATTCTTCTCGATGTCTTGCAATAATTCTTGCGATAATTTTGACATTCTAACTTCTGTATAACGCATAGCAGCTGGAGAATCTCCATCAACAGATCCAAAGTTACCTTGTCCATCAATTAATGGATGTCTCATGGAGAATGGTTGAGCTAATCTGACTATTGTATCGTATACAGCAGTATCACCATGGGGATGGTATTTACCTATAACATCACCAACAATTCTTGCTGATTTTTTATATGATTTATTCCAACCATTATTAAGTTCATGCATAGAAAATAAAACTCTTCTATGTACTGGTTTTAAACCGTCTCTTACATCGGGTAAGGCCCTACCTACTATCACGCTCATAGCGTAATCCAGGTAAGATTGTCTCATTTCTTGTTCGAATCTTATTTCTTGGTTTTCAGGCATATATTGCTAATATTCTTTTATATGTTATTAAATAACTATTTTATCATAAACCTTTGGTATACACGACATAATTTATAAGATAGCAAAATTAGCTTAAAAATTGATTTTATGGCTATTTCCAATATTTGGCATTAAAAATAGTCTAAATTGAGTATAATAATTGATATGCAAAATGTTGATAAAATTATAAGCGCTAAATGGGTCTTATCTTCAAAAAATGATGGCTTACTAAGAAACCATTCTGTGATTATTGAAGGGAATATTGTTAAAGATATTCTACCCTCAAAAGAAATATCGAAAAAATATCGAACAAATAGTCATCGGTTATTAGAAAGTCATATAATTACCCCTGGATTAGTAAACAACAATATTTGTTTGCCTCATATATTTTCCCGGGAATACTTAAAAAGTAATATTCCGGCTACCCAAAAAAATATAAATAATAAAGCGTATTTAGAACTATCAACAGAAATCGCGCTTTGCCAGATGATTAAAAATGGTATTACAACATTTACAGATACAAGTACTTATCCAGAAATAATTCTTAAGCAAGTTATTAAATCTGGTGTAAGAGCAAACATTGGATTACCTATATTGAGCCAAAAAACTAATTGGGCAGAGAAAGAGCAAGAATATTTTAAAAAAAGTATTGGCTTTTATGATGAGTATAGAGATAACCCTTCCATAAAACTATATTTAAATCTTAATGGAATTCATATGTTATCAAAATCAGGATTTGAAAAAGTTTCTCAAATAGCCAGTGAACTAGATATGCCAGTTAGAATGTATTTACATGAAAATCTAGGTAAGTTGAATACATTCAAAAAAAAATATAAACAAAGACCAATAAAGTTTTTAGAAGAACTAGGATTATTGAGCAATTCATTTACTGCCATGAATCCATTTCATATGACTAAGTCAGATATAAATACAATGAAAAAATATAAGGTGCATGTTGTGCATACTCCATCATTAAATATTATGTCTAAAAATATTTACTGTAACACTAAGCTTTTTTTGAAGAATAATATCAAGGTATCACTTGGTACTGGTGAACATACAATAGGTAGCAGTATAAATTTATTGAATGAAATGCGGTTGGCATCTCTTTTATCACGACTAAGTGTAAATAAGAGTGATTATTTAACACAATCAGAATTATTAGGATTGATAACAAATAATGGAGCTGAATCCCTAGGACTAGATTTTAATACAGGGAAGCTTAAACCTAAGTATAGCGCAGATATTATATCAATTAAAATTAATGATCTAGGCATGGATAAAATAGATTTATATAAATGTATCGAAAGTGAACTTATGTCTAATAATATTGATAATGTGTGGATATCAGGAAAACAAATACTAAAAGATAAAAAGCTCCTGACAATAAACGAAGATATGTTATATCATAAGTTTACTGAATTGATTAAAAATTAGGCTCATTATGAATGTTGATAAAAAAGAAATAGATAATTTTGATATATATGCACATGAATGGTGGAATAAAAGAGGTCCATATAAACTTATACATAATCTAACTCCTTTAAGAGTTGAATATATTCAAAATAGCTTAGATGTAAAAGGTCTAGATATCCTAGATATAGGATGCGGTGGGGGCTTACTTGCAGAAGAACTGACAAAAAGAGGTGCGAAAGTAACTGGACTAGATGCATCTGAAAAAACCATTGCAATAGCAAAGCAGCATGCTAAAGAAAGTAATCTCGATATCAACTATGTCTGCTCTACTCTTGAATCATTTATTGAGAAAGATAAAAAAAAATATGATGGCATTATATGTTTTGAACTAATCGAACATGTTCCTGATCAAGAGAAGCTTATTTTAGATATCTCTAAAGTTTCAAAAAAGAAATCAAAATTATTTATGTCTACAATAAATAGAAATATTATTTCTTTTGCGTTTGCAAAAGTTATTGCGGAGTATATTTTAAAGATTGTCCCCCAAGGCACTCATCAGTATGAAAAATTTATTAAACCATCTGAACTTGCGAGATTATTAGAATTAGCTGAATTTAAAGTTGAAGATGTTTCCGGTGTAAAACTAAATCCTACAGATTATACTTTTACATTATCAAGTATGACAAAGATTAATTATTTTATGACCTCGACTAAAAAATGAATAAAAATATAGAATGTATATTATTTGACCTAGATGGAACATTTGCCGATACATCAAAAGATATGTGTGATGCCCTTAATACCATTTTAACCGAAAAGAAATTTACTAATGTAAATTGCAAAGAATTAAAACTACATATATCTAGAGGAGCTGTTGGTATCATAGATTATGCTTCTAAGGTTAATGGACGTTCTATTGACTCGTCCCTAATGAGAGCTGAATTTTTACAAGAATATTCTAATAATACTTTTGTTCATACAAAAATGGTGGATGGCATTGCAGAGCTAATAAAAAATATTGAAAAGAATCATATTAAATGGGGAATAGTTACAAATAAACATTCAAAATATGTCAATAAAATACTTAAAGGCTTCTCTATCAATGAAGATGTTAAATATTTAATTACAGGAGATATGCTGGAAGAAACTAAGCCTAGCCCCGAAGGTTTATTAAAAGCTATTGAGATGGCAGATGTGAACGCTGAAAATACTATTTATGTAGGTGATGATGAAAGAGATATTATTGCAGGAAAAAATGCAGGAATGTTCACAGTAGCTGCAGACTTTGGCTTTATTGGACCTGACAAAGATATTCGTTCTTGGAATGCTGACGTAAATATTAATAAACCCCTAGATCTTATTAAAATATTATCTTTATAAACCTACTGTGACTGAATTATTACCTCTCATTAAAGTGATCCATTCAAAAGATACTTTAATATTTTAACAACCTGATGTTGGTCTTTTGCAACTGCAGATGCAGATGCATCTACTTCTTTAAGAGCGTGCTGATGTTCATCACCATGGATAACAATAATTGATTTATTCAATGCCGAGGCATAACCTGCATCAAAAGCAGCATTCCATTGCTTATATTTCTCTCCAAACTTTACAACTACAACATCACTATCTTTTATAGATTTTTTAGTTTTAATAGAATTAATACTTGCACCTTTATTATCTTTCCAAAAGTTTTTTTCTTCAGCTCCAAGAATTTCAACTCCACAATTATCTGATGACTCATGATTTGTATTGGGTGAAGAAAACTTAATATTTAAATCTTCTTTATTGCATAGTTTAATAATTTCTTCTCTCCAATCACTATGAATCTCTCCTGACAAATATACATTTAACATTTAACACTCTCCTTTGTTTTGTTAATTATCATTTTCATTAGCTATAAGCACAGGCATGCTTATAAATGTATTATCAAACAACTCAATTATATCATCATTATTCATTCTAACGCATCCATGGGAATCTGGAGTGCCAATTTTATCTTCATGCGCTGTTCCATGGATATAAATATAACGTGAGTAACTATCAACGTTATTACCTTTATTTATCCCATCTTCATAGCCTTTGAGCCATAATATTCTAGAAGTAATTACGTCATCATGTGTTGCAAAATGCTCATTACGTATATCAGTGTTTTCAGGAAGATGCAGGTCAGTTAATGTAAGATTATTTGCGAGAGGCTTTCTGCCTTTGAATATAGTCATTTTAGGCATATTTTCACCGATTTTATCAGCTATATAATGAAGCCCTAGTGGTGTCTTAAAAGAGTCATTCTCATTTCCAAGCCCAAACTTTGATGTAGATATAGGATAAGAAAATATTCTGATACCTTTCGAAATTAAAAAAAGTATTTGCTTAGATGGTATTACTAGAATATATTTTTCTGAATTTATAGAAGGAAACTTTTGAGTGAAGATGCTTCCTGTTGCTTTTTTTATTAAAAGCTCAGTCTCTGACATTTCTTAATACACCATAACGTCATCATCCGAATCTTCAGGATTTTTATTTTTAGCGGCATCATTCCTCAAGTCATCAAGCTTCTTGAGATACTCTTCTGTTACATCTTTCGTCACATATTTACCATTAAAACAAGACGAATCAAAATCTTTTACTATAGAACCTGAATCTTTAACTGATTTAATTAAATCAGGTAAGTCTTGATAGATAAGTTTATCAGCTCCTATTAAATCAGATATTTCTTTTTCTGTTCTACCGTCAGCAGCAAATTCATTACTAGCCGGCATATCAATTCCATATACATTAGGATATTTAACTGCTGGTGCAGCAGATGCCATATATACTTTTTTTGCTCCAGCTTCTCTTGCCATATCAATAATTTGTTTAGATGTAGTGCCACGCACTATAGAGTCATCAACTAATAATACATTTTTCCCTTTAAATTCAGATGCGATAGCATTTAATTTTCTTCTTACAGACTTAGCTCTCTGAGCCTGTTCAGGCATAATAAAGGTTCTTCCGATATATCTATTTTTAATAAAGCCTTCCCTAAAGGGAACTTTAAGTGATACGGATAGTTCTAATGCAGATATTCTACTAGTATCAGGTATTGGCATAACGACATCAATATCATGATCTTTCCAGGTTCTAATAATTTTTGTAGCAAGATTTTGCCCCATTTTCATGCGGGCAGTATAAACTGATATGCCATCAATAATTGAATCTGGTCTGGCAAAATAGACATATTCAAATATACATGGAGTATATTTAGTATCCTTGGTACATAATCTTGAATGAATATTTCCATTAATATCTACAAAAACTGCTTCCCCAGGCATGATATCTCTTTCAAGTTTAAATCCTGCGCTATCAAGAGCTACAGATTCTGAGGCAATCATTGTTTCTACTTTTCCATCTACTTTTTTAGTACCAAAGCATAATGGTCTAATTCCCATTGGGTCACGGAATGCAACAATACCTCTGTCAGATATCAATGTAACAACAGCATATGCTCCCTTTACTCTACGGTGAACCCCTGCTACTGCATAAAATACATCATCAGGAGTAAAAGTTTCTTTGCTATGCAAATGAAGTTCATGTGCAAAAATATTCAAGAGAATCTCTGAATCTGATTTGGTATTAATATGTCTCAAATCTTCAGAAAACAGATTATTCTTTAATTCTGCAGAATTTATAAGATTCCCATTATGCGCTAGACCTATTCCATAAGGGGAGTTTACATAAAATGGCTGTGCTTCTGATGAACTATCAGCTTGACCAGCAGTTGGATATCTAACATGCCCAATACCTAGCTTTCCCTTCAGTCTTGCGATATGTTTGGCGTCAAAGCCATCTCGGACTAATCCTAGTGATTTCCTAAGAGTTATTTTTCCTTCATGATTAGTAAGAATTCCAGATGCATCTTGGCCACGATGTTGCAGTACTGTTAGCGATTCATAAATATCGCGAACTACATTATTTGTCCCATAAACAGCAACTATTCCGCACATATGCTATATCTTATATTTTTAATTCCAAACTATCAAAGAGTGAATTGCTTGTTTGCACATATTTTTCCAAAAAAGCCTGAATAATTGGCATAAATTGAGAATCCTCTATTAGATAATAATTTTTTAGATCTGTTTGATAGATTATAAACACAAAAAAAGTTAAAAAAACAAAACCTTTGAGGGAGCCAAATATTAACCCAAAGACTTTATTATAATTATATAAACCAACAATATTGATAATTTTTGAAAATATAAATCCTAAAATAGCAGCAACTATAAATGTAATTATAAAAATAGTAATAATTGTTAGTATTGAGGAAATTTCATCAGATAAAATATAATTATTTATTAATTCAGAAGGTATATGAAAATATTTAATAGATAAATATACCGAAGATACCCAGATAGTTAATGAAACAATTTCAGATGCAAACCCTTTTACAAAACCTCTTATTGCCCAAAAAACTAAAAATAAAAGTATTGCAATATCTAAGGCTGACATTAATTATTTAATCTCTCAACATTTCCAGAATAATTTAAAGAGTTTTTAATCTTAAGAGCTATTTTTTTTGCCATTTTCTTATCAATAAATGGACCTATTGCAATAGACTCAAAATTCTTTTTAGAACTCAAATTAATAATTGAAGTTATTCCTATTTTTTTTAAATCATTTGAAAAATTACTAGTCAGCTTTTCTGAGGTTATACTCGGAAATGATATTATCCATGACTCAGAGATTATCTGTTTTAAAGGTATATCATCAGAAACTTCTACATCCCTATACTTTGTTATTTCTACTGAATCATTTTCTATACTATTCCCGGGTATATTTAAAGAATAAGTAATTTTATTGAAATTATAAATATAATTTATTACTGGCGTATAGAAAATATATCCTGGAATAAATAATAAAGTTAAAACTAGATATGTATTTTTTAGTTTCATTAAATAATGTCTTTATGCTTATTTATTAATTCATAATAATCTAAAAATTCAGAGACAGTATAAAATGAACCATAGACAACAAGCCGATCATTCTCACCTAGAGATGCCATCGCCTGAGAACAAGCTTCATCAATACTATCAAATGTCTTAATATTTTTCTGATCGATTGCACTAGACATTCTTGTTTTGATCTCTTCTGAATTCATTCCTCGATTACTATTTATTGTGCCACAGTACCATTTATCAACATTACTTATCATTGGTTTAATTAAACTATATACGTCTTTATCTTTTAATACACCTATAACTGCAATAGTATTTTTTTTACTTTCTTTGTCAAGATTATCCATTAACTTTTCGGCAGAGTCAGCATTATGGGCAACATCAATAACAATTTCAGGATTGGAAGATATCGTTTGGTATCTTCCCATTAATGATATATTGGTAATGCCATTCTCTAATAATTCAGTATTTTCAAGAATAGCTGGCTCTATAAGCTCTAATGCTTGCAATGCAGCAGCTGCGTGATTATATTGAAAATCACCCTTTAAAGGTAATAAAGGCAAAGTTAACTCCTTTCCAAGATTACTTTTCCAAGTCCATGTAGTATTTGAAATCTTTGTAAAAAAATCATTTTGATTATATAAAAAATTAGAACCATTTTTTTTTGCATAACTTAATAAAACAGAAGGAGGGCTCTTGTCAGCATAAATACAAGGCGCAAATGGTCTCATTACTCCAGCTTTCTCTAAAGCAATGCTATCTATTGTAGTACCTAAAAACTCCGTATGATCTATTCCTATAGAAGTAATAATTGCTAAGGTTGAATCAATAATATTCGTAGCATCAAGTCTGCCACCTAATCCAACTTCAAGCACAACATAATCTAGATTTTTTTTACTAAATAAGTAAAAGGCAGTTAAAGTTGCAAATTCAAAATATGTCAAAGTTGTCTCACCTCGTAATTTATCAATTATTTTAAATGACTCTATTAACTCAGTAGAGGTTACCTCTTCTTTACCTATCTTTATTCTTTCATTGTATCGTTTTATATGTGGTGATGTGAAAGTTCCAATAGAAAATTTATTTTCAAAAAGAATACTTTCCAATATTGCTACAGTAGAACCTTTTCCATTTGTCCCAGCCACAATAATAACTTTATCAGCTATACTTTTAATGTTTAGCTTTTTATATACTGATTTAATACGCTCTAGCTTAAAGTCAATATTTTGAGGATGGAGTGTCTGTTGCCAATCAAGCCATTCCTGTAAGTTACTTGGATATTCTTTCACTGTTATAGTTACTCATCAAGGATGAAATAATTTCAGCTAATTTAGCTTTCTGGTTATTCCTATCTAATATAAAATCTATTGCCCCATGGTCTTGTAAAAATTCACTTCTCTGAAATCCATTTGGGAGTTTTTCCCCAACAGTTTGTTCGATAACTCTTGGGCCAGCAAAACCAATAAGTGCATTAGGTTCGCCTATGTTAATATCACCTAGCATAGCTAAACTAGCAGATACACCCCCCATAGTAGGATCAGTTAAAACAGAAATATATGGTAAACCTTTTTGGGATAAATCATTTAGTGCCGCACTTGTTTTGGCCATTTGAAATAAAGAAAATAATGATTCTTGCATTCTAGCTCCACCACTAGCAGAAAAACAAACAAGAGGTTTTTTTTCTTCAATGCATTTTTTTATAGCTAAAGAAAATTTCTCACCAACCACAGAACCCATTGAGCCACCAAAGAATGAATATTCGAATATACATACAATTGCAGGGATTTTATTTATATTGCCTTTAAAAACCAACATTGCATCTTTTTCACCAGTCTTTTTTTGAGTAGATAACAGCTTATCCTTATATTTCTCTTTATCTTTGAAATTCAGCATATCTACTGGCATAATATTATCAAATATCTCTATCCTGTCTTCCGTATCTAAAATAATATCAGCTCTTGTACGTGCTGATATCCGCCCATGGTTATTACACTTTGGGCATACATTGAGATTTTTTTCAAATTCTGCTCTATATATTACAGTATCGCAATTAAGGCACTTATGCCATAAGCCTTCAGGGACAGAGCCCTTACTTTCCTTCTCTGCTCTTATTCTTGATGGCAATATTTTATCTAGCCAGCTCATTTCTCACCTATACTCTTATTTATGCTCATTAAAAATGACTTTATCTTTTTATACATTACTGCTTTATTACCCATATATTGCTCAATTAATTCTACTATAGAACTACCAATAATTATACCATCAGAAAACTTTCCAATATTTTTAGCAGTAATTCCATTTTTTATACCAAAGCCAACCGTGACTGGAATACTGCCCTTAGATAGCTTCCTAATATGATCTACACTTTTCTTAATTGGTTTAAAATCTATAATAGATGACCCGGTTATTCCTTTTATTGAAACGTAATATAGATAACCAGTAGAGTATTTAATTATTTTTTTTAGTCTTTTGTCTTCTGTAGTGGGTGAAGCTAAGAATATCTGACATAAATTATTTTTAATCAAAGCACTATTTATTTCTTCTGATTCTTCTGGAGGAGAATCTACGAGTAAAACACCATCCACGCCTTTGCTCTTAGCTTGTATTGAAAATTTATTAAAACCCATGCATTCTATTGGGTTCATATAACCCATTAAAACCAAAGGTGTTTTTTGATTACTTTCCCTAAAAGCTTCAACAACTTTTAAAACATCTGATAATGAGACATTTTTCTTCAAAGCTCTTTCTACGCCTTTTTGTATTGTAGGTCCATCAGCTATAGGATCTGTAAATGGAACACCTAGTTCTATAAGGTCTACTCCTGACTCTACCATTAAATTCATTATTTTTAATGTAGATTTTAAATCAGGATCGCCACAAACTAAATATGTAATAAAAACAGTTCTTTTACTTTTTTTTTGTTGTAAAAAAAGTTGGTTGATTCTATTCACACTTCCATTCCTTGAAGAGATGCTATTGTGTCAATATCTTTATCACCCCTGCCTGATAAATTTACTAATATATTTTTTTTAGATTTAGATTTAGCAATTTTAAAAGCATATGCTAGAGCATGTGCTGTTTCTAGAGCAGGAATAATTCCTTCTTTTTCAGTTAAATAATAGAAAGCCTCAAGAGCTTCTTTATCGGTCACCGTCACATACTTAACTCTTTTGTTATCTTTCAACCAAGAATGCTCTGGGCCAACACCAGGATAGTCTAAGCCTGCAGAAATTGAATGGGTAGACTCTATTTGTCCGTTTTTATCTTCCATAATATATGTGCGATTACCATGCAATATTCCTGGCTTACCTTTGTTCAGTGGGGCTGCATGTTTACCTGTGCTTAGCCCATATCCACCTGCCTCTACACCAATAATTTCTACATTATCATTTAGATATGGATGAAATAGCCCTATTGCATTAGAACCTCCTCCTACGCATGCAACCAAGATATGTGCTTTTTTATTAATTTTTTTCATTTGTTGTTTAGATTCATGACCAATAATTGACTGAAAGTCCCTGACTATCATTGGATAAGGGTGTGGTCCAGCTACAGATCCAATAATATAATGTGTATCATCAACATTAGTTACCCAATCACGCAATGCTTCATTTAAGGCATCTTTTAAAGTTTTAGAACCAGAATTAACAGCCACTACTTCAGCTCCTAATAGTTTCATACGATAAACATTTATCTTTTGTCTCTGTATATCTTCGCTACCCATGTAGACAACACATTTAAGGTTATACCGAGCACATGCAGTAGCAGTTGCGACACCATGTTGCCCAGCTCCAGTTTCTGCAATAATACGTGTTTTCCCCATTGCCTTTGCAAGCATAGCTTGGCCCATCGCATTATTAATTTTATGGGCTCCAGTATGATTTAAATCTTCTCTCTTGAGATAAATATTACAATTGCCAAGTTCTTTACTAATTCTAGATGCATGATAGATTGGGGTAGGTCTCCCAACATAGTTTTTAAGCTCTCCTTTTAATTCTTTCTGGAAAGATGCTGACTTAGCAATCTTCATATAAGCTTTATGTAACTCACTCAATGGATACATTAATGTCTCAGATACATACTGGCCTCCATATTTTGCGAAATGCCCATCTCTATCTGGAAATAATTTATAATTAATCTTTTTCATAATTTTCTAACTCAGATATTCTTACATTTTCTATAAATTTTTTCATCAAGAGATGATCTTTTTTTCCAATACTTGATTCAATCCCACTGCTAACATCAACACCCGGGGGGTTATATTTAGATATCAAATCTTTAATATTTGAAGGATTGAGCCCACCAGCAGTTAAATATGGAAATGACAAGTCTTTGTCAGCACAAAATTTATTTTTATTAAGAATCTCCCAATCAAAAGTTTTGCCAGTCCCTCCATAAGTATTGCCAGATGAAGTGTCTAGTAAAAAAGCATATGCATATTTAATAAAATCCATATTAATGTTTAATTTTGTATCTTCAATATGAAAAGTTTTTATGAAAGGTTTTTTAAAAAAATTACAAAAATCAACTGACTCATGGCCATGAAATTGCAAGATATCAAAATCAAGATTTTTAATTATGTTATTAATATCTTCTTTCGACTGATTCATAAATACTGCTACAATATTTTTTTTCTTATCACATGCATTAATTAATTTTTCAGCTAAATTAAGATCAACGCATCTCGGGCTTTCTTTTGCAAAAATAATTCCTAAATAATCAACATCTTCTATGCTGCTAGCATACTTGACATCATCAATATTTGTAATTCCGCATACTTTAATAAGAGTCTTTTTCATCAATATATATTAACATGTATTTTTATTAAGGAGTAAGTAATAGAGTATCTCTAGAAATATGGAAATTCATCCTCAGAATTGATATTATATTTCTTAGGGTAAGCGATATTTTTAAGATATAAACCATTCGGTAAAACCATTTTTCCACATTTTTTTCTATCACGAGACTTAATTAATTGGATAATATGACTAGGTTCATACTTAGATGTGCCCACATCAATTAATGCTCCAACAATATTTCTAACCATATGATATAAAAAACTATTCGCAGTTATATCTATATATAAAAAGTTTTTATATTTATTAATTTTTAATGACTTAATATTCTTAACTGGATTTTTAGAAGAACATCCAGATGCCCTAAAACAACTAAAATCTTTTTCACCCCTCAAGTATTTAAAGGTTGATCTAATCTTTAAAATGCTAATTTTGCTATTTAAATGTAAAACATTTGGAGATAAGTAAGTAGATGGATACTCCTGATTTAGAATAATATAACGATATGTCCTAGCTAAAGCACTATATCTTGCATGAAAATTATCATCAACATGATATATATTTTTAATAATTATATCATTAGGGGTATTAGAATTAATCCCATTGAGCCATTTATAGTCAAATCTTTTCTTATTAGTATCAAAGTGTACTATTTGAGAAAATGCATGCACGCCAGTATCTGTTCTGCCGGCACATATTGTATTTATCTTTTCATCTGCAATTTTGGATATAGCTTTGTCTATATAATACTGTATAGTTTTTTCTTTATGAATTTTTTGTTTTTGCCAACCAAAATAATTAGCACCATTATACTCAATAGATAGTGCAATTCTCATTATTTTAATTGCATAAATAGAAGTTTTGCTTCGTGCTTCTGATCTTCAGAACCATTTTCAACAATTTTTTTCAAAAGACTCTTGGCATCCTCATTTTCACTACTAGCGATTAATGCTCTCGCTAAATCAATTTGAGAAATATTTTCATCACCTATGATTTCATCTATAGCGTTAGCTTTATTGATTACATTATCTTGTTTTACCAAAGATTCAGCATCTTTTCTTAATCTCATTAGCTGCTCTTCATCTTTGGCGCGCTTCTCATCTCGGGCAGCATTATTACTGATTATAGATATTGGATCTCTTGCTGATTTTCTTCTTGCTTTTTTAGATCTAAGATTTTTTGATTTAAATATATCAGCTGCACTATTAATTTCTTCTAATAACTTCATAATAGAATCAGCTTTATTGTTTAATTTATCAATATCAGCTGAATAATTAACTGATGAAGTTTGAGTATCGCTATCGTTAGGTTTTAGCCCCTCAGGAACAGTAAGCAACTCTGACTGTTTTAAAACTTTTTTGTTAAGTTGAGTTATTTTATTATTTATATCTCTAAACTTTTCAGAAAAATATCCAATTATAAATAATCCTGCTATTACATATAAAGGGTTAATCTTTTCATATGGTAATGAAATTATTAAACCACTTAAGTCTAATATCAATACACCTATAATATTTAATAAGCCTGATACTATTGGCAATATAATAGCAATTAGACTAGCTAAATTTTCTAAAATAATTACTTGCATTTCACCTAAAAGAATTAAGATGCTCGCTGTTTTTGAAGAATAATCAATCGGCCAAATACTATAAATAGGAATATATGCAAATAATATAATAATAATTAAAAATCCAAAAAACTTTTTCATTTAGCACCTTTTGTTAATTCTTCGGCTATCTGAACACTATTGAGCGCAGCACCTTTTCTAACATTATCAGCTACAACCCAAATATTCAAAATATTATCACTATTAAGAGATTTTCTAACGCGTCCAACATATACCTTATCGGTACCATGACCATTTATAAAAGCTGTAGGGTATTCATTATTATCTGGATTATCAATCAACTCTATACCTTCGCTATCTTTAAAGTCAGAGATAACATCCTTGATATCTATTGGTGACTCTGTTTCTATTGTTATTGATTCTGAATGACCAATAAGAACAGGAACACGAACAGCCGTAGCATTAACAGTAATATCTTTGCTTAAAATTTTTTGAGTTTCCCATACCATTTTCATCTCTTCTTTTGTGTATCCATTTTCACAAAAACTATCCACAAATGGAATTACATTAAATGCAATTTGTTTAGGATAAACCGAAGCCTTTATATCTTGTTGATTTAAGTACGAGTATGACTGCTCTAATAATTCATCAACTCCTTTTTTTCCTGATCCAGATACAGCCTGATAAGTACAAACATTAATATCTAGTATTTTATACCTTTCATGGATTGGCTTCAGTGCTACTAGCATTTGAATTGTTGAACAATTAGGGTTCGCGATTATATTTGTTTTCACATGCTGTTCAATATCAAGAGGATTAACTTCAGGAACAACTAACGGGATATCATCAACATACCTAAACTCTGATGTATTATCAATAATTACAGCACCTGCTTGTGCGGCAATTGGAGCATAAACTCTAGAAACGCTACTGCCTGCAGAAAAAAAAGCTATATCAATATCCTTGAAGTCGTAATCATCTATAGCGATTACATCAAGTAAGTCATCCCCATATTTGACTTGACTGCCCTCTGATCTTTTACTGGCAACAGCAATAATATTATTTATAGGAAATTTTCTAGAAGATAAGATTTCTAATAGAGACTCACCTACGATTCCTGTGGCACCAACAATTGCAATATTATATTTGTCTTTAACTTTAAACATGTTTTCTAATTTCCTCTACGAGAGCATCACCCATTTCAGATGTGCTAACAAATTCTTTCTCTAAGCTAATATCTTTTGTCAATACACCTGATTTCAGAACATTTTCAATAGAGTTTTTAATAATGTTTGAAACTTTTATATTATCTAAAGAATATTCAAACATCATAGCGACTGACAAAATCATTGCAATCGGATTCACTATACCTTTGCCTGCAATATCTGGAGCAGAGCCATGAATCGGCTCATAAACACCATTGATATCAGATAATGATGCCGATGGTAGCATACCAATTGAGCCAGTTAACATGGAAGCCTCATCAGACAATATATCTCCAAATAAATTTTCCGTAAGCATTACATCAAACTGCCTTGGATTTTTAATTAATTGCATAGCAGCATTATCAACATACATATGATCTAGCTTAATTTCAGAATATTTATCCTTATGTAATTTAGTTACGGTATCTCTCCATACTTGAGATGCCTCTAATACGTTAGCTTTATCTACTGATGTTACTCTAGATGATCTTTTCTTTGATAAATCAAAAGCATACTGAGAAATTCTAGAGACTTCATTTTCAGAATAAATCATAGTATTAAATCCAGATCTATTAGGTCCGTCATGAAAACCTCTCGGTTCACCAAAATAAACTCCACCAATCAGCTCCCTTATAATAACAATATCTAAATTTTTTATTATTTCAGGCTTAATTGTAGAGCTTTCAAGCAAAGCATCAAATAAAAATATTGGTCTTACATTAATATATAAATCTAATGATTTTCTTAATGCTAATAATCCAGATTCAGGTTTTAGTTTATTTTCATTCTTCTCATGTTTTTTTGTTCCAACTGCTCCTAATAAAATACAGTCAGCCTTTCCTGCTTTCATAGAAGTTTCTTCTGGATATGGAGTTCCATGATTATCTATGGCAATGCCACCAATATCAGCATATTCATATGACAGGTTACTTAATTTTAACTTATTGAATAAATCAATAACCTTAATGGCTTCTGCCATAATTTCAGGCCCAACTCCATCGCCAGGTAATAATAAAAGTTTTTTCTCAGTCATTGTTATTCTCAAATATCCATGGTTTTTTCAGTTTCATTTCAGATTCATAATTCTGAATCTTATCTTCATGTTTTAAAGATAGCTCAATATCGTCATATTCAAATATAATTCTCTCTTTATCAGAGTCAGAAATAACAAATGAATATACCTGGCTATTAGGCGTTGTAATTGTCTGATTTTGAATGTTAATTGTCAAATTATATTTAGGAGACGCAGACATTTCATCAAATATATTTTCCAGCTCATCTTTTTTAATAGAAATTAAAAGCAAACCATTTTTAAAACTATTTCTATAAAATATATCAGCAAATGATGTAGAGATAACAGCTTCAATCCCATAATCTTTTAGAGCCCATACAGCATGTTCACGAGAAGATCCGCATCCAAAATTATCATTAGCTAATATTATATTGCCATCCGAATATGGCTTTATATTTAAAACAAAGTCAGAGTTTAAATTTCTTTTTTTTGTTGTACCTAAATCTCCAGGATCCGTATATCTTAACGAGTCAAATAGGAATGGTCCAAAACCTGATTTCTTGATTGATTTTAAATACTGCTTAGGGATGATAGCATCAGTATCAATATTTGATTGATCAAACGGTATAACTTGTCCTTCAATAATCTTATTTTTCATTTATAAATTCTATAACATTACTGAAATGCCCTTTGATTGCTGCCAATGCGGCCATTGATGGGCTAACTAAATGAGTTCTTCCTTTATCTCCTTGCCTGCCCTCAAAATTTCTATTGGAAGTTGAGGCACACCTCTCATATGGCAATAGACTGTCGTCATTCATACCAAGACACATTGAGCATCCTGGATCTCTCCACTCAAAACCAGATTTAATAAAGATTTTATCGAGCCCTTCTTTTTCTGCCTCAGCTTTCACATGTCCAGATCCAGGTACAACAATTGCTTGTTTAATATGATTCGATATTTTATAGCCTTCTAAAATTGCTGCTGCTTGTCTTAAATCTTCAATTCTAGAATTTGTGCATGATCCTATAAATATTTTATCAAGTTTTATAGATTTTATATCTTGATTAGCTTTTAGTCCCATATAATCTAGAGCTCTTTGAATATGTTGTTTTTTACTGAAATCATTTTCACTTTCAGGATCAGGAGTTTTGCCATTAATATCAGTTGTCATTTCAGGTGATGTTCCCCATGTAACCTGAGGCAACACATCGGCTGCATCAAACGACAAAGTCTTATCAAATTCAGCATCACTATCACTAACTAAAGTTTCCCAATATTTTATAGCATTTTTTAAGTGCTGTTTACTTGGCGAGTATTTTCTGTTTAACATATAGTCAAAAGTTTTTGAATCAAAAGATACTAGGCCAGATTTAGCACCAGCCTCAATACTCATATTACACATAGTCATTCTACTCTCAATACTCATGTTTTCTATGCAGCTACCAGTGAACTCAATTGTATAGCCCGTTCCGCCAGATGTTCCTATTATTTTGATAATATGTAAAATTAAATCTTTTGAAGAAATAAGCTGGCTAAGGCTATTAGTAATATTAATTTTAAAATTCTTTTCTTTATTAATGTTTATACATTGTGTGGCAAGAACATGCTCTACATCGCTAGTTCCAATACCAAAAGCAAGTGATGCAAGCGCGCCATGCGTTGACGTATGTGAATCACCACAAACCAAAGTCATTCCTGGCTGAGTAATGGCAAGCTCTGGACCGATGACATGAACAATTCCCTGATTAATATTGTTTAAATCAAAATAACTAATTTTATGTTTCTTACAATTATCTATTAAAGTATCTACTTGGAGTTTAGATATTTTATCATCTATACCTAACGCCCTATTTTTAGTTGGAACATTATGATCTGAAACAGCAAAAATAGAATTTTTATTCCATATATTCCGTTTCTTAATACCAAGTCCATCAAAAGCTTGGGGTGATGTTACCTCATGTACTAAGTGTCTATCGATATAAATTAGAGATGACCCATCTGTGTTCTCATGAACTAGATGTTCGTTCCATATTTTATCATAAAGAGTTTTTTTCATAATATGAACTTAAAATATATTAATTAGAATTTTGTGCCTTATCACGAAGATATAGGTCACACAATACCAAAGCCATCATTGCCTCTGCTATAGGAGTTGCTCTTATGCCAACACATGGATCATGTCTGCCTTTAGTCACAATTGTTGTTTCTTTATTATCTGTAGTAACCGTTGCGCCTGGTTTAAGAATACTAGATGTTGGCTTTAAAGCCATTTTAACCACTATATCTTGACCAGAAGAAATACCACCTAGTGTTCCACCAGAATTATTAGACGTAAAACCATCTGGCATTATTTCATCACGCCCCTCGGAACCTTTTTGGGTTACCACCCCAAAACCAGATCCAATCTCAACACCTTTGACTGCGTTAATTGACATCATTGCGTATGCAAGTAGAGCATCAAGTTTATCAAACACAGGATTACCTAATCCTGCCGGTACATTGATCGCCTTAACAGTAACTTCTGCACCAATAGAATCTCCTGATTTACGTATTTCATTAATATAATTTTCCAATGTAGAAATCATAGATTCATCAGGGAAAAAAAATGGATTATTCTCAACATGATCTAAATTAATAGATGTCGGTTTGTGTTCACCAATTTGTGAAACATAACCAAATATTTCTAATCCTATTTTATCTTTGAGAACTTTTTTTGCGATAGCACCGCCAGCTACTCTTGCTACTGTTTCTCGTGCAGATGATCTACCGGCTCCTCTATAATCTCTAAGCCCATATTTCTTTGTATATGTATAGTCAGCATGCCCAGGTCTAAACTTATCCTTAATTTCTCCATAATCTTTAGATCTCTGATCTTCATTATAAATGATTAGGCATATAGGAGTTCCTGTGGTCTTGCCTTCAAAGGTTCCGGATAAAATTTCAACCTTATCCCCTTCTTTTCTCTGGGTAGTGAATTTTGAATTACCAGGTTTTCTTCTATCAAGGTCTATTTGGATATCATTTTCTGACAAATCTATTCCCGGAGGGCATCCATCTATGATGCACCCTAGTGCCTTCCCATGACTCTCTCCAAAGCTTGTGAGAGTAAAAATCTTTCCAAAAGTATTGCCTGACATAATAAGAACTTCAAATAGTTAGTAAATTGAATCTAAATAACATATATTTACTTTGTTATTATATATTAAATAGACTGATAATTGAATAAATTGAAGAATAATGAATAAAACATACCTTATATATGGACTGGCGCTAATAATATTATCAATGGTTTATCTTGGTGATGGTCAGGAAGAAAAGCCAAATTTCACAAGAATTAATGTTGATCATTTATTTTTAGAGGAAAATAAAACATACAGAACGACAATAAATGATTCATTTAATAATGATTCTCTAAAAGACCATATAACGCTTGTTTTTTTTGGTTATGCTAGCTGTCCAGATTTTTGCCCAGACACTCTAGCTAAAATGAATAAAGTATTTAAAACAGTTAGTGAAAATAATCAAAATAAAAAATTACAACTACTCTTTATATCTATTGATCCAAAAGATGAAATGGAAGTCATGAAAAAATATGTTGAATACTTCAATAAAGATTTTATTGGAATGCCAATGAATGGCAATAATCTTGATAAGGTAATCAAAAAGACAGGTGTCTATGTAAAAAAAGTGTCCAGTGAAGGAGATATAGACTTCTATGACCATACTGGCGCAATATTTATTGTAAATCCTGATGCAAAAGTAATTGGAATATATACGCCACCAATTCTTAATGACTTAATTCTTGAAGACATAGTAAAGGTAATTAATTAAATGATTCAGAAAAATTTTCATAATATTTTAGAAGCTTTAAAAGCATATTGGCTTTTTATGATTCCGCATCATTTATTTTCTAGATTCACATATATAATCACAAGAACTAGCCACCCATTAACTGGATATTTAATTCGCACTTATATAAATTTATTTAAAGTAAATATGGATGAGTGTGAGAAAAAATCTATTGACGAATATAATACATTCTGTGATTTTTTTACCAGAAAGCTAAAACCTGGAATCCATAAGATCAATGATGAAGAAAACTCAATTGTATCCTCTTGTGATGGGAAAATATTGGAGTATGGAAAAATTAAAAATAATACAATACTTCAGGTAAAAGGAAAAAATATTACAATTGATGAATTATTAGACAATGACAAAAGTATTCAAGATACATATAAAGATGGCTCATTTGTAACAATATATCTATCACCAAAAGACTATCATCGCGTACATATACCCTATAGTGGCAAATTAGTTCGAACAATACACGTTCCTGGGAGGCTGTTTAGTGTTGCCTTGCATGCCGTTAAATATATAAAAAAATTATACTCAAGAAATGAAAGGCTCGTTTGTAATTTTAAAAATAAAGATATGAACTTCTCAGTAATATTTGTAGCGGCTATAAATGTTTCTTCAATAGAAGTTATCTGGAAAGGAGAAGTATCCCCTCCTCTTCCCAAAAAAACAATAACTACAAGCTATGAAAAGAAAAAAGTTTCTATAGAAAAGGGTAATGAGCTCGGTATGTTTAAAAGTGGATCTACGGTTATTCTGCTACTTGATAAAAAAGCTAAACTTGATTCTACTCTAAAGAGAGGAAAGTATATAAGAGTTGGAAATAAAATTGGTGAGACAACTAGTTAAAGCTCTACGGTATGATTAGCATAGTCAGGGAATGTTTTCTTGAGGTCAAACGGCTCTTTAAAGTTAGAATATTTTTCAGCATACTCTAAAAGTATTTCAGAATTCAGCGGAACCTCTTCACCAAAATAATTAATATCTTTCAACTGATCATTATCTAACGAAGGTATTATTTTTTCCCAAGAATCAGACACATAATGATTTTTTTTATCAAAATTCAAGTCATCTGCGTTGCATAAGTAAACTGGTTTAATGGTCTCATATTTACTATTATCAATTTCAAAGTGTCCTACATAGAACTTATTGCTATACGCTTTTCTGATACAAGTAATATTTGAATATTTTGATTTTAAATAATAAACAAATGCCATTAATGATAGTGATGATATTCCGATGATAGGTATATCTTGAGTATAACCTATCGCTTGGCAGACAGATGCAGCAACCCTTGTTCCTGTAAAACTTGCAGGTCCTTTGTTAAAGACAATCGTATCTAAGTCATTTACTTCTATTTTAGATTTTGATAATAATACATCTATAGAAGATAAAATAATTTGACTGGCTCTAGATTTCTGTTCATCTGAAAAGTGTGAAACCTTGCCATCTAACTTCAGAGTTAATGATAATATAGGTCCAGAAGAATCAATAGATAGAATATTCATTAATAATAATAGTACCGTATGAAATTTTTATATACAATTCATACATAAACTATATTCTCCCCGTAGTTAAATTGGATATAACAAGACCCTCCTAAGGTTTAGTTCCTGGTTCGAGCCCGGGCGGGGAGGTA
>JAQWOB010000032.1 GCA_029246085.1 Gammaproteobacteria bacterium
TCACAATTAAGTTTTCGGTAAAGTAACGCCTTTCTGTCCTTGATACTTCCCGGCTCTATCCTTGTAAGAGGTCTCGCATACTTCATCGGATTCTAGAAATATAAATTGGGCTACGCCTTCGTTAGCATATATTTTTGCAGGCAAAGAGGTTGTGTTTGAAAACTCAAGCGTTACATGTCCTTCCCACTCTGGCTCAAGCGGAGTTACGTTTACGATTATTCCACACCTTGCATAAGTTGATTTACCTAAACATAAAGTGAGTACTTGTCTGGGTATCTTAAAATATTCAACCGTTCTTGCAAGAGCGAAAGAGTTGGGCGGAATGGTACAGACATCAGACTTAATATCTACAAAGCTATTGTCATC
Source organism: Gammaproteobacteria bacterium (assembly GCA_029246085.1). Taxonomy (GTDB): domain Bacteria; phylum Pseudomonadota; class Gammaproteobacteria. The sequence goes on from JAQWOB010000032.1 coordinate 367, forward strand.
AAAATTCTTTGGGTCTACTACAGTGGAATTTATATTAGTGAAAATCTTAAATTCATTGGCGCAACGAACGTCATACCCATAGCTCGATGTACCGTATGACACAATCTTGCCACCATCATTAGATTTAACTTGATCTGCTTGAAAAGGCTTAATCATTGCATGATTTTCAGCCATTTGTTTAATCCACTTGTCTGATTTAATTGACATAATTTATTATAACACCGTAATAGATTTTTACGTATATCGAACTCTGATCAATTAGTCGTTTTGAATAACAATCTTTGGAAAAGCAGATGAATAATCTTTCTTTCTCATTGAAAGTGTCGCTGCCATTTTACGAGCAATATCACGATACATTAATGAAACTGGAGATTCAGGATTTTCAGAAACTGTTGGAGTCCCTTTGTCCATCTCTACCCTAATCGATTTTAATAAAGGTAATTGGCCTAACAATTTAACATCATTTTCTTCAGCTAATTGTTCACCGCCGCCTTCACCAAAAATACTTTCCACAGTTCCACACTTAGGACAAATAAAAGTACTCATGTTTTCAATTACGCCCAATACAGGCACTTCTACTTTCTCAAACATTTTAAGTCCTTTCCTTGCATCAATTAATGAGATGTCTTGCGGGGTAGTAACAATCACTGCTCCACTTAAAGGTATTTTTTGACAAAGCGTTAACTGAACATCACCGGTGCCTGGCGGTAAATCTATAATTAAAAAATCTACGTCTTCCCAATTAGTATCTGTTAATAATTGCTCCAGTGCTTGTGTGACCATAGGGCCACGCCAAATCATCGGTGTTTCTTCTTCTACTAACAAACCAATAGACATCGCTTGTAAGCCATGTCCCATTTTAGGGTCTAAAGTTTTTCCGTCTTCTGAATCTGGTTTTCCAGCTAAACCTAACATTCTAGGAATACTAGGACCATAGATGTCTGCATCCAAAATAGCTGCTGTTGCACCCTCTTCTTTGAGAGCTAACGCAAGGTTTACTGATGTGGTTGATTTACCGACACCTCCTTTACCAGAAGCGATTGCTATAATATTTTTAATGCCTTTAATTCTTTCAATGCTTTGTTGAACGGTATGAGGAATAATTTCATAACTCAAATCTAGAGTCAGCTTTGCATCAGGATAAGCGTCCATTACTTTTGCATTCAAATTCTTATGAAATGCTTGCATAATACCTTCAGCAGGCCATCCTAGAACTATTTTTATAGATACATTGTTGCCATCAACTGTAATATCTTTAACGGTATTAGCGCTAACTAAGTCTGTTCCCATGTAAGGGCACTGGTAATCTTTTAAAACTGCTTCAATGTTTTCTTTTTGCATTCGCCTATTTTCTCCGTTTATACTGTAAAATATGAATTATATTTTCTAGATTGATATATTATAGCGTTTAAATATAAATTTAATACAATAAAATCAAAAGTCTTACATTATGAGAAAAATATTAGTAACTAGCGCCTTGCCCTATGCAAATGGATCCATTCATTTAGGCCATTTAGTTGAATATCTCCAAACTGATATCTGGGTTAGAAGTCAGAAAATGTCAGGGAATGAATGTACTTATATATGTGCAGATGATGCTCATGGGACGCCTATCATGCTTAAAGCACAAGAATTGAATATAACCCCAGAAAAACTAATAGAAGATACTTATAAGGAGCATGTTGAGGATTTTTCAGATTTTCTTATAGAGTTTGATAATTATCATTCTACCCACTCGGAAGAAAATAAGCATTTTTCATCTTATATTTATGACCAACTTAAAAGTAACGGCGATATCATCAATAAAACCATCAACCAGTTTTATGATGAGAAAGCAGAGATGTTTTTGCCTGATAGATACATAAAAGGTGAATGCCCTAAATGTCATGCAAAAGATCAATATGGAGACTCCTGTGAAGTATGCGGGGCAACTTATGCATGCGATGAAATCATCAACCCAGTGTCTACAGTTAGCAACACTCCTCCAATTACTAAAGGGACAGATCATTTTTTCTTTAAATTAAGCGAGTATGAATCGTTTTTAAAAGAATGGACATCTGCGGATACTACTCAAGCAGAGATAAAAAATAAGTTAAATGAATGGCTGACAGACGGTCTTTCAGATTGGGATATTACGAGAGATAAGCCCTATTTTGGATTTAACATTCCCGGTGAGACTGATAAATTTTTCTATGTTTGGCTAGAT
>JAQWOB010000022.1 GCA_029246085.1 Gammaproteobacteria bacterium
CATGTTAATGATGGTCGATTAACTTTAGAAAGATTGGTAGAACTTTGGTCTTATGGCCCTGAGAGAATTCATGGTCTTGTCAATAAAGGCAGAATTAAAGAAGGGTATAATGCTGATTTTACTATTGTTGATTTAAACAAAGAAAACACCATAACCAATGCACAGCAGAAATCCAAGACTTGCTGGACGCCTTTTGATGGTATGAAGGTAAAGGGTTGGCCAATCATGACAATTATTAGAGGTAATATAGTTATGAGAGAAGATGAGATGTTGGAGCCAATAGGTAAGCCAGTATTGTTTAAAGAAACTATTAATTAGAATGAACACTGCGGATCATGATAATAGTAATCTTTTTATGGGATTAGCATTAGAGCTTGCCCATACAGCATTTGATAATGATGAAGTTCCCGTGGGTGCAGTAATAGTGCAAAGAAGAAATTCTGAAGTTTTAGCTGCTTTTTCAAATCAAATGAGAGGGATTCGATCATCTATAGCCCATGCAGAAATGTTAGCAATACAAAAAGCAATGCAAGTGATTCATAACGAAAGACTTATTGATTGCGACATGTATGTAAGCCTCGAGCCATGCCCAATGTGTGCTCAAGCAATAAGTTTTGCAAGAATAAAAAATCTATATTTTGCTGCTGAGGATAAAAAAAGTGGGGGTGTATTAAATGGACCTAAAATCTTTGAGTCATCATCTTGTCACCATAAGCCAGAAGTTTTCTCTGGGATAATGGCAGAAGAATCTTCTGGATTACTTAAAAAGTTTTTCCAGTCCAAGAGATAAAGTTTGCTAATAGCTTATCTAGACCTTTAGTATTGGCTATTTAGCAATTATAATGCAGTTATATATTTATGAGTACAGATAATAAAGAATTAAGCGATGTTCATTCGGACTGCGGTGCATCAGAACCATATGCGTTACAAGTTACCGATAATAGCATGGAGCCTGAGTTTGAAAATAATTGCATTGTAATTATAGATCCTGTCGGCCATTGTTCAGATGGACAATATGTGTTCGTTGAATATGAGGGAGTAAGATGGTTTAGGAGATATGAGATGAAAGGTGATCAAAAATATCTGATTGCTTTAAATGATATGTATCCTGAAATATTGTTAGATAATTCATTTGATGTTCTGGGTATAATAATTCAAAAAAATAAGGATCGAAAGATTACTCATTATAAATAAAGAGGGATTTATGAAAAAAGTTAAAATATATAGCACTCGAATTTGCCCTTATTGCGTCAGGGCTAAAAATTTTTTCCAAAAGAAAGAAATTGAGTATGAAGATATCATGGTTGATGCAGATCAGGAACAATTGAGAATTATGATGGAAAAATCTAAAAGACAATCAGTACCTCAAATTTTTATAGGAGATTATCATGTCGGTGGATTTGATGATTTAATTGAACATGATATGGATGGCAAGTTAGAAGATTTACTAAAGGATTAATATGGATAAATATGAAAATAGAGCGATGGAACTTGAAAGCGGTATTGCTGCTTTTGAAACTAAAAGCTTTGCTCATGCAATAAAGCTTTTGTCACCTATTGCAGATGAAGGCAATGTTGAAGCAATGTATAGGATGGCAATAATGTTACAGAATGGATTGGGCTGCCAAGCAAGCACTCAAAAAGCTTTTGATTATATGGGGAGTGCTGCAGAAAAGGGATATCCTCTAGCTCAACATGCTTTTGGCTTTATGTATTTTGAAGGCGAATGTACAGATAAAGATATAGAGAAAAGCATAGAATGGTTTACCAAGGCTGCAGATCAAGGATTAATGGGATCCGCAACAACACTCGCCATGATTTATGAAGAAGGAAAACTTGTGCCGCAAGATTTAGATAAGGCGCAGCATTGGTATAAGAAGGCGGGAATCGAAAAATCTTAATGAAATATTTCCCTTTTTTTATGGAGCTCAGTAAACAGTCAATCCTCCTAATAGGCGGCGGTGAAGTTGCTGAACGTAAATTAGATCTTTTGCTAAAAGCAAACGCAAGTGTAACTATTGTTTCACCAGAATTTACATCTTATATAGAAGAGTTATTTGTTAATAAAAATATAAATCCAGTAAAAGATTATTATAATGTTAAGTACCTAACTAGTGCTTCATTTGCGTTTGTAATTGCTGCAACTAATGATGAATCTTTGAACGAACAAATTGCTAAAGATGCTAATGATAATAAAATACTTGTTAATGTAGTTGATAAGCCAAAAATATGTGACTTTATATTCCCTTCTATTTTAGAAAGAGGGCCAATAACCGTAGCTGTATCTACCGGGGGAGCTTCGCCTGTACTCGCGCGTATGTTGAGAACTAAACTTGAGACAATGATCCCGGGTGCTTATGGCAGACTAGCAAAAATTGTATCTGAAAATAGAATACCTGTAAGAAAAAAATTAGTTAACTCCAAGTCCAATGGAATCTTTTGGGAGCAAATGCTAAATGGTAAATTTTTAGAATTAGTTTTAAGTGGCCAAGACGAAGAAGCTGTAAAATTTTTAAATATAGAAATTGATAATTTTGATGAACAGAAAAAAGGCGAAGGAGAGGTTTATCTGGTTGGAGCGGGACCTGGAGATCCAGATTTATTAACTTTTAGGGCGCTTCGTTTAATGCAACAAGCAGATGTTGCCCTGTATGATAGATTGGTTCACCCGTCAATAATTGATTTAATTAGAAGAGATGCGGAAAAAATATATGTAGGTAAACAAAGAGATAATCATACGGTCAGACAAGAGGAGATTAATGCATTACTTGTTAAATATGCCAAAGAAGGTAAAAGAGTTCTAAGATTAAAGGGCGGAGACCCTTTTATTTTTGGGAGGGGCGGTGAAGAGATTGATTCGTTAGTAGATAATAATATTTCTTTTCAGGTTGTTCCAGGAATAACAAGCGCTAGCGGATGTTCAGCATATAGCGGTATTCCTCTTACGCATAGAGATCATGCTCAATCATGTATATTTGTAACTGGCCATCTTAAGAAAGGAAAATTAGATTTAAACTGGGAAAAGTTAATACAGCCTAATCAAACTATTGTGTTTTATATGGGTCTTGTTTCTATTAATATTATTTGTTCACAACTTATAAAATTTGGGCTAGATCCAAAAACACCATGTGCTCTAGTAGAACAAGGGACTACCCGGAATCAAAAAGTATATACATCAACAGTTGATGAAATGAATAATTTAGTAGAAAAAGAAAAACCCAGTGCTCCCACAATATTTATAATAGGACATGTTGTGACATTGAGGGAAAAATTAAATTGGTATAAAACTGATTAATTATTTTTTAATCTAAAGTTAATTGGAATTGTTAATGAAATAGATGATTCATTAACGGAGTCAGGAATTTTTGGAAATGGAGATGATATTAAAATCATTCTTCTTGCTTCTCTATCTAAAGAACGGTGTCCTGATGATTTAATACTTAAGTTAGTCACTACTCCATTTTTTAATATTGTAAACATTACTATAGGTGTCCCTTCTTGTTTTCTTTGACGAGATAATAAAGGATATTTTTTATTACCATCTATTATTTGTCTAATTTTTCCATAGTAAGTATCGTAAGTATATTTTGATTCTTCTCCAACCTCTCTATTATCCATTAACATTTCTTGATCTTTTTCTGAATCCTCTGTTGTATTCCTTATTTCTTCAGAAGCTAGGCTTTCATCATAAACTTCATCGCTTTTTTTTAATACCATCATCTGTATTGTCATTCCAGTTTCACCAATAGTGGTAATATCATCTACTGTTTGCGGAGAAGTAAGTGTAAATAAAAAAAATAAATGCATAATAAATGCAATTACTAAATACTTATTTAATTTTGATATTTCATTCATTTGTATTAGAGAGTAAGGTGACATTTTTAACTGAACTATCACTTAAAATTAAAAGAATCTTATTTAATAAGCTAGAATCTAGAGATCCATCAGCTGCTATTAAAATATTATCTGTTTTGAGCAACATCAACTTTTCTTTAAGCAAAGATTTGTCAATTGACTGATCATTTAAAGTTAAAGATCCATCAGCATTAATAAATAAGGTATTTTTATCTTTCTCAATATATTCCTCAATAGTTGCAGAGGCAAGATTTACATTATGAAGTTCTTTTTGTTTTGCTATCACTCCAGCTAGCATAAAAAATATTAATAACAAGAATATGATATTAACGAGAGGGAGCAAGTTATCCTCATTTCCTATAATCTTATTTTTAATTTTTATTTTCATAATGAATTATTGCTTCCTCAGAAGCGGGACCTTTACAGATTTCCTTTTATTGTTATACGCATCATTTGTAGTGGCAGTATCTTTACTAACACCTAATGTGACATTCTCTATATTGCTAGATTTTAAGTTTGCTAACACACTGAGTATAAGTTGAACGTCTGCACCTTCTAATGGCTTAGTTATGACAACAAAGTCATCGCCATTATTTTTGCTAGATATAATATCTGATTTTATAGAATCTAGGCTGGCTGTTGTGCCGTTTAGCTTAAACTCACTATTCTTATTAAATTCAATTAAAAAAATCTTTTTATCACTCTGCGAGACACTCGCAGTTTCATTTGATATTTTAATCTCAGTCTTGTTAAATGATTGGAAATTTGTAGCCAACATGAAGAATATAAGCAGTATGAATACTACGTCTATTATTGGTGTTAAGCTTATTTTAGTCATTTTATCTCTCGTTTAAGCAGTAATTCTATATAAAATCTCATCTTATGTCATATTTTACCATCATATATACAAGAATAAGAATCATTCGTGTTTACAAATGAGAATCATTCGCATATAATGGCCTCAATTGTTTGTATCTATAGCTATGGGAGCTATGGGTATTGGCGTTATTTATATATAAATGAGGAAAATAATAATGAACAAAGCACATTTTAAAGCATATATGATTGCTTCGCTGATGGTTATCAGTGCGCCAATCTATGCAGAAGAAATGAGTCCAGTTAGTGTATTTGGTTCACAAGACGAAACACAACAAGCTGGTTCAGCTCATTTTATCGGTGACGATGAAATGAAAGAGATGGGCTATACAGATGCGGAAAGAGTCTTAAGACGAATTCCGGGTGTATATTCTCAAACTGAGGACGGTTACGGTCTTAGAACAAACTTAGGTATGCGTGGAACAAGCGCCCTAAGAACAACAAAAATTAACATTCTAGAAGATGGCGTACCACAAGGTCCTGCTATTTATTCTAACGGAAGCATGTACTTCTTCCCAGACGTTGGTCGTATGGAAGGTGTTGAAGTGTTAAAAGGTGCCGCAGCAATTGGTAATGGACCAAGAACTACTGCTGGTACAATTAACTTTTTATCTCGTTCTATTCCAACTACTGGAACTGAAGGACATTATTCTGCTACTTTAGGTGCTGATGGTTTCTCTAGAAATCACACATACTATGGTGGGAATATTGGATCAATGGGTTATGTTTTTGAATATCATGACTACAGAGCTGATGGCTATAAGAATATCAAAGGAACTGGTGGTAACTCTGATTCAGGTTTTGATAAACAAACGGACTTAGTGAAGTTCAGCTATACTCCATCAAATAGTTCATGGAATCAGACTTTTGAAATAATGAGTTCAAATACATCTGAAACATCTAATGAAACATATATTGGTTTAACAGGTGTAGATTTTGCAGCCGATCCATATCAACGATATGCACCGTCTTCAATAGATCAAATGGATAATGATTATCATAGATATATCTTTACTCATACTATGCAACCTTCAGCTAATATGAAGATTACACAAAAACTTTATAAAACTAGATACTCTCGTATTTGGGGTAAAAGTGGTCTAATGTATATAGATCCCGATGCCGATGGTGCTAACACTAATAATGTTGAAGTTGAACATTCAGCACTTGATCTTGCAGGTAACTGTGCTGGGGATTCCGGCGCTGAGTTAAGAGCATGTAATATCTTAACAAACCAAACAGCTATGGTTAATGGCGAGTATATCAAAAGATCGATGGGTCATCGTGACTACGGTATGACTGGTTATCAATTTGTAATCAATCATGATATCGGTAATCATGCTCTTGAGTATGGATACAGACGTCATAAAGATTATAGATCTAGAGCTGATAGCGGATTTAGCCAAAGATGGACTCAAGGTGCCAATGGTGCTATGAGCTTATTATCAGAACACGGTAATGATAGTACTAGATTTGCTGACGCTGAACTTAAAGATACTGATGCATCATCTTGGCATTTAAAAGATGTTATCTCAGCAGGTGCATTTACTCATACTCTGGGTATTCGTTATGAAGATACTGAAAAAAATGACGGTATAAATTCTAACCCAGGTAACTCTAAGCAAGATGTATCTGACTCAGCAACTATGATGGCTGCATCCACTATTTATAATATGGGTGGCGGTCAAACTATGTTTGTTGGTTTTAGTGAAGGTCACAGTCCTGTAGATGCAGGATCAAGTGCTTCAATTGAGCCTGAAAAATCTGATAACTATGAACTTGGTTACAGAAAACAAACTAATAATAGTTTCTTTGAAGTTATTGCTTTCTATAATGACTACAGTCAATTAATAGAAACATGCTTAGTAGCGAATGGTTGTACTGGTTCAACAGGAACTACTACTAACAAAGGTTCTGCGGAAGTTGAAGGAATTGAATTCCAATACAGACTTAACAATATGTTTGCTGCTCCTCAAATGAAAGGAATGGCGGCAACTAGTTCAGTAAGATATCCATTAATGGTTAGTGGTATGTTACAAAGTTCTGAATATACGGGTCAAAACCTTACAATCAATGGAAAATCAATTGCTTATGTGCCTGATTTCCAACTGTATACATCAATGGGTATGGAAACTAACGACTGGAGCATTGCTCTAGGCGCTAAGTATCATGATGATACCTTTACTAATGATGCAAATACTTACAGAACTGGTAAAGCATTTATATTTGACTTACACGCTGGCATGAATGTCGCTATTAATTCAAATGGAATTAAAGATGCAAGATTATTTTTGAACGTAGACAACTTATTCGACAAAGTCATCGTGGCTTCAGAGCATGAGTATGGTAAACGTCCAAATAAACCATTATCAGTAATGGCAGGAGTAAAATTCGATTTTTAATTTTCATCTCTCCGGTGGAAAATAAAAGGGGACATCAAGCTTAAGAGAACTATTCTTAATCTCTCCCTTAAGTAAGATGTCCCACTAAGATTTCATAACCTCAATGAAAGCTCATAAGATAAAATTATGGGCTTTCTATTTGTTTGAAATATACTCTTGAAAAAACTCCTTACCTTTAGTATTCTTTTTAATAATGAAAAAAATATCTCTAAATATTCGTTTAATCTTTATATTTTTAGCAGTCTTAATTGCACCGCTTAATGCAGGCGCAAACCTTTTAACTGATAATAATAAGACAAATTTCATTTGTAAGTTTGGGCAAGATAATACGACAAGTACAGATTATTTTTTACATTGTGATAGTTGCGTTTATTTCTTTGATGATATAAATATTATTACTCACTCTGACTATAATAATGTTCCAACATTATTAAATCTTTATATAGAACTTAAAAGTCATTCTTTTGCCACATCTAAGTTCACTCTAGTCCTACCTAGAGCACCTCCGACTGTTTAGTTAAAAATTATTTTAATTAAACTAACTTTTATAGTGGAGGAGCTATGAAAACAAATAAAAGTATACTATTAATCTTGCTGGCTGCCTTTAGTAATCTTTATGCAGAAGACTTAACTGACATTCAGATATCAGCACCAGTTTTGAATACGCAGGATTTAACGAATCAAGCCATAGAAGATATAAACACTAAAAATGCAATAGATGGTGGAGATTTATTAAAGTCTATAAATGGCATTAGTACTATTAGGAGAGGCGGACATGGTCTAGATCCAGTAATTAGAGGACAGAGTGATCAACGACTTAATTCTTCTATAGATGGTGCAATTGTATATGGAGCTTGTTCGTCAAAAATGGACCCAGCATCAACATATGTAAATATTGAAAACTATGATTCTATTACCGTGATTAAAGGATCTCAATCCGTGCTCTATGGTGCGGGTGGCCCTGGCGGAGTAGTTAGATACGAGCGTGTAACTGAACCTCTTTCTCAAGCAAATGCCTATAAATTTAAAATTGGTCAAACATTTGATTCAAATGCAGAAGCTAAAACAACTATAGGTGATTTCACTTTAGGATTAGGTCAAGCTTACTTTAGAATCAATGGTTCTTACTCTGAAGCTGGTAATTATGAAACAGGAACTGGTTTAAAACCACTTACTGAGTATGAGACTAGCAACTATGCAGCAATAATTGGTAAAAGGCTAGACGATGGCTCGAAGCTAGAGTTTACATATACCAATAATTCACAGGAAAATATTGGTTTTGCCGGTCTACCGATGGATATTGTATATAGTTATACGGATATTTATAATTTGAAATATCATCGGGTTACTCAATTTGGTCCATTCTCTTCAATGAAGGTCGAGTTATATAATTCTGATATGGATCATTTAATGGATAACTACACAATGCGAAGTGTAGATTCTATGAAGACTCCAGCGGCTTCTGATACATACGGTGGAAGAATCATAGGAGCTACAGATAATGGCATGAAAGTGGGTGTCGACTATGAGCATAATACTAGAGATGCTGAACAAAATATGGTTATTTCTGGGACAGAAAGACATCTTGCATATCTATGGCCTGGCGCAGAGATAGCTAAGCTAGGCTTATTTTTAGAAAAAGATAATAAAATCTCAGATCAAACTACAATGTCATATGGTTTAAGACTTGATAGAGTTGAAACAGATGCGACTAGAGCGGCAGATGATCCTGGTTCCGCGCATATGGCACAAGTAACAGCTAATAGTTTGTATACAGCTCATTATTCTGGAACAGTTACTGCGGGCAAAAGAGATTTTAGTAACTTTAGTGGATTCTTAAGATATACAAAAGATTATGGGCCAATGTCTAGCGCCTATATTTCTCTTAGTAGAAATGAAAGAACGCCTGACGCAACAGAGTTATTTAATGCTAAAACCTCTATGGCTATGGCTGGGAAATACAGACTAAGACATATTGGTAATCCAAATCTTAATTCAGAGGTACATACTATATTAGAGATAGGTTTTGAAAATATGTTTATGGGAAGTCATGTAAATGGGTCTTTATATCTTAATGATATCAGTGATTATATTACAACTTACAGAGCTTCTGATGGAACATATGATAACACCATTAATGATGCCAGAATATATAAGAATATAGATGCAACTATTTGGGGGTATGAGCTTACCGCTCAAAAAGATCTTACCTCTAATATAAAAACTATATTCAATTTAAATTACACACATGGTGATGATGATACGCAAAACAGACCATTAGCTCAAATGATGCCTTTGTCTGGTGATATTTCATTGGAATATCAGACAGGTTCAGTTAATTATGGCTTAAGAGCTAATTTTGCTGATACCCAAGATCGTTTTGACTCAAGAGTTCTTGATACTGGCAGAACAGGCGGTTATACCGTTTATGATCTATATGCAGGTTTTGAGCCCACTCCAAATATTAGATTTACAATGGGTATTAGTAACTTAACTGATAAAAGATATGCCACACACTTAAATAGTACAAATTCTTTAGATGCTACAGCTGATCGCGTAGATGAGCCTGGAAGAAGTTTTTGGGGATCATTAATTTACGACTTTTGATTACAATATGTATTTTACCCCTTTTGGATTAATCAGAAGGGGTATTAAATGATATGATTTAGGGGATGATATTAAATATAATTCCTCTAAAATATAAGCACATGGAAAAATTTTATGGAAGCTAATTCACTTTTAAATCTTGGTGGCCCAATAGTATATATATTGCTAGCATTATCTGTATATGCAACTGCAATTATTTTTTATAAGCTACATGTTTTTTATGGAGTCAATTTTTTTAAATCTGATCGTACAGCTAGAAGTGTAAAGGTATGGCTTGAAAATAAACATGATGATGCTTATGAGTCAATTAATAAAATTAGTGATCCTGAAAGTGAAGTTATTTCCTTTGCCATGTATCAGTTACTTAAGCATAAAAAATTAACAGTAAAACTTGAGAGCGATATTCGCGAAGAGATTGTAAGGCTTTCTGATGAGAGAATAAATTATTACAGTTCAAATCTTAATAGCTTGCAAGTAATTGCAACTATTGCTCCTTTACTAGGATTACTTGGGACAGTTTTTGGAATGATTGAAGCATTTCAACAAATGGAAATGGCTGGAAAAAATGTTGACCCATCTGTTTTATCAGGTGGTATATGGGAAGCTTTATTGACTACCGCAGTAGGCTTATCAGTAGCAATCCCTATAGTTGTTTTTGAATCTTATTTTAGAAATATCATTGAAAATTTTAAGAATAATATTGAAAGTGCAGTGACTAAAGTTCTAACTTCTCAGATTAATTAACCGCAACAACCCACACCAAACTTTTTTAATCTCCAATAATTATATGGCCATGGAGTTAAGAAGCCAGCAATAAGCATTAATGGAATTACATAGATAGTTATTTTAGCTCCTCCAGTAAATAAAACATCTACAATGTTCATGGCAAGCTCCATACTTATCATTGAAATAAGGCTCATGCCAAAAGCTGTTTTTAATGCTGGCATAAGTTTCATTTGTTTTAATAAAATAATTGTCTCAAGAATTATACTTGAAACTATTCCATTAAACATTGCTAAAGCCATTATTGAAAATGTAGACCATGGAATTTCATTTACTTGAAAGTAATATATAGTCATCATGTCGCCAAAACTGCATCCAACTAGACACCATAATGTATTTATAGCAGATTGCTTCCATGTGTGTTTGCAGTTCCAGTCAAAGTTATTTTTTATATCAGTATTCATGATCACATATCTAACCAGAGTTTTTTTGGTTGTCTCATCCCTGCAATTTTACAAGCTTGCTGGCCATAACCATAGGGAAATAATTTATAAATATATTTTCTTGTTGACTTATTTTCACCATATTCTTTTTTAAAAGATTTTAGTAGCTCTCTGAGCTCTGGAACCTTTTGATATTTATCAAAGTAATATCTAATAAATTCTATAATAATCCAGTGTTCTTTCTCCAAAGGGATATCAAACTCTTCCGCAATTGTTTCTGCAAGAAGGGTATTCCAGTCTGACGGGTCTAATAAAAATCCATCATTATCTTTCTCTACATTAGATATATTAGTCATCTATAAAAATCTGATTATTTTTTATTTCTGTTTTATATATTATAATTGGGTCCTCAGCTGGCTCATTCAAAGCTTTACCGGAAGTGAGGTCAAAAAAACTTCCATGTAGTGGGCACTTTACTTTGGTTCCATCAAGACAACCCATCGTAAGTTCAGCATCTTCATGAGTACACATATCAGATGTTACATAAATAGTATTATCAATTTTAGCAATTAAATAATTTTTATTATTGATGGTTGATTGTATCATTTCACCATTCACTATATCATCCACATTTGCAAGTTTAAGTTTAGCCATTTTATTTTTTGAAACGCTTCAATGCGCTACCTGAATCTAATACTTGTTTAATTTCTTTCACACACGATTGAATACTATTATTAGTAACATGGCTTAAAATAATTGTTGCACCATATAAAATACAGTCACTCATAGCCCCTTCGGTTCCTGACAATGCATCCATTCCCATCTTTAGAGATTCTTTAGCTAAATCTATTGGGTTTACTTTTGTTTCAATTTTATCATTTGAAGCAGTCTTGACTATAGAATCTGGTATTTTAACAGCTCTAACTTCTTGGCTAATGCTTAAATCTATCTCAGGGTTTATTTCTACTAATTCATTTTCATCTGATATATTTTTGTAAAAAAAAGCATTCGCCTTTTGTCTTAAAGAGGGTATGACACCACCTTCTGTACCGCGTATAATAATCGAAGTATCAAACTTTGCATTTCTGGCAAGCATTAAATAAATAGGAGGGTATGGTTTATGGACATAACCTGTTACAAAATGATTTCTTTTTGATATCAACGGATTAGCCAAAACTTCTATTGTTGTAACCACTGGTCTTTTAATTATTTCTGTTCTTAAATCCATTAAATTATTAAGCTTAGGAGAAAATATTTTTTGATCCATATAGCCCCAGCCGATATCTTTGTTTTCCAATCTTTCTATTACTTGTTCATGAGTAGAGTAGACATTCAGCCCTAAAAGTTTAAAAATAGCATGATGAGTGCAACCAAATTTTGGGCCAACAGTCATGACACCTTGAGAAATAGCCGGTATCCCAAGTTCTGCTAGTATAGGCAATATATAAGCTGAAGATGGAATATTTCTTGTAAATCCATCATAAGGGTCAGCAATGTTTACAAGATCATCAACATTGACATCCATTTTTTTGACAGAATCTATCATGGCATCATGAACGCCTAAATTTTCATCAAGGGTTTCTCTTTTCATTCTCAGAGCAATTAAAAAAATAGCAGAACGAACATCGCTGATTTCTTCATTTAGTATTGCTGACATTGCTGCTTTAGCTTCTTCACGCGTAATATTTTTACTTAACTCTGGGCCAGTAGCTATTCTCTGGAGAACTGACTTCATGAGCTCTGCCGGCGTTAAGTTATCTTTTGATGACATTATTTGAAGACTACCCAGGTCGTTGCAATATATTTAATACCTTTTTTGAGTGTAACACCACGATGTTCATGAGTCCAAAAAGGAGGAAACAAAATTAGTTTACCAGCTTCAGGTTTAATTTTTACATCTTGGTTTAAGAATTCTGTTTCTCCACCTGGGCCTACGACATCATTTAAATACCAAATAGCAACTAATTGTCTATCGCTGAATTGATGACTTCCGCTATCAACATGCCAGTGAAAAAATTCTCCTGGTTTTGTTCTTTGAACTGCATAGCCGATATCTTTAAAAGGCCCTGTGAAAAAATCAAATTGTTTTTTTACTCCACTTAATGCTTTTGCCAGACTTGTAAATAGTAATTCATCAATATCTTTCCAGCTATCTTTCCCGCTTATAACCATATCAGTCGATTTTTTAACATCTACATTTTCTTCAAACGTCTGCCCGACTCTTCCTTGATAATGATCAGACTCAGATGATTCGAATCTATTGATTATGTCTTTGCAATTTGCACTTGAAATACTATTGGTAAATTCAAAAATAAAGCTACCAGGCTTAGCCTCCATCAATCTTTTGTCTAGTTGAATATCCAATTGCTAATCTCTCTTTATTTATATTCTTGTGTGTTGAGTGTATAGTATAAAATATAACGAATATATATTGAAGATAATTTAGTTATGGCTATAAGAATTAAAAGTAACTGGTCTAAGACTGTCAAACGTGAAAAGACTAGCGAAGATATCGCAAGCGCTCTGTCATATATCGGCTGGAAGTTATCGCTTGATAAAGCACGAAATCTTCATGGTGATGATTTTGATTATTCTTCAGACCATCAACGTATTACGGTTATTGTAGAATTCATGTCTTTCCAAGTGCATTTAGCTGATAGACTTTTGTATCAGGATAAGAAAGCAGATGATTATCGTATATCTGTAATGAATAATCTTGGACGGCAATCAGCACGAATAATGCAGGAAAATTGTGAAGATTTGTTTGGTGATGGAAATTATAGAGAAGGTTATATTAATACTCTTAACATTCGGTCAGAAGAGTACTCCCAATATGAATTTACTAAATCATCTGGTAATTATTCAATTTTTCGACACTTAGCAAAAAAAATTCAAGATGCTATGGGCTCAAGCCAGACAAATAAATGGGTTATGGATCAGATAGTTGATATAGATGCTGTCGAGATTTGTAAGAAATTTACAGAAGTTTATGAATCGTTAAACAGAAAATAAAATTATTTTTTGAAATTAGCTGCATTATCAATATTTTTATTTTCGCCATCTTCATAGCCAGCTTCATAGGCATCTGTTACTCTTTGTTCTTCAACTTTAGGGCTACTTTGATAACCTTCTTGCCATCCTATAATATATTCATCAGAGACATTCATCTCTTCTAATTCTGTTACTTTAGTAAAATATTCATTATCCATTATGTTCTTATAGACCCCTTTAGTTCATGAGCAATATCTACTAGACGGTTAGCTAGTTTTTCATGTTGTTCTTTATATTCTTTTATAATGCCAACTGGATTTAAGTGAATATCTTTTTCTGTTACTCCACTTTTTCTTTCAAGTTCCATAAACTCTTTTTGAATTCTTAATAATGTTGCAATTATAGTTTTTCTTTCTTCTTCTAATTTTTTAATATCACTCATTTAATATCCACCTTTTCTTCGACTTTCTGGCAAGCCACCTATTCTACCAGCTTGTTTGCTAGGATTGCCAGGGAATAAATCAAATAATGTTTTAGTATCTATTTTTTCACCCCATAGTTTACCTAGGTCTTTAACCATATGCCTGGTGTTAGGCTGGTTTTCTTTATTGTTTATAAATTCATCTCTAAGATAATTAATGACATCCCAGTGTCTCTCAGTTAATTCTACTTCTTCTTGAACTGCAATAACCTTAGCTATATCTTCGTTCCAATCTTCTAGTTTTATAAGAAAACCTGTTTCACTTGTTTCGATTACTTTACCATTTACCTCTACTTTCATTTGAAACTCCATCTAATCCTTTTTTATATATGTGAAAATTCTAATATACTCAACGAAATATGTCCATATCGATTTTAACTAATAGTTAGTCTTCTTTGAAGTTTGCAACTGCATCTATTGATTTATGAGGCAATAAGATGCCACACCCATAAATCCTACCGTCTCCAATGCCTATATCTTGTAGCAATATAGAGTGGTCTTTGGGCAAATCTGCAATCATCAGGCTTCTCGTAAACTGATCTTGTCCTTCGAGCTGAATACTTTTGGCTTTGCCGCATATAGCTTTTTTAATGGATATTCCATGGGTGCTCAGTTTCTCTTTAATTTCAAATAAAAAATTTTCTTCTGTTTGGTTTGGATTACATAATACAGATCTACAAATCAAATCTCTTACAACAAGAAATGGTTTCACAATAGATTTTCCAATCTGTATATCATTATTTAAAACATTTATAGTAGAGCCTTCTAATGACTTTATCTTATCAACATTTACTTTAGGAATTCTTAATATTAATCTTGTCCGTTTAGATAAAAAAATTTCATCATTTTCTGATCTAACCCAGCCATTTCCAAAATCTGGTCCATGTAGCGTATGCACTCCAGCCAGATCATTTTCTAGCATCCATGGAACTAATTTTGTTATAGCATTTGATAATTCTGAGATATGATCATATGGCAATGTTTTGCATTGTATTTTAAATGCAACATCAACCATAGTTGATTTTTCTTCATGTTTCTCTTCTTCTTCCCACATATTATTTAATATAACTACTGAAAGCTGATTCAATTTTGTCTTCCCAGTTTTCAGGTGTATCAGGGAATGGCGGCTTTAAATCAATTTTTATGAATATCTCGCCATCTTTGGCTCTAATCTTTATTACTTCCAATAGCTCATCAAAAGTTTCAATATCTTTTTCATCTATTAATACGCTGCTCAAATATAACATTAAGTTTCCATCCTTTTTTTAGATCTTAACCTATATAGGAGCCTATTCTTTTTTTCCAAATTTGTAAACGATGTGCGCATATGGATAATATTATTTGTTATCACTCCTTGTCCTTCTGAAAATTTATGTGATATATGATATTTTTTAGAGCTATTAATAATATCTTTTAGATTATTTGCAGCTTCTTTAGATTTATTGTTCCATATAATATTTTTTTCTCTCATACTAAACTTCATATATAATTTATTTTTGATAAACGAGAATATTGCATTATCGATCGCCTTTCTTCCAGTTAATTCATTCTCGGGTATTCTATATGCATTATGCAACATTAAGTCACCAATATTATCAAAACTTTTATTAAATAATATATATGCAATTTCATGATCCATATATTTATTCATTCCACCATTTTCAGATTGGCTTTTGCAAAATAGCAACCATGATAATATAAGGTTGTTCTCATTATTATAATATCCATCTGTATGCCAATTTAGTTGTTTGTCTGTATAAGGAATATATTCAGCACTTGGTTTCATACTATTATGAATTTTTATTTCGGTCAGACCATCATTATCTGACTTGGAGTCTACTTCATAATTACCAAGTCCTACCTGTGACGCTAATGTTTTAATAGATGATTTTAGATTAATAGTGCCCTTATTAATTTGGAAAAATACAATATTATGCTGCTTAATAGTTTTAAGTATAATATTTTTTTCTGACTTACTAACAGAATTGGGATTATTTATTTCCACAATTAAATCATCTAATTTATTAGAAAAACCCTGTAGTTTTTTATCAGCCCAGCGTTTATAATTAGTTCTGGTATTTTCAAGTATATTCATTAGATTTATGCCTATTTAGTACTTGTAAGTCATTTTAAATAAATGCTATATTGTTTATCCATAGACATATATTAGTAAATAATGATAATATAATAAAGATTATATAATAGATAAACAGGGAGCTAGACATTGAAAAAACACGATACGCCAATGCTTGATGAGCTAGAAAACGGGCCATGGCCTAGTTTTATTAGTGGCATCAAGAGATTAAGAGATACTCACCCTGAAAAAAGAATTAATGAGATGACTAATGACCTATTGGGTCAATTAGAACATTCATATGAGACAAGAAAAGGCTACTGGAAAGGCGGAACAGTAAGTGTTTATGGCTATGGTGGTGGTATTATACCTCGTTTCTCAGAAGTGGGCGACGCTTTCCCTAAGTCTAAAGAATTTCATACATTACGTGTACAACCACCTGCAGGGAACTTTTACACAACAGATATACTTAGAAAAATGGCTGACAGTTGGGAAAAATATGGCTCAGGGTTAGTTACATTTCATGGTCAAACTGGAAATATAATGTTTATTGGTTCTACTTCAGATGCTACTCAGCATTTTTTCGATGAAATTAATGAGTATGGATTTGATTTGGGTGGAGCTGGACCATGCGTTAGAACAGCAATGTCATGCGTAGGTGCGGGCAGATGCGAGATGTCAAACATTAATGAGCATAAGGCACATAGATTATTAGTTAATAACTTTATAGATGATATGCATAGACCTGCATTACCATATAAGTTTAAA
>JAQWOB010000025.1 GCA_029246085.1 Gammaproteobacteria bacterium
TTATAAACTAATTCATTATCCCATTTAACATAACAATCTTTTAATAGAGAAACTAAATCATATGTCATTGGACCTATCATGGCATCTTGATAATCTAAAATTCCAGGGTTATTCTTATCGGTGACCATTAAATTTCTAGAATGAAAATCTCTATGAATAAATGTTGTTGGTATTTTTGATATATGGCTTGCTAAAATTTCGTTAAAATCTTTTAAATATATAGACTGATCTTGATTAAGATTCATTTTCAAATGTTTTTCTAAAAACCAGTCTTTAAATAAATCCATTTCTTTTATTTGTGTATTCATATCAAATACTTCAAGTCCTTTGCTACTAGCCTCGTTTTGTATTCTACATATAACATCTATTGCATCTGTATATAGGCAATAAACAGTTTCTTTATTAAGCGCATCAAGATAATTATTTTTACCTAAATCCGACATTAAAATGTAACCTTTGGATTCATCAACCTCATATATAATTGGCACATTAATTTTAGCCAATACTAATCTTTTTGTTACATCAAGAAATGAAGTTAAAGGCTCATGTGGTGGCGGAGCATCCATTATAATTTTGGTATCTCCTTGAGATATAACTCTATAGTATGATCTAAAGCTTGCATCTTCAGAGGCTTTCTCAATAGTAAAATCTTGCGGATAATATTTCTTTACCCACTTAGTTAAATCTGAGATTTTATTTTGTTCCATCTGCTAATATTACATGATTATTTAGTTATTTTTCACAAAAAAGATATACTTAATCAAAAGAAATAGTATTAATAATTATGAGCAATAAAAATATATTTAAAAAATCATTAGAATTACAATTAAAAGCAAAGGATATTGGCCTTGACTGGCTAGAAATTGAAGGAGTTATATCAAAGCTGAAAGAAGAGACTACTGAGGTAGAAGAGGCTATTGAGAATAATGATAAAGAAGCTATTAATGAAGAGCTTGGGGATTTATTTTTTACATTTCTATGTCTTACGAGACATCTAGATTGCGACCCAGAAGAAGTTCTGGAGCTTGCCAATATTAAATTTAAAAAGAGATTTGATGAGGTTAAAGCATTATTAAAAAAAGAAGAAATGACATATGCAAATCCAGAAGAGATGGATAGATTATGGAGAATTATAAAAAAGGAAAAGTAGAGGAGTCTATTCTTTTAGATTTTTGTTTTTATAATCACATAATTCAGTAACTTTACATTTATAACATAATGGCTTTCTGGCCATACAAGTATATCTGCCTAAGATAATTAGCCAGTGATGGGCATGCAATTTAAAATTATCAGGAATATTTTTCTCAAGACCTTTTTCAACCTGGGATACATTATTGCCTGGAGCTAATCCTAGACGATTTGATACACGGAAGACATGAGTGTCGACACCTATTGTTGGTTGCCCAAATGCATTATTCAGAACAACATTTGCAGTCTTTCTTCCAACCCCTGGAAGCTTTTGTAAATCCTCTCTGTCTTGAGGTATTTTATTATTAAAATCTTCTATTAGCATTTTGCATGTAAGAATTACATTTTTAGCTTTAGCATTATATAGACCGATAGTTTTAATATAAAATTTTAATTTATCTTCCCCTAATTTAATAATTTTTTCAGGAGTTCCAGCAATTTTATATAATTTAGAAGTTGCTGCATTTACACTTTTATCTGTAGCTTGCGCAGATAGAATTACAGCAATGAGTAATTGAAAAGTTGTTTTATAATAGAGTTCTGTTACTGGCTCAGGATCATTAGCCTGAAGAATTTCAAAGATTGATATAATCTTTTTTTTATTCATATTCTTTTACTTTATTATTCTTAGATTTTTCTCTAGAGACAACATCTTGAATATAAGTCTTTATTTTATGAGATTTTTTTGTACTTTCTCGAGCTATTTTTTTTGCTTCTTTAATTTTGTTTAATCTTATATTTTTATTATTATAATAAGCTTTGGATATATCAGCTTGTATACCTGGCCAGACCCAATCTTTATTATCCTCATATTGTTGCATTTCCATGCAATCTACTGGACATTGGCTGATGCATAATTCGCAACCATTACACTGGTCATTTAATATATAATGCTTTTGATGTCTTGCTCCAATTATTGCATCTACAGGGCAAACTTTTATACAAATAGTGCATCCTATACACTCTTCTACTCTTATTTCAGCTATCTGATAATTTTTAATTTTATTTTCTTTAATAGAATCATTATTTTTTAATATATTTTTTAATTGCTTTTCAGTATGGATACCACCAGGTTCACATTTATTCAAATCTTCATTATCTGAGATAACGGCTTGTGCATAAGACAGGCAATCTTCATAAGTACACTTTTTGCATTGAAGCTGCGGTAGTGCTGTTAAGATTTTTTCTACTAATAAAGTATTATCAGACATTAGCTAATCTTGGCGCCAGGCATAACATCTTTTTCTGGTTGCAAGACAATGATATCCCCATCATTTTGTGTTGCTAGCATCATTCCATTTGATGTACCAAATTTCATTTCTCTTGGTAATAAGTTAACAATAACCACTACCAACTTATTCAATAATTCTTCAG
>JAQWOB010000031.1 GCA_029246085.1 Gammaproteobacteria bacterium
ATTAGAGACCTTCTTTTCATGACCATTTTGAGTAGTCCACGCTTAGAATGGACATCTTTTGAGTTTTTCGAAAAATGGTCTGATAAACTATTGATATTTGCCGTAAGCAATGCAATTTGAACTTCACTAGAACCGCAATCATTCGCGGATTTCCCATATTTTTTTACTATCTCTTCTTTGACACTATTGTCCAAAGCCATAAACTTCTCCATTAATGACAGTTATTCTATCATCTGTTTGTAGTAATACAATCCTTTATTTATTAAAGTTTATTAATCTTTTAGGGTAAATATAACCATTAACTACTCTTCCTATACCTAAAAGATTATTTTCTTTATCTTTAATAGCAATTTCATCATAATTCTCACTGTAAGTTGTTGAAATAGGCTGTCCACTATTAATTTTCAAGGTTTCAAATTCATTTATTATTGCTGACTTTACATGACTTAACATGTCATTAATGTGTATTATATTTTCAATATTATTAGATAAATCATCTAACGTAACCATCTGATTTTCTAAAAAATGTCCAATACGTAGTCTTCTGAGATCTTTTGTATATGCCCCAGTATTAAGTTTTTCACCAATCATTTCAACAAGGGTTCGTATATAAGTACCTTTACTACAAATAATATTTAAGCATAACTCGTCGTCTTTGTATGACACTAATTTTATGTCGATGATATTAATCTCTCTGGCATTCCGTTCTATACTTATTCCTTTTCTTGCCAAATCATATAATTTAACTCCATTCACTTTAAGACCACTATGCATTGGAGGAATTTGTTTTTGTTTGCCTATGAAACTTTTAAGCACTCCTTGAATAAATATATTTGTCAGCTTAAATGGATTATTTTTTTGAGTTCTTGTGATATCCCCTTCCCCATCACCTGTCGTGCTAATTAATCCTAATTTTGCTATCGCTTGATATTCTTTTTCATAAGATTCAACATATTTTGCTAATTTCGTGCCTTCATTTAAAACAATTGGTAACATACCAGATGCTAAAGGATCAAGGATTCCAACTATCCCTGCTTTTTTCACAGATAATTCTCTCTTGATAATACTTAACGCTCTATTAGATGTAATATTTTTAGGTTTATCTAAAAGTAGAGTCCCATGAATCATAACTTATATTTCAGAATCACTTTTTAGAATATTTTCAATTCTTTCACTACGCTCAGCAGTATCGTCATAGGTAAATCTTATTGACGGCAACCGTTTTAAATGGATGCTCTTAGATAATTGTTTTCTTATGAATCCAGATGCTTTATTTAACTCAATACCAATCTTTTCATTATCTTTGCTCAGCGATGTGAAGTAAATTTCCGAGTATCTTAAATCTTTGCTTACTTTAACCTCAGAGATAGTTACAGATTTTATAATAGGATTTTGGATATCTTTTATCAGCAATAGAGCTATTTCTTTATGGAGTAAATCTTGTACCTTCAAAAGTCTATTCGTCATAATTATTACTGGACCGTACGCTCAATCTCAGTTCTTCTAAATACTTCTACCTGGTCACCTGGTTTGATGTCATTGTAATCTTTGACTCCAATACCGCACTCAGTTCCACTTTTTACTTCTTTAACATCTTCTTTAAATCTTCTTAATGACTCTAATTCACCTTCATAAATTACTACATTATTTCTTAAAACTCTAATAGGCTGGTCTTTCTGAACAGTTCCTTCACTGACTATAGAGCCAGCTATAGCTCCAATTTTTGAAGATCTAAATACATCTTTAACTTCTGCTATTCCAATAATCTCTTCTTTAACTTCAGGGTCAAGTAATCCTGACAATTGTTGTTTAACAAGATCAATAAGTTCATATATGATACTAAAATAAAATAACTCTTGGTTGTTAGACTCTATAAGTTTTTTGGCTTTAGAGTCAGCTCTTACATTAAATCCTATAATTTTAGAACTAGAGCTTGCAGCTAGATTCACATCAGATTCAGTAATTCCTCCAACTCCACTATAAACAATCTCAAGCCCTACATCATCATTTTTAATATTTCTTAAAGTACTATTTATTGCTTCCACACTACCCTGCACGTCACCTTTAATTAATAAATTAATAATTTTTTTCTTAGGTGCATCATTTAGGTTAAAATCATCTATGCTAAAGGTTTTACGTTTACCTTGAATTTCAATTTCTTTTTGCTTAGATTCTCTTGAAGACGCTATATCTTTAATTTTTTTCTCATCTTTAGCAGCCATCAATTGATCAGCAACATTAGGTGTTCCTGAGAGTCCAGTTATAACAACAGGACATCCAGGTCCAGCAGATGAAATTTCCTTATTAAACTCATCATACATTGCGCGTATTCGTCCAAACTCTTTGCCAACTAAAACATAATCTTTTTTATTTAATGTCCCATTTTGAATCAAAATTGTGGCTATTGGCCCTCTTCCTTTGTCTAAAGATGACTCCACAACTGATCCTATTGCCGAACCTTTTTTACTAGCTTTTAATTCCAATATTTCTGATTGCAAGGATACTGCTTCTAGCAATAAATCAATACCTTCACCTGTTAATGCTGATATTTTAACAAACATTGTATCCCCACCCCATTCCTCAGGAATTACATTCTTCTGGCCAAGTTCAGTTTGAACTTTTTCTGGATCTGCATTTTCTTTATCTATTTTGTTAACCGCTACAATTATTGGTACACCTGCAGCTTTAGCATGTTCGATTGCCTCTTCTGTTTGTGGCATCACACCATCATCTGCTGATACTACTAATATCACAATATCTGTGACCTGTGCCCCTCTAGCTCTCATTGCAGAAAAAGCAGCATGCCCAGGTGTATCCAAAAACGTTATATCACCTTTATCTGTTGAAACTCTATATGCACCAATATGTTGAGTAATACCGCCTGCTTCAGAATTAACAACTTTAGTTTTTCTAATATAGTCAAGCAAAGACGTTTTCCCATGATCAACATGTCCCATTATTGTAACAATAGGAGCTCTTTGTTCTAAGTCTTCATCTTTATGTTCTTCTATATCTAAACTCATTTCCTCTTCTTCACTCTCGCTACTGGTTGTAGCAGTATGACCAAGTTCTTCAATAATTAAAATCGCTGTATCTTGATCTAGGGATTGATTAATAGTTGCCATAACACCCATATTCATCATAACTTTAATTAATTCAGATGATTTAACAGAAATTTTCTGCGCTAATTCACTTACTGTAATAGCATCAGGTATTTCAATTTCTTTTTTTATAGGCTCAGTTGGCTTTTCAAACTGGTGTGTTTGCAAAATTTCAGATTCTGACGATTTTTCTTTTTTACTATGATTTTTTTTAGGTTTCGGCTCTTTTAAATGTAACTCTTTATTTTTAAAATCATCCACCTTATCATCTTTACCCGCTATATTTTTCTTCTTAGCAGGTGCTAAATTACTTTTAGGTTTAACATTTATAGATTCTTTTTTAATATCAGCTTTTTTTATATCATTACTAGTAGTTTCAGTATTCTCTTTTGATGGGGCAGAAGAGTCATCGGCTAACAATGAAGAGTCTTTTTTCTCAGGCTCGCTCGGGACAATTATTTTTTTACGTCTAACTTGAATCGTAACATTTTTTGAACCAATAGACGGCTTAGATTGCTTTGAGCCAGAACCTTTACGGCTTTTTAATGACAAGCTCTTCTTTATATCTTTTTCAGCCATTTTTTTCCTTTTTATTAATCTTTGTTAAACCAAGGTTCTCGTGCATCCATAATTACCTTTCCTGCATCTTCTTGACTTAATTCTATCATTTCCAACAGTTCATCGACAGATAAATCAGCTAAATCTTCTCTGTTATTAATATCATTGGAAGCTAACTTCTCTATGCTATCTTTTGAAAGAATTTTAAAATTTGATAATGAATTTTCTTGTTCAATTTTATCATTTTTTGCTTTTATTTTTTCTGCTGCTCTTTTTCTTAGTTCATTTACTAAATCTTCATCAAAGTCATCAATTGAATTAAACTCATCTATTGAGCAGTATGCGACTTCATCAATTGATGAAAATCCTTCTCTTGCAAGGACATCTGCAACATCTTCGTCAACATTAAGCTCTTCCATGAAGACAGCACTCAAGTTTTGATTTTCTTCCATAATCTTATTACTTGCCTCATCTTTAGACATAACATTTAAATTCCATCCTGTTAGTTCGCTTGCTAGTCTAACGTTTTGTCCTCCACGACCAATAGCCTGAGAAAGTTGTTCTTCAGCTACAGCAATATCCATAGATTTCTTGTCTTCATCTACAACAATCGATAAAACTTCGGCAGGCGACATTGCATTAATAACAAATTTAGCAGGATCTTCATCCCACATAATGATATCTATTCTTTCTCCGCTTAGCTCGTTAGACACAGACTGTACTCGTGACCCTCTCATTCCAACGCATGCACCTATGGCATCAAGTTTTGGATCATTAGATTTTACAGAAATCTTGGCTCTTAAACCTGGATCCCTAGCTGCACCCAATATCTCTATCAGCCCTTGTCCAACTTCTGGAACTTCAAGTTTAAATAGTTCAACAAGGAATTCTGGATCTTTTCTAGTGATATATAGTTGAGGACCACGCAGCTCAGCCTGAACATCACGTAAATAACCTCTTAACCTATCACCAGGTCTTATGGCCTCTCTTGGAATAAGAGCATCTTTCATGATCATAGCCTCTTCCATTGAATTTTGCTTGTCTGGCATACCAAGATCCATATATACATTTCCCTTCTCAATTCTTTTAACTATTCCAAATATTAATTGTCCTATTTTTGACTCATACATTTGCACAACTCTATTTCTTTCAGCTTCTCTAACCTTTTGGACAATAACATTCTTTGCAGCCATAGCAACAATTCTGCCAAACTCTATTGAGGGAATTTCCTCTTCATAATAGTCACCCATATTAAGCTCATCATTTTTACTTTTAGCATCCTCAAGAAGAATTTGCTGGTCATTCATCTCTTCTTCAATCTCTTCTACAACTTGCCATTTTCTATATGTCGTATATTCTCCGGTTTCTAAATCAATGGTTACTCTTGCATCTATATCAAACTCACATTTTTTATCTAACCTATATTTCTTTCTAACAGAGCTTGCTAATGCATGTTCGATGGCATCGATAATAACTTCTTTACTGACATTTTTTTCATTAGAAACTGTTTCAATAACCATTAATATTTCTTTGTTCATAATCTAATACCCTAAATTTCTTGTATGTTTGCTTTTTTAATATTCTTAAAATCAAAAATGATTTCAGAATCATCTAACTCAACCTCTATATTTTCTTCAACTATATTTTTTATTTTACCAATAAAATTCTTCTGATTATTCATGCTGGATTTTAATTTAATTTTAACCATAAAACCTTTGTATAACATGAAGTCAGTAATACTAAACAACTGTCTATTAATGCCTGGAGAAGAAACCTCGATATCATAATCATCGAAATAATCATTAATTTTAATTAAATCATCAGCTAATTTAGAAGTGAATGCGCAATCTTCCAGACCAATCCCTTTAAGAGAATCAATAATAATTTTAATACTAGGGCTAGACGAGCTATTGGATATATTCATATTCACAACCCTCATACCTTTAGTGCTTATAACTTCTTCCAAAGCTTTAGATAATTTTTCCTCAATATCACTCATTTTCAAACAGCCAATAAAATAGCCCCAAAAAGGGGCTTCCACGTATTGTATAACAATTTATATGCTTTAAATAGAGAATTATAGGTATTTTTTTAGTTTTTGTAAGGCTCAAATAAAAGATTTATTGGTAGTGGGGGCAGGATTCGAACCTACGACCTTTGGGTTATGAGCCCAACGAGCTACCAGACTGCTCCACCCCACACTGTATAAGGAGTCTATAGTCTATAAAAATAATTTTCAAGTATTAAAAAGATTGCTTATTGAGTACTGGCTAAGTTGTCCTAAAATATCTGGAAATAATCCTAAAAGCATAAGTCCTATCACATATGTGCCAGTAAAATATAATTTAGATGTAATTAATAATTCATCTTTTAATTCATCAAAATAGATAACCTTAATTACTCTTAAATAATAGAAGGATCCAATAACTGTCATTAATACTGCAAATATACTGAGTGGAATATTATTAGACTCAACAAGAGATTGAATGATAAAAAGTTTTGCATGAAACCCTAGAAGCGGGGGTATACCTATATATGATAATAAAATAACCATTAAAAGAAACGCCAGGAATGGATTAGATGAATTTAATCCACCAAGATCACTTATGTTCTCTACTGGTTTGCTTTTATACACTAATTGAGACAATAACCCAAAGACTGCTATCGTAGTTATCACATAAGTTAAGGTATAAAACATGGCTGCCTTATAAGCTATGACCGAGCCAACCGATAAGCCTAATAATATAAATCCAATATTAGCGATTGTTGAATATGCCAGCATACGTTTAATATTAGTTTGAGATATAGCAATAATATTTCCAATTAGGATAGATAATACGGAAAGTATAATAATCATATCAGACCAAAATAAAAATAACCCAGAAAAAACAATTGCTAGTAATTTAATAAATATTACGAATA
This sequence comes from Gammaproteobacteria bacterium, assembly GCA_029246085.1. Taxonomy (GTDB): domain Bacteria; phylum Pseudomonadota; class Gammaproteobacteria. Next base: position 6,582 of record JAQWOB010000031.1, read on the forward strand.
CAGCAATTTTAGGAATAGTGCTAAGCAACAGAGTGGTCGTAATTATGGAACCATGATAAACATCCGGTATCCACATATGGAATGGTGCAGCACCAAACTTAAATGAAAGGCTAATCAATATAAATATTAACGCGAATAATAACCCTATAACTTGGACGCTATCTATATTATTAGAAATATTAAGCGATGCTATATGTATAAATATTTCATTAAAAAGTAAGCTCCCAGTCAAACCATATATCAAAGAAATTCCAAATAATAAAAACCCAGAAGATATTGCGCCTAGAATATAATACTTAACAGCTGCCTCGGATGAAAACAATGAATTTCTATTAAAAGCAATGACAGAATAAAGGGATAATGATAATAATTCAATGCCAAGATATAGTAGAAGTAAATTTTCAGACGATATCATTATCATCATTCCAAGTAATCCAAATATAGTGATTAAAAAATATTCAGTTTTGTAGATGTTAAAATAATTTAAAAAAACTGAAGTATAATAAAATATTATAGTCAGGCTAAGTAATATAAATATTTTAAATATATTAGAAAATACTCCAGTATTATATAATTCAGATACATTACTGCCTAAATAATTAGAATGTGAATAAATATAATATGCACAGAAGAGGAGAGAAAACTGTATAAGGTAGTAAGAAATATATTTCAACCTACTTGGTAAAAATAAATCTAATACTACAATAAAACATAATGCGGATGTTATGATAATTTCAGGGAATATATATAAATAATTTATCATATTAATATTTACTAGTTATAATTTTAATCATATGCAGAGATGATTCTTCGCTAATATCAAGAAGGATATCTGGTTTAATCCCAATCAAGATTACTAAGATAGCCAATATTAGTAATGGCCAAAACTCATCTAAGCGCAATGGTTTCATAGTAGTTACAATATCACTGCTTACCTCTCCAAATAAAACTCTTTTACCGAGCCATAAAGAATAAGATGCAGCTAAGACTAATGTAGTTGAAGCTAAAATAGCATAAATTATATTATTTTTTATTGCGGCAATTAGCACCATAAATTCACCAACAAAACCAGAAGTTCCTGGTAAGCCTGAATTAGATAATAAAAAAAACATCATTAGTGCCGAGAATACTGGCATTATTTGTCCAATGCCTGACTGATCATCTATCATTCTGGACTTCGTTCTAGAATATATAATCCCAATACAGATAAACAGCCCGGCTGAGATTAAACCATGAGAGAACATCTGCATCACTGATCCTTGTAATCCAATATGAGAAATATCTTGAACATCTTGTGCTTGCCCTATTGTATTAAATACAAGAAATATGCCAAGCGTAACAAAGCCCATATGTGCAACTGAAGAATAAGCAATTAATTTCTTCATATCTTGTTGAGCAAGTGCGACAAAACTAATATATATTATTGCTATTAATGATAATGGTATTAAGAAGCTATTTAGATAAAGTCCTGCATCAGGAGTAATTGGCAGCAAAAATCTAATCATTCCATAGCCCCCAACTTTAAGTAAAACTGCTGCTAATATTACTGATCCTGATGATGGCGCTTCAACATGTGCATCTGGCAACCATGTATGCACAGGCCACATAGGCACTTTAATGCCAAAAGCTATCAAAAAAGCTAGGAAGAGTAGGATTTGTACATCCAGACTTAACGCTAAGTTATAATAATCTAAAATATAAAAGCTATTAGCTTTAAAAGATAAATATAAGAGCGCTACTAACATTAAAACTGAACCAAAAAGGGTATAAATAAAAAATTTAATTGTAGCATAAACTCTGTTAGGTCCTCCCCAAATTCCAATAATCAGGAATAAAGGAATTAGCATTGCTTAAAAAAATATATAAAAAAGTATACTATCAAAAGCACAAAAAACTCATAGAATAAGTCCTTCAAGAATAAGAAACAATGAAATATATTTGTTATTTTGCTGCCTAGATTCTGAAAAATTAAATAGTATTATCAAACATGAGACTGTTGTTGTTAGTAATATAAATAATATAGAAAATCCATCTACCGCAAGATGGTAATTAATATCTAAAGTAGTAATCCATGCTCGTTTTTCAACAAATTGTAATAGATACTGCGATGTATCAAAATTTATTAATAACACTATGGAAATAAAAAAAGTTAATATAGAAAAAGTAAAACCAACTAACTTTATAAGAAAATCATTTTTTTGATTAATAAAAAAAAGAAGTATCCCACCAAGTAATGGCATCCATATCAATAAACTCAATAATGGTATATTTAAATCAAACATATTAAAAATCGTAAAATATTATTAAAAATAGTAGCAAACCAATAATCATTGTAAATGCATAGTGATATAAATAACCAGTTTGCATTAATCTCACTTTAGATGAGATAAAATTAATCAGATTAGCTGTGCCGTTAACAAAAAAGTTATCAATGATATCAACATCAGACTTCATCCAAATTATATTAGCTAATTTCTTAAAATATGTTGGTATTATTTTATTTGATAAACTGGTGAAACCATACTCATTCAAAAGTATATTGCGTAATAATGGAAATTTCTCAGATATATTTTCTAGCAATCCATCATTTTTATAATACAAAAAATATGAAGCTACTATACCTAAAATTATCATAATAAAACTTAAGCTAGTTAACGAATGAAGAAAAAAGGATACAGAGTGTTCAACATGTAGAATATAAAACTGATCTAGCCTAGTATAATCAGTAATTGAGTTATCAAAAAAATCATTAAATAATACTCCATCAAATAGAGACCAACCGATGAAAGCACTTGGAATTGCAAGAACTAATAACGGAATAATTAATGCATCACTATGCTCCAAATCCAATTGCTTTTTTATTTTCAGCTGATTATTTCCTAAGAAGACTTTAATGAATATTTTAGATGTATATAGCGTTGTAATAAACACTCCTAAGACAAGAGAATAGTAAACAAATATATTATCACTGTACTTAAATATGTCTATAATTAAGTCTTTTGAAAAAAAACCAGACATCGATGGGACTCCCATTAATGATATACCAGCAATAAAAAATGTAATAAATGTGATAGGCATGATTTTTCTCAACCCACCCATCTTCGTTATGTCTTGCTCATGATGGCATTTAAGAATTATTGAGCCAGCACATAAAAATAACAAAGCCTTGAAAAACGCATGCGTTAAAAGATGATATATTGCAAATGAATAATATGAGGCTCCTAGAGCAGCAGTCATATACCCCAATTGAGAGATTGTCGAATAAGCTATTATTCTTTTAATATCATTTTGTACTAAAGCAACCATTCCCATAAATAGAGCAGTAGAAACACCTATTACTAAGATTAAATCTAAGACATACCCAGATAGATCATAAAGTGGAGATAGTCTGGCAACCATAAAGATACCAGCTGTTACCATGGTCGCTGCATGAATTAATGCAGATATTGGGGTTGGCCCTTCCATAGAGTCTGGTAACCAAAAATGAAGCGGTATTTGAGCAGATTTTGCAGCTGCTCCTATAAAAAGCAGAAGCGCTATAAACGGTAATAACTCTATATGATATCCAAGTAAATTTATCGTGTCATCTTTTAGAAGTGGTAACTTATCAAAGAAATCAGTGTAATTAAGACTATTAGATGTAATAAGGATTAAAATAACTCCAAGCAACAAACCAATGTCCCCAACTCTATTCACAACAAAAGCTTTTAAGTTAGCACTTACTGCGCTTGGCTTGTTATACCAAAATCCAATGAGTAAATATGAAGATAATCCTACTAATTCCCAGCCAATAAATAGTTGTAAAAAATTATTAGAAAAAATAATAAACAACATTGAGAATGTAAAAAAATTTGTATATATAAAAAATCTTTTAAAACTAGGATCTCCCTTCATATATGCTATTGAATACATATGTACAAAGAAAGAAATAAAAGTCACAATAAAAGACATTACAATCGTTAAACTATCTACTAACAAACCAATTTCAAAAAAATAACCACTTGTTGCATACCAAGTATAAACAAGATGGCTTTCACTAACATTATGTCCAGATATATATAAAATAAAAAGCCATAATGATAGTAGCATTGAGATACCAATAGCTGAATTTGCAATTATACTACTAAGAAAATCAGTACTTTTATTTTTAAATAAAAGAGTAATGGCTCCAATTAAAGGGGAAAATATGATGACCATTGATTGCCAGTACATTATCCTTTTAACCTCGCAATATCCTGAACATTAATGCTCTGTTTATTCCTATACAAAACTACAATAATAGCAAGTCCTATTGCAGATTCAGCGGCAACAACAGTTAAAATAAAGAATACAAAAATTTGACCAGTTAAATCATTCAGATAATTTCCAAATATTATGAAATTAAAATTAATAGATAGAAACATTAACTCTAATGACATAAGCATGATGATAATATTTTTTCTATTCAAAAATATACCTGCAAGTGAAATACTGAATAATATGGAACTAACAATTAAATAATGAGACATCGGTATCATTTTTCTCTGCCCTCATCTTTTATTATTCTTAATCTCTCACTCTTAGAAACATTGACTTGCTGGCTTGGATTTTGATATTTATTAGTAGTGCTCTTCCTAAGAGTTAATGTTATAGCTGATATAATTCCAAGTAATAAAATAATTGCTGCTATTTCAAAAGCTAAAAGATATTCAGTATAAAGAAGATAACCTAAATTTTTAGTATTATCGGTACCTATAAGATCAATGCTTGTGATTATATTTTTACTTGAATTGTCAAATTGATTATAAAAGAAGTATGACAATAATCCCGCTATAGTTGCAAAGACAAAAATTCCTATAGAAAAATATTTTACGAAACCTTCTTTAGCTTGAGAGATATTTATATCTAGCATCATAACTACAAAAAGAAACAAAACCATTACAGCTCCAACATATACAAGAATTAATATTATTGAAAGAAATTCTGCATTTAACAATAACCATAATATAGCTGAACAAAAAAATGAAAACACTAAACTTATCGCGGACTTGACAGGATTATTTACCGTTACCACAGCAATAGAACTACTCAATAGCAATAAAGAAAATATATAAAATATTATTATTTCTACATTCATAAAATTACACTAATTTATATTATTTCTATCTTTAATTTCCTCTTTCTCATAGATGTCACCAATTTGAAGTAACTTATCTTTAGAAATAACTCTTTCATCTCTAGATTCAAAATGAAATTCAAATATTTTTGTTTCAACAATTGCATCAACTGGGCAAGCTTCTTCGCAAAATCCACAATAAACACATTTAAATAAATCTATATCATACTTTGTGGTTCTTCGAGTGCCATCGTCTCTCATCTCAGTATCTATTGTTATTGCTAAAGCTGGGCAGACTGCTTCACACAACTTACAACCAATACATCTCTCTTCACCATTAGGATATCTTCTCAATGCATGCAATCCTCTAAAGCGTGGTGACTGAGGTGTTTTTTCTTCTGGGTACTGTATTGTTATTGACTTAGTAAAAAGTTTTTTTCCAGTAATAGACAAGCCTTTTAGGATTTCTAATAAAAATAAGCTCTTAAGTAATTTAATTATTTTATGAATCATATAACAAACCAAGGTTCAACTTTGTAATATATCATAATACCTTCAAGGAAAATCCATATAATAGTTATAGGTAGAAAAATTTTCCATCCCAGTCTCATGATTTGATCATATCTATATCTAGGTAATGTTGCTCTTAGCCAAAGAAAAATAAATATAAACGAAAGAGTTTTTATGGATAGCCAAACAAAACCAGGAATCCATTGAAAATAGCTTTCAAAAAAAGTGCTTTCAAATGGAGATAACCATCCACCAAAGAACATAATGCTTACGAGTATACTAATAAGGATGAGATTCATATATTCTGCAAGGAAAAACATTGCAAAAGCAACTCCTGAATATTCAACATGAAAACCTGCAACAATTTCAGATTCACCCTCTGACACATCAAATGGAGCTCTATTTGTCTCTGCAACACCAGCAATTAAATATATTACAAATAATGGGAATAAGGGCAGCCAATACCAATTAAATATTCCACCCCGTTGAGATAAAATAATTTCTTGTAAATTGAGACTTCCTGCTGCCATCAACACGCCTACTAAAGCAAAACCCATAGCTATTTCATAGGCAATTATTTGGGCTGCTGATCTCATCGATCCTAAAAATGCATATTTAGAGTTTGAAGCCCATCCAGCTAATATTACCCCATATACGCTTAGTGATGTTAAAGCTAATATAAATAATAATCCTGCATTTATATTTGCAATCACAAAATATTCTGACAACGGGATGACCGACCAAACCAACAGAGATGGTACGAGCATTATAATGGGTGCTGTTAGAAATAAACCTTTACTAGCATTAGATGGAATAATAACTTCTTTCGTTAATAGTTTTATCACATCAGCTATTGGTTGAAGAATACCAAAAGGCCCTACTCTTGTTGGACCTAATCTTGATTGCATAAATCCTATAATTTTTCTTTCAGAATAAGTAGTATAAGCTACTATCAAAAATAATGGTAAAACAACCATAATTATATCTATTAAAATGTCTAATATTAAAAAGATAGTATTCATTTTGTTATATCAATATGTGATTTTTTGAATTCATTGTTCATATTCTTGTAACTTAATTTATTCTTTATCTTTGTAGCTTGATTTAAAGACTCAGACCTTCTTACAATTAAATCAGTTTGATTAGTTTCGCGATAAGATTCTTTTGAAATTTTATTTTCAATATAAGGGCTAGTATTAATATTACTCATATCTATATTAGGTATATTAAAATCTAGACCTTCTAGGGATTTTTTCAATTCATCTCTTATATTAGTCACAGAGTAATCACCAAGATTATTTAATTTTAAAATTTTATTTAGTATTGACCATCCTTCGTAAATATTTTTACTGGGCTGCACTATAGGCCTAAAAGTTTGATAAGTTCCCTCAATATTTATATAACTACCGTCTGCTTCTGCAAATGTTGTTATAGGAATAATAATATGTGCATATTTTTCGATCATTGGCGTAATATAACTAGTAAAAAATATATTACATTCAGATGATTCTAAGGCATTCTCAACCAGTGACTTATCAAAGAAATCAAACTCTGGATCTAAATTATATAAAATATAAGATGGTAATTTATTAGTAATCATTTGATAGGAATTCTTCCCAATTATGCTAGATTGATTGCCCCCTAATTCTCTATGAGGAACATTACCAAGCAACCATCCAGAGGTAGAATTACAGGATTCTGTTAGAAAACCAATTTTAGCATCAATTAATAAGCTAAACTTGGATATACTTTTTAGTATGTTGGATTGATTAGGTGACCTAGAAACTGATGGTCCTATGATAATTAATGTCTTACCCTGATCTAACTCTATATTGTTAATATTCAAAAAGGACTCAATATTACTATGATCTATAATTTTTTTACAATGCAAGTCAAAATTTTCATCCAAAGATTTGAAATTAAAAGAATGAACTCTTGTTTTATTTTTTGTAGCTAAATTTAGTCTTATTGATAAAACTGGATACTCTGTTTTAATGTTAACGCCAATTAAAATAATATTTTCATACTCATCTAAATCTTTAAGATTACATCCAAGTGACGGCATTAGAGGGTAATTTTTTTGATAATCGAAATTACTTTCTTTTGTTCTATGATCTATATTGCTAACCCCTAAACCCTTAAATATCTTTTGAAACATGAATAGCTCTTCAGAGGTAGATTGTCCTGAAATTAAACAACCTATTTTTTCTTTCCCATGTTTTTTAATATTATTATTAATTAAATTATTAACCTGAGATGGAATAGAATCAAAATCTATCTCTACTAATTTTCCATCAACCCTCATTTGAGATTTTTTTATTCTATCTTCAGAATAGATACCCTCATAACCAAATCTATCCCGATCAGATAACCAAGTTTGATTAATATCTGGATTTTCTGATGGGACTGCTCGAACAATCTTATTGTTATATGTATGATAATTTATATTTGAGCCTATGCAGTCATGAGGAGAGATTCCGCAAATCTGTCTTAAATCCCAAGTCCTTGCTGTATATCTATATGGCTTATTATTAAGCGCACCCACAGGGCAAAGGTCAATCATATTACCAGATAACTCAGATGAAACACTACTCTCAATAAAAACATCAATTTTCATATCTTCACCACGATTAAGCAATCCTAGCTCTTTTACATTACTGATCTCTTCGCCAAATCTTACGCAACGTGAGCAGTGTATGCATCTCGTCATATCTGTAGAAATTAAAGGGCTGATATCTTTGTCAATAACTACACGTTTAAATTGCATATACCTAGAATGGTCGTCTCCATGCTCTAATGATATATCTTGTAATTCACATTCTCCCGCCTGATCACATATAGGGCAATCTAATGGATGATTGATTAGTAAAAATTCCATAGAACTTTTTTGAGCAACTTTTGTTTTTTCTGATTTAGTTGAGATTCTCATATCTTCTCTTAATGGAGTTGAGCATGCAGGCTGTGAATGTTTGACGCCCTCAATATCTACCAAACACATTCTACAACTAGCAACTACAGATAAATGTTTGTGGTAACAAAATCTAGGAATATGAACTCCTATTTTGTCGCATAACTCTATAATGGTATCTTCTGGTTCTGCGCTATATTCTTTATTATTTACAAAAACTTTCATATCAAGAAACCATTGATTCTTTTTTATCTACATAATACTCAAATTCAGACCAAAAGTTTTTCAAAAAACTTCTAACTGGCATAGCTGCTGCATCACCCAAAGCACATATACAATGACCTTCTATTTGAGTAGCTATTCTTTCTAACTGATGCAAATCATTCTGTGTGCCTTTTCCTAAAATAATATGCGTTAGTATTTTATATAGCCAACCAGTACCTTCTCTGCATGGAGTGCATTGGCCGCATGACTCTGAATAATAAAATCTAGAAATTCTTTGGAGTACAGATACCATGCATGTTGACTCATCCATAACAATTACTCCTCCAGACCCCAACATTGAACCAGCTTCAGAGATAGAATCATAATCCATGTTAACTTGCATCATAATATCTCCCTTTACTACGGGAACAGATGATCCTCCAGGAATTACAGCTTTTATATTTTTTCCATTCCACATTCCACCTGCTAAATTTAATAATTCAGAAAAAGGAGTTCCAAGAGCAATCTCAAAATTTCCAGGATTATTTACATGTCCGCTCATAGAGAATATTTTCATTCCCTCGGTATCATTGACGCCCAAAGATTTATACCACCCAGGCTTGTTTAGCATAATTTTAGGAATACTGGCTAATGTCTCCGTATTATTAATAATTGTAGGTTTCCCATATAATCCTTTTATTGCAGGAAATGGTGGTTTTATTCTTGGCATTCCCCGTTTTCCCTCTATTGATTCCAACATAGCTGTTTCTTCTCCAACTATATATGCACCAGCACCAATAAGAGCATGAATATCAATTGTAATATTAGATGAGAGGATATTTTTACCTATTAATTTTGCATTGTATGCTTCCGATAAAGCATGATTAAAAACCTTCCATTGCTCATCTATGAATTCACCGCGCAGATAATTATAGGCAACTGATGCACCTATTGCATAACTAGCTATCAGCATCCCTTCTATTATAGAGTGTGGATTATATCTTAAAATATCTCTATCCTTACATGTTCCGGGCTCACTTTCATCTGAATTACATACTAGGTATTTTTGCCCATCCAGCAAAGGAATAAAAGACCATTTAAGACCAGTTAAAAATCCCGCGCCTCCTTTCCCTCGTAAGCCAGACTCTTTTATCTTTTCAATAATTTTTGACTTAGGTGTTTGCTCTATAATAATATTTTTCCATGCTTGATATCCTTGTTTATCCATATATGTTTTCAAAGAATCTGGATTTTTTAAACCAAATGTTTCTGTGCATAATTTATTTATCATTTACACTCTCCAAAATTTCATCAACTTTCTCTAACGTAAGATTTTCATAATTTTTATGATTAACTTGCATCATTGGGCCACCATTACAAGCTGCTAAACACTCAATTTCATCTTTTAAATAGAATTTATTATCCTTGGTCGACTCACCAACTTTTATTTTTAATTTATCTTCAATGTGCGAAAGTATTTCATCTGATCCCCTTAACATACAGGAAATATTATTACATACGGATATAACATTTCTGCCAACAGGATCTATGTTAATCATAGTATAAAATGTAGCTACCTCATATATATCGATTTCACTAACTGATAAATAATCCGATAAAGCTTTAATTATATTTTTTGTAACATAGCCATTGTTATGATGTTGTAAAATTAAAAGACTTTCAATGACAGCAGATCTTTTTTTATCGGAAGGAAATTTTTTTACAACATTACTAATTAACTTTCCTAGTTCTTCATTAATTATAAATTCAGGATTCATCGGTCAATTTCTCCAAAAACTATATCCTGAGTTCCGATAACTGTTACGACATCAGATAACATATGGTCTTTACACATTTCATTTAAAGCTGCTAAGTGAGGAAATCCTGGAGCTCGTATTTTTAGTCTAAAAGGTTTGTTTGCGCCATCTGAAATCATATATATTCCAAACTCTCCTTTTGGAGCTTCTACAGCAGTGTAAACTTCTCCTTTAGGCGTACAGTATCCTTCTGTAAATAATTTAAAATGGTGTATTAAGGACTCCATTTCAACTTTCATATTATCTCTACTTGGTGGAGCTACTTTAGCATCATCAATCATTGTTGGTCCTGGATTATTATGAAGCCATTGAGTGCATTGTTGGATAATTTTATTTGATTGTCTTAATTCTTCCATTCTTACTAGGTATCTATCATATGAGTCACCTGTCTTACCGACTGGAATATCAAAATTCATTTTATCATATACTTCGTAAGGCTGTTTTTTTCTAAGATCCCAGTCTATACCTGATCCACGTAACATCGGCCCAGTAAACCCTAGCTCAATTGCTCTTTCAGGTTCAACCACTCCAATTCCAACTGTTCTTTGCTTCCAAATTCTATTATCAGTTAAAAGGTTTTCATACTCATCTATGCAGCCTGGGAATCTAGAGGCGAAATCATTAATAAAATCTAACATACTGCCTTCACGATTATAATTTTGTTCCTTGATTTGTTCATTATTTTTTAATGTTGATGTTATATATTTAGGCATTTTAGAGGGTAAATCTCTTGCAACTCCGCCTGGTCTATAATAAGTTGCATGCATTCTAGTTCCTGATACCGCTTCATAGCAATCCATTAAGTCTTCTCTTTCTCTAAAAGCATATAAAAAAACTGACATAGCACCAATATCCAAGGCATGTGCTCCTAACCATAAAAGATGGTTTAGTATTCTTGTAATTTCATCAAACATAACTCTGATATATTTCGCTCTTTCTGGGATTTCAATACTGAGTAATTTTTCAATAGCTAAAACATAGGCATGTTCATTACACATCATAGATACATAATCTAATCTATCCATATAACCTATGGATTGATTATATGGCTTAGATTCAGCTAACTTCTCTGTCGCCCTATGCAATAATCCAATATGCGGGTCTGCGCTTTTAATAACCTCTCCTTCCATTTGCAATACTAATCTTAGTACACCATGTGCTGCTGGATGTTGAGGTCCAAAATTCATAGTAAAATTCTTAAACTCTTTCATTACTTTTCTTCCCTAATGACTTTAGGCACTAATACCCTAGGAGTTATACTTACAGGCTCTTGAATTATTCTTTTTAAATTTGGATCATATCTAATTTGAGTGTTACCTATTAAAGGAAAATCTTTTCTAAAAGGATGTCCAATAAAACCATAATCACTCAGTAAACGCCTGAGGTCTGGATGTCCTTCAAACAATATTCCAAACAAATCAAATGCTTCTCTCTCATACCAATCTGCTGCTGGCCATAATGAGGTTATTGACTTTATTATTGGCGGAGCATCACTAAGATAAACTTTAACTCTAATCCTATTATTATTCGAGATTGATAATAAATGATATGCAACACAGAATCTATTTTCCATTTTATTTGGTAATGTTTTGTCTTCAAACTTTATTCTCCCATGAGATGATGGCTTGATTCCCCTACTATAACCAGTTGATGTTGCCTCTTTTGTGCCCCATTCAGTCTCACCATAAGTATAATAATCTACAGCACATAAATCTGTCAGTTGAGCAAAGTCTAATGCTTTATTATTTTTAAGAGAATTCATTACATCAAGCAATGAATTTTTGTTAGTTTTAATTGTTAAAATATCACTATATTCTTCTAGCTCATATTGACCAACAATATGTTTGGCAATTAAATTTTCCATTTATAAGCCTCTATTGGGAATATCAGCTGCTATAGTATTTTTTCTTCTGATCTTATTTTGTAATTGTAAAATACCATATAATAATGCTTCTGCAGTAGGCGGACATCCTGGTACATATATATCTACAGGAACAATTCTATCGCATCCTCTTACAACAGAATATGAGTAATGATAATAGCCACCTCCATTTGCACATGATCCCATTGAAATAACCCATTTTGGGTCAGCCATCTGGTCATAAACTTTTCTAAGAGCTGGGGCCATTTTATTAACTAATGTTCCAGCAACAATCATTACATCAGATTGTCGAGGACTTGGTCTAAATAACATTCCAAATCTATCTATATCATATCTTGAGGCACCAGCATGCATCATTTCTACAGCACAACAAGCTAGACCAAATGTCATTGGCCATAAAGACCCAGTTCTTGCCCAATCAAATAAATTACTTGATTTAGCTAGGACAAAACCATCCTTATGTATATTCTCTAATCCCATTCCAATGCTCCTTTTTTCCATTCATAAATAAACCCAACGATCAAAATAAATAAAAATATTGCCATCGATATAAGTCCATATATACCAATATCATGAATAACAATTGCCCAAGGAAATAAAAATGCTATTTCTAAATCAAAGATAATAAATAGTATTGCTACTAAATAGTATCTAATATCAAATTTCATCCTGCTGTCTTCAAATGCTTCAAATCCACATTCATAAGGAGAATTCTTCTCAATATCAGGGTTATGAGGACCGAATGTAAACCCAATTCCCAGCATTATAGTAGAGAATATGAGCGCAAAGACTAAAAAGATAAATATTGGTAGATACTCTAATAACATAACATTTCCCCATGCCCATTATATCCTATAAATATATTACATACTATTACCTGAGAATGATGTGTTTTAAATGGTATTTAACAGCTCTAAAAATGATAAAATAATTAGGATGAATATTACTGAAAACCATAATAATACTAACGAAATATACGAGAATATATGGAAATGTCTAGATAAAGGGGTAAATGATAGGTTATCAGACTACCATACCTTTGCATTAGCAACTTCCCCTAAAAATATTGTTGAAGTAAGAACTGTGGTTTTAAGAGGCTATGATAGAAAAAATCAAAGTATAATTTTTCATACAAATAATTTAACAAACAAGATTAGTGAGATACAAAATAATCCAAGTGTTGGAGCACTGTTTTATGACCGAAAAGAAAAAGTTCAAATAAGACTTAATGGTGATGCAGTCATAAGTAATATGGATCAATATTGCAAAGAGAGGTGGGATAAAATGAGCTCTCAATCACAAGAATGTTATTATCAAAATATATCTCCAGGTAAAAATATTGAATCTCCAGGGATAGTTAAAAATAAACTAGAAAATAAGCTTAGTGAAAATTTTACTGTTATCACGATCAATATAAACAAGATTGACTGGCTATACCTTTCATCTGCAGGCCATACTAGGGTTAAATTCTTAAAAAATGATGGGTTTACTGGCCAATGGGTAGCGCCATAATTTTTGCCGATGGCCGGAGTCGAACCGGCACGACTTGCGCCACAGCCTTCTTAGGACTGCGTGTCTACCAATTCCACCACATCGGCTAAACTAGGGAAGATCTTTTGTATTTGTTTGAGATTGATTAGTCTTTTCAATCAAACTATCGTTAACAGGCAATGTCTTAGAAGCAAAATATGCGAGCGATAAACTTGTTAGAAAAAAAGAAAGTGCGATAACTGTGGTAATTTTTGTAAGAAATGTAGCGCTACCCCCTGCCCCAAACACTGTTGATGATGCCCCACTGCCAAATGCAGCTCCAGCATCCGCCCCTTTACCATGTTGGACTAGTATTAGAACAACAAGCGAAATAGCGAGAATTATATGGATACTTAATATTATTGTTTGCATGGTGTAGTTATCTCAAATTGAAGAGCAAATATCAATAAATTTTTTAGAATTTAACGATGCTCCTCCAACTAATGCTCCATTTACGTTAGAAAGGCCTAATATTGATGATGCATTCAGGTTATTTACACTACCACCATATAAAATTTTAATGCTATTAGTTTTTGTTCCTAATATCTTATTAAGAACATTCCGTATATAGCTATGAACATCACTTATATTGTCTAAGCTAGCAGTTTTTCCAGTGCCAATGGCCCAGACAGGCTCATAAGCTATGATAACTTTACTATGGTCAGATTTTAGTAGAACCAAAGATTTTGTTAGAGCTGACTTTAATTGTCTTAAAATTACTCTTTTTGTTAACTTCTTATTATATTCAGTAATAGTTTCGCCAACACACAGAATTGTATTCATATTAGATGTCAGAGATAATTGGATTTTTTTAGCAATAGTTTTCTCGTCTTCTTGAAAAACATGTCTTCTTTCTGAATGACCTATCAAGGCATAGGTACAATTATAGTCTTTTGTCATATCAACAGATAATTCACCAGTATAAGCTCCATTTTCAAATGAAGATATATTTTGAGATCCTAAGGATATTTTTTTTCGTGAAATCTTATGATGACTCAATCTGTTTGAAATAGCATTAAGATATATGGATGGAGGTAATATTAAAATCTCACACCCAGGCTTTATCTTTTTATATAATTTAATAAAATCATTTATTAGCTTAATTAATGATTTCGAATCACCATTCTGTTTCCAATTAGCAGCTATAAGATATTTTTGATTATTCATACTATTGTATTTTGATTAATATTATCATAAAAGTACCTAGAAAGTATTTCTATTTTCTCCGCATCTTCATGCTCTATTAATAACCTAACTAGGTTTTCAGTTCCTGATGGCCTTAATAATAACCTTCCATTTGACCCTATCATTTTTTCTAATTTAGAAAAAACTTTAATATTTACCTCATCTTCTAAAAATTTTTTCTTATCTTTAACCTTAGTATTAAATAATTTACTAGGAATAGAACTTATCTGATTTTTAAGCTCATCTATACTTTTATCTTGATTGAAAATAACTTCTAGAAAATTTATTAATGTAATAATTCCATCACCAACATATAAATAATCAGAAACAGGAGCTAATATATGTCCAGATGATTCACCGCCGAACGTGGACCCCGATCTAATCATTTCTCTTAGTACATGCTTGTCACCAATATCTGTTTCAATGAAAGTAATATTATTTTTTTTATATAAACTTTGTATTCCATAGTTAGTCATTTGAGTTCCTACAATTGGATTATTATTATTATTATTTATT
>JAQWOB010000002.1 GCA_029246085.1 Gammaproteobacteria bacterium
TCATTAATACCAGCTTCCTTCCAATGTATCTTTAATAATCTCCTGCATATACCATGAAAAGTTCCAAACCATAGTCCCTGAGATGAAATTCTTAGTAATTTCTCGAGCCTCTGTTTCATTTCGTTTGATGCTTTATTTGTAAATGTCAAAGCAAGTATATTGCTTGGTCTAATATCATACTTATTTATTAACTCAGCAACTCTGCAAGTTAAAACTCTAGTTTTCCCACTACCGGCACCAGCTAATATTAGTTTGTTACCTAAAGAACACTGGACTGCTGCAATTTGTTGATCATTAAGATCACTGTATATGTCAGTATCAACCATTATTTTTTTCTAGGCCTCATTATAATGATCAATATAGAAAAGAATAAGATATATAAGTAAATTGGTTGATAAAGAATATTATTAATTGTTAGATAAGTTAGGGTGACAGCAAACAATGTAAATATTAAAATTGCAGACATCCAATAATTCCTTCTAGTGCTTTTAAATATTGAATTTTCAATATGCTCTAGTTTTTTTAAATTTCTATCTAAGTTAAGCTGATCATTATTCAACAAGTTAATGACTTTGCGCATAGCGCCTGGTAATTCAGGCAACAAATCAACTATATCAGAATAATTATTTTTTAAGTTCTTCAAAGCTGCAGAAAAGCCTTTTTGTTTATTCATCCATTTTTCAAGAATTGGTTTAGATGTTTTCCATAAGTCCAACTCAGGATGAAACTCTCTACCTAATCCTTCGGTATACAATAGAGCTTTTTGCATTAGGATTAATTGAGGCTGGACTTCTAGCTTGAATTTCCTAGCTGTATCAAATAGTCCAAGAATTATATCGCTCAAAGAGACATCTTTTATGGATTTATCTAACATAGATTCACAGTTATCTCTTATAGCTTTTTCCAGCAAAGAAATATTTGTATCTTTTGGAACCCATTCGCACTCAACATGCAATCTTGCAACTTTTGCATAATCACGATTAAAAAAAGCAACAAAGTTTTCAGCTAGATATCTTTTATCAAATGTACTCAGTGATCCCATAATTCCAAAGTCAACTAAAACGAACTGAACGTCATTTCCAATTTTATTAACGAATATATTTCCTGGGTGCATATCTGCATGAAAGAAATTATGTTCAAATACTTGTATGAAAAAACTTTCTACTGCATTAGTTGCCAGTTTTTGAAAATCAATACCTTGTCTAATTAACTCTTCTCTATCGTTTATAGGCGTTGCATAAGTCCTCTCCATAACTAAAATATTTCTAGTTACATAATTCCAATATATTTCCGGTATATAAATTAGTTTAGAATTCTTAAAATTGTCTCTAATTTTTTTCGCATTTGTTGACTCTTTTATTAAATCAGTTTCATCATAGACAAGAAGTTCATAATCATTAACAACTTCTATCAGATGCATTCTTTTAAAATCATCAGATAAAGATGTTAAGAATTCAGCAATCCTTTTCATCAATAATAAGTCCTTCTCAATAGCTTTATGAATTCCTGGTCTAACTACTTTTACAATCACATCCTTCCCATTTTTTAATTGAGCGGAGTGAACTTGGGCTATTGAAGCTGATGCCAAAGGTTCAGCAGTAAAATTATTAAATATATTTGATATTTTATCTCCAAGTTCATTTTCAATAATCTGCATAGATATGTCTTTTGGAAATGGTTTAACATTATCCTGTAACTTAGATAGCTCTAATGCAATATCATCCGATAGTAAATCCTTCCTGGTTGATATTACTTGGCCTAATTTCACAAATATCGGACCAAGCTCCTCAAACATCATTCTAATTTTAAGAGGTATATTTTCAATACGTCTTGTTCTGAACCAGTTCCAAGGAAGCATATAAAAATAAAACTTGCATCTTCCGCTTCCACAGTTAACCAACATTTTATCTACGTCATACTTGATAAAAAGACGTGCGATTTGTAAGATTCTAAGAATATTATTTAACATCTTTGTATTTTTGATATAGTTTATCGGTTCTACTTTTGAGGCTGTCTACTTCATCCAAAAACTGATTTACATCAGACTTTGTTGGTAAAACTGTTAAATCATCAGTTAAAAAGTCAACTAAATCAGAGGTTGATGAGGAGAAGATATCGTTAAAAAATGCAGTAATGCTTATAATTCCCTTTTCAATATCTTTTGTTTTTTCTTTTCCTATCAGGTGTATTAATATTTCTTTTATCTTCTCTGAACTACTCAAAAAGTTATTAAATTTATTTGCTGTATCAATGTCACCATTTATTATGATTTTGCTAGAAAATTTATCAGAGCCTTTTGATAAAATAAATAAGGCTAAGGTTGCTGGTGTTGTAATTAATTCTACATCAAAATTCCCTTCTTCATCTAATATGATTATAGTGTTATCAGATATATGCAATATTGTAGAATAGTTAATATCTTTCAAATTAATTTTAATTTTTTTATCATTTATCTCTGATAAGAAATTATCAGGTATAGATTTGTTAAACGCATCACTCTGCAATACTTTATTAATATATTCGATTGCTGATGATTTATTCTTCAACATTTATAACCTACATGTATCGTAACCATATTGCCGGGAAGGTATTCATA
>JAQWOB010000007.1 GCA_029246085.1 Gammaproteobacteria bacterium
ATCACTATCAAAGTTATCAGTATAATAGTACCCAGTAGCACCAACATAAAGATCAGCACCCATAGCGGTAAAACCATAACCTGCATAGTAATCATGCTCAAGACCAGTATCTACATCAGCCCACCATGTGCCAAGATAGAAGCCTCCATTTTCATAGTCTGCCCCAAAGCTAACGGCTGATTCGCTTTGAAAAACACCTCTATACCAGTAATCTGACATATAACCAACATTGTAACTGACCGAAGATCCTTCTTCAGCAACCGCTGATTCAGATGCAACGGCAAAAGGTACAGACATTGTAACTACCATAACTACCGATAAAAATTTACTCATTAGTTTTTTCATCATAATTTTCTCCATTTATATTATTATCATTTTCAGTTTTAAGTTTCAGTTCGACGCTTATCAAAGATAAAAGTCTAGCTTCATTGTATATAATGCATAAAGTGTGCCAACAGACATTTATTCATATAATTAATGCCCATATATGTATTAGGCAGGCCAAATGGTATAATATAAGACTAATGAAAACAGCTAATAAAGCAATATTTGAAAACAGCTAATAAAGCAATATTATTACAATATCATAGTGCACATTGTGCGCAGAAAAGGTGCAAAGAATATGAATTCAAAAAAAATTTTAGAACTGGTTGGTAAGATAGAAAAATTAATTCCATCAAATGATGATGGTATTAAAGATGATATAAAATCAAACATTAAAATATTGATAGAAGATTATTTGCATAAATTAAATATAGTGACCAGAGAAGAATTTGATATACAACAAGAAGTGCTTATTAAAACAAGGCTTAAAATAGAAGAATTAGAGAAAAAATTAAAAATTAATTAGACTCAGATAAAATATAATCTACTGCTAGTTTAATTTCATCATCAGATAAACTACTGACTCCACCCTTAGCAGGCATAATTCCTATTCCATTTATAGCATTGGCATATAGTACATCTTTGCCCTTTGATAGCCTATCTGACCATTGATTGTTATTACCAATTACTGGTGCACCAGCTGCTCCACTAGTGTGACATGACATGCAAACAGTGTTATAAACATTTTCTCCAGAAAGAGTTTCAGATTTACTGATACTAGCCACGATGACTTCCTGTTTAATAGTAGGGTTACTAGCTAAATTTATTTTGCCAGACGGTTCGATTCTCTGGTTAGTATTATTTTGTATTTCAACTTTGTAATTTTCACTTGCACTAGATGAGTATCCGGCAAAAATATTAGCAATAATAGCTATAAAAATAGCCAATACTATAATTATCACTGATACTATTGCAAAGATCTTATAAAATTCTGCGTCTGTTACTTTGTGTTCCATATTTGAGATTTTTCCATGTTTTCTTTCTTGTGTAGATTATACTAAAAGAAATAATAAATTCATCATAAATTTGCGTCTGTAGCTCAGTTGGATAGAGCATTAGCTTCCGAAGCTAAAGGTCAGAAGTTCGAATCTTCTCAGGCGCTCAACCAATTCTTTCAGCTGCAATTATAGTATTTTCAATTAAAGCACAAACTGTCATTGGGCCAACGCCACCAGGGACAGGAGTTATCGCTGAAGCTTTCTGTGATGCGGATTCAAAATCAACATCTCCACATAATTTACCATCTATATTATGAATTCCAACATCAATAACAATGCAACCCTCTGGTATCTGATCTCCGTTAATAAATTTAGGTATGCCTACCGCGACTATAACAACATCTGCATCTGCCAACTTAGAGTTAAGATCTTTAGTACGAGAGTGACACATCGTTACAGTAGCATGCTGTTGTAAACATAATATTGCAACTGGTTTACCTACAATATTTGATCTACCTACAACTGTTACATTTTTCCCGCTTAAATTAGTACCTGTAGATGCCAGCATCTGCATTATGCCTTTAGGTGTACATGATACCAGTGTATCCTCGCCTAAAAATAATTTACCTACATTTGTGGGAGTGAAACCATCAACATCTTTTGACGGATCAATTTTATTTAAAACTTTTGTAACAGATATATGATCTGGTAATGGTAATTGGACTATAACTCCATGTATACTCTTATCGTTATTAATATTGTCAATTTGAGTTAAAATTTCTTCTTCTGTAACAGTTGCCTCAAATCTCATAATATCAGATTCTATTCCTGCTTTTACAGCAAATTTTTCTTTCTGGGCAACGTAACTAGCAGATGCTTTCATGTCACCTACCAATATAACAATTAATTTTGGTTTAATATTTTTCTTATTAAGCTCCAAAACTTTATTTTTTAGATCAGTTGTTAATATGGTTTCTGCAACTTCTCTTCCACTTATAACTTTAGCAACCATTTTTCTCTCCTATGAAATCAATTTAACCTTTCTTTATCTACTAATAACTGTACAACATCATATAGTTCTGCATATGAGCTGACATATGAGCCACTAGTTTCATATTTACCATTGATAATTAATGTAGGTACAGATTTAATTTGGTATTGATTAGCTAATCTTGATGCTTTTTTGACACGTATCTCTGTTCCAAAAGAATCTAAAATACTTAGAAACTTATCAGCATCATAACCTTCTTCTCTTATGAAATTACCTAACTTTTCTTTTGTATCTAATCTATTACTATTTACATGTATTTCAGTAAATACTTTCTCATGAAGATTATCATCTAATTTCATTTGTTGAAGAGTATAATAGACTTTAGCATGAAGCTCCCAAGAATCCCTAAGGGCAACTGGTACTTTAATTAATATTGTATCTTTATCTAAATTTGATTCTATATCATTTATTGTAGGTTCTAAAGTGTAACAATGGGGGCAGCCATACCAAAAAAATTCATATATTACTACCTTGTCACTTTCCGTTTGTTTTTGATTTGATATTTGAATATATTTCTGCGAAGAATCTGCAGCCATAGTGAAACCACTAAATACTAATGTTGCCATTAATGATATAAGGGATAGTACTCTCATTAGTGTAATCCCTGAATATACTGCGCAACTGACTTCATTTCTTCATCAGTCATGCGGTGAACAATATTTCTCATCATTTTATTAGGATCATTTGATCTCATACCGCTTTGAAAATTTTTAAGTTGGGAATATATATATTCAGCATGTTGGCCTGATAAAACAGGCATAGATGCTGGACCATTTCCATCTCCATTTGGACCATGGCATGCAATACAAGCTTGTATTTTATATTCCATATTGCCACCTCTATAAATATTCTGACCTAGCTCAAAAGAGTCGTCTGCTGTTGTTCCTATGGATTTATCAAGAGACTCATAATAAGCAGAAAGATCATCAATATCTTCATCTGAAAGTGCTACAGATATTCCATACATAATCGCATTATTTCTTTTGCCTTCAGGTCCTTTCTTAAATTCATATAATTGTGACCTTAAATATGACTCATGTTGACCTGCTAATTTAGGCCATATAGGGCTAACGCTAATACCGTCTTGACCATGACATGCAATGCAAGTCATGCTTTTTTCTTTTCCTTTAGCAATATCTCCCGCACTAATATTAGTGGTAAATATGATGAAAAACGATGTTGCTATATATAGTGATATTTTATTCATAACTCAGGGAACATTATATAGCATCATAATGATACTTCAAATCATCTCTTTCAATTTTAATGGGCTTTATCCCAATTATTTCCAACACCTAAGTCAACTATTAGGGGGACATCTAAGTTATAGCAAGTAGACATTAATTCTATTATTTTACTATTTGCTTCATCAACAAAATGATCTTCCACTTCAAATACAAGTTCATCATGCACTTGCATAATCATCTTGATTGGATGATTATCTTTATTAATCCATTTATCTATATTTATCATAGCAATTTTGAGAATATCTGCCGCTGTACCTTGAATCGGCGCATTTATTGCAGTTCTCTCAGCAGCGCTTCTAACTTGAAAATTACTATGCGTAATATTTGGAATATATATTCTTCTACCAAGAAGTGTAGAAGCATAACCACTTTTCTTTGCTTTAATTTTTATTATATCCATGAATTCCTTTACTCCACTATATCTTAAGAAATACTTATCTATATAGTCTTTAGCAGAACTATTATCAATCTTAAGCTGTTTACTTAAACCATATGAAGAGATTCCATAGATTAGACCAAAATTAATGGCTTTAGCTGCTCTTCTTTGTTCCTCATTTGGCTCACCCTTTAATGAGAAAACTTCTTTTGCAGTTGACGCATGGACATCTTCGCCATTCATAAAACTTGTGAGTAGATTTTTATCTTTTGAGAGATGTGCCATAACTCTTAATTCAATCTGAGAATAATCAGCTGAAATTATCTTACATCCTTTTTTTGCAATAAAGGTCTTTCTGATATTTTTCCCATCTTGTGTTTTTATTGGAATATTTTGCAAATTTGGATTTGAAGATGATAGCCTACCCGTGATTGTCACAGTTTGATTATATGATGTATGTAATCTCTGGGTAACCTCATTAACCTGCTTTCCTAGCTTATCTGTATAGGTATTTTTTAATTTCATTAAATTTCTAAATTGTAAAATTAATTTAGGAAGTTCATGCATAAGAGATAATTCTTCCATCACCTCTTCATTTGTCGAGGGTTGCCCTTTTGGAGTCTTTTTTAGAACTGGTAAATTTAAATCATTATAAAATATTTCCTGTATTTGCTTAGGTGAGCTAATATTGAATTCTTTTTTAGCATGCTTATAAACATTTTTTTCAATATCCTTTATTCTACTATCAAGATCTTTACTTTGTTTTTCTAAACTTTTTGCATCAATCATTACTCCATGCTGCTCAATATTGGCAATGACTTTAATGAGTGGTAATTCTATCTGACAATATAAATTAGCTTGAGCCTCAAGTGTTGATAATTTATTCGATAAATAATTATATAACCTAAAAGTTAGATCAGCATCCTCGCATGCATATGGTACAGCGTCACTAATAGTTACTTCAGAGAAATTTTTTTGTTTAGCTCCGGATCCCACGATATCTTTGTATTTAATAGCTATATGATCTAAATAATGGTCAGATAAACTATCAAGGTCATGTTTCCTTGAAGAATTATATATATAAGAAAGAATCATTGTATCCTCTATCTGACAATTAAAAATAATATTATATTTATATAAAACATTCATATCATATTTTAGATTTTGACCTATAATCTTAATATCTTTATTAGAAAAAAGGTCTTTGAGATAATTATAAAATTTTTCTTTTTTGAT
Source organism: Gammaproteobacteria bacterium (assembly GCA_029246085.1). Taxonomy (GTDB): domain Bacteria; phylum Pseudomonadota; class Gammaproteobacteria. The sequence goes on from JAQWOB010000007.1 coordinate 5,233, forward strand.
TTTTATATTGCCATTGACATCATCATGATTCACGGGTATGTAAAAAGCCTCTTGCTCTTTAAAAGAGAAAGATACCCCAACAAGTTCTGCTTCCATCGAATTCAAAGAGGTTGTTTCAGTATCAAAAGAAAATACTTTATGTTTCTTTAGGTTTTCTATTAATTTAATTAAACCTTCTTCGCTATCAATTAATTTATATGTAGATTTTTTATTTTCTTTCTTCTGATCTTTTTTAATGGAAAAATAATCTATTATATTTTTCAGTTCATACTTTAATGCGATTTCAGAGAGTTTATTTTCGTCTCTCTCACCAATCATGTAATTACTTAAATCTAGGTTTACATCTACATCTGTTTTTAATTTTATTAATTTTTTAGCTAACTCTATCGTCTCAGAAGATTTTCCTAAATTTTCTTGAACCTTTCCTTTGAGTAAACCTATATTTTTGATGATTCCATCGATAGATCCATATTTTGCTAATAAAGTTACGGCAGTTTTTGGTCCAATCTTGTCAACCCCAGGGATATTATCAGAGGTATCTCCTACCAATACTAAATAATCAAAGATTTTCTCAGGATGGACTCCAAATTTATCTATGACTCCCTTAATATCAAGCCGTTTTTCATCCATACTATTTATTAAAGTAACATTATCATTTACTAGTTGAGCTAAGTCTTTATCGCCAGAAGAAATAATAATATTGATATTTTTACCATAATCAAGAGCAGCCAATGTTCCTATAACATCATCAGCCTCAACATCAGGAATCTGAAGCACTTCAATGCCCAGGCTTTCAATGAATTTTATAATTGGGGGCACTTGCTCTGATAGCTCTGTAGGCATTGATGACCTATTTGCCTTATAATCTTTATAAATTTTATGGCGAAAATTCTTGCCCTTGGCATCAAATATTACACATAAATATTTTGGATCATGCACCCTGATTAGCTTAGAAAGCATATTGGTAACACCATAAATAGCCCCTGTAGGATCACCTTTAGCATTTTTTAGATGTGGGAGAGCATAAAAGGCTCTATATAAGTAAGAGGAACCATCAACTAATACGAAATTATTTACATTTTTATCAACCAAAATACCCAAACCTATGTTAAGTTTATTTCATTCAAAAGTTATAACTTAAAAAATTTGAAATAGCTATGTCTGTATATACTAAAATTACTGAAGATGAACTATCTAAACACTTATTAGGGTATTCAATAGGGAAGGCAATCAGTCTTACAGGTATTTCCGATGGGATTGAAAATACCAACTATCTTCTAAAAACTAATCAAAATGAATTTATATTTACAATTTTTGAAAATATTAAAAAAGAAGATGTAGGTCAATATTTAGATTTTATGAATCATTTGAGCGGTAAAGGACTAGTATGTCCAAATGTTTTAAAATCTAATAATGGAGAGTTGTCTGTAATAATAAATGGTAAGCCCTCGGCAATTATTGAAAAGCTTAGTGGTAAATCCATCATAGATACAAATCCTAATATTTGTATATTAATTGGGGGCTTACTTGCGGAGTTTCATAATTTTGGTTCAGATTTCAAAAGAAACATAAAAAATTCAAGAGATATTAGCTGGTGTGTACAATCATATGATAAATTAGCTGAAGTTATTACAGATGATCAGTTAAAACTAATTGAGAAGGCAATCAATATTCAAAAAGAATTTTTAACTCAAAATTTACCTATGGGCACAATACATGCAGACTTATTTAGAGATAATGTATTATTTGATAAGAATAAAATTTCTGGAATGATTGATTTTTATTACTCTTGCCATGGATTCTTAATTTATGACTTGGCTGTAGTTGTTAATGACTGGTGCACTGCTCTAGATGGTACGCTTGTAAATGAAAAATATATTAAATTAATCTCAGCTTATACAAATAAGAGAAGTGTTCAAAATTTAGAGAAAAAATATTGGCGTCATGCCCTGGTCTCTGCAGCTCTAAGGTTTTATTTATCTAGACTGCTAGACCTCCATTTTCCTAAAATTGGAGAAATGACACATATAAAAGACCCATTAATATTTGAAAATATACTTAAAGATAGAATAAATACATCGTATCAAATCTAAATATGTCGAATTTTGACAAAATTATTGATAATTTAATTGAAAATATTTGCAATATTCTCATGGTTCTTTTACTTATGATGATATTAATGGTTTTCATAAGCATAGTATTCAGATATTTCTTTAATATAAGCTCTGCATCTTTACAAGAATTAATTATGTACTGCCATGCCATAATATTTATGTTGGGCATAAGCTATACCTTAAAAGAAAATGGGCATGTAAAAATTGATATTATATTTAATACCTTCTCAAAGAAAATTCAATCCTATATTTCGATAGTTGGAATATTATTATTTATTTTTCCAATGGCATTTTTTTTAATATACATAAGCATGGGTATGGTTATCCAGTCATGGCTTATTCTTGAAGGATCTAGTGAGGCAAGTGGTTTAAATCTAGTATTTATTTTGAAGACAATTATACCATTAACTGGATTTCTCATTCTACTCCAATCATCATCTCAATTATTGAAATTAATTAAAGGGTATAAAAATGGGTATTGAAATATTTGCAATTATATTTATTGCATTCACTTTTATAATACTGCTTTCTGGAATCCCTGTAGCTTTCGTTTTATCTGGTAGCGCCTTATTATTTTCATTTATTGGAATTATGTTTGGGGTATTTGATTATTCATACTTGCTTGCAATACCAAATAGAATTTTGGGGATAATGTCTAATCAAAATTTATTAGCAGTGCCATTATTTATTTTTATGGGCTTAGTTTTAGAAAAAACAAAAATTGCTGAAGAGTTACTGATGGCAATGAATATACTATATAAAAATACTGATGGGGGTTTTGCAATATCAGTGGTACTAGTTGGCGTATTAATGGGTGCAAGCACTGGTATTGTTGGGGCTAGCGTTGTTACTCTAGGATTGCTTTCATTGCCAGTGATGATTAAGAATAACTATCCCAGACCTTTGGCATGTGGTGTAATCTGTGCATCTGGTACGCTAGGGCAAATAATTCCTCCATCATTAGTATTAATCTTGCTTGCAGATGTACTATCGTCAGCATACCAGCAAGCACAATTAAATCTTGGAATATTTACACCAGAGACAGTTACTATATCCGACTTATTTGCTGGAGCACTGATACCAGGTTTACTGTTACCAGTAATGTTTATTTTCTATATAAAATCTTTAAAAATAAATAATATTAATAAAGATATTACAAAAGATATCGGTGAAAATATAAATATAATTTCTTCATTTTTTCCTCCAATATTATTAATTATAACTGTTCTAGGATCAATAGTATTAGGAATTGCTACTCCATCTGAGGCAGCTTCATTGGGGGCCATCGGTTCTTTATTGATAGCGTTCGCAAAAAATAAATTATCTTTTAATGTTATTCGCAATACCTCTAAGGGAACAATTAAGCTGACAAGCATGGTATTTTTAATACTGATTGGAGCAACATTTTTTTCTTTAGTATTTAGAGGTTTTGAGGGAGAAGAGTTAATTCAAAATTTACTATCCCATGGTCCAGAAAATAAATATCTGTCATTAATTATAACTTTAGGAATAATGTTCTTTTTAGGATTCATATTAGATTTTATAGAAATTATATTTATAATAATTCCTCTTTTTGGTCCAGTATTGTTTTCTTATGGATTTGATCCTATTTGGGTTGGTATCTTAATAGCTATGGTCTTGCAGACATCTTTTCTGACACCACCCTTTGGTTTTTCTTTGTTTTATTTACGAGGTGTAGCTCCAAAAGAAATACCTACAAAAGACATATATAAAGGGGTGCTACCATTTATTATAATTCAAATAATAACTATAGGACTGGTATTCATGTTTCCACAAATTGCATTATTTCTTCCAGACTTACTAAACTAATAACTATCTTATGTCTAGATAAGACTTATCAGAAATATCTGTCCAGGGCTCAACATCATCTTTAAAGCTAACATAAGATTTATAAACTTCATTTGTAATCTCATCTGTTGAACTAATTTCTTTTAAAATTTCATCTGATATTTCCTTAAGTTTAGTTAGTACTTCATTTGGAAATTTTAAAATATCAATATTTTCAGACTTAAGAAACTGTAGGGCCAAATTATTTTTAGCAGTATAGTCAGAAAGCATGTCAAGATTAATTGCTTTGCATGCAATATCAATAACTAACTTTAAATCAGTTGGAAGACTATTATATTTGTCCTTATTAATCATACATTCTATAGTTGGGCCTGGTTCATGCCATCCTGGATAGTAATAATATTTAGCTGCCTTATGAAGTCCAAAAGCTCTATCATTATAAGGCCCTACCCATTCTGTTGCATCTATTACGCCAGTCTGCAGGGCTGTAAAAATTTCTGACCCAGCAAGTGTCACAGATGTTCCACCTGCTCTAGAAAGCACTTCTCCGCCTAGTCCTGGTATCCTCATTTTCAGACCCTTTAAGTCATTCACAGAATTAATTTTTTTATTAAACCATCCCCCCATTTGAACTCCAGTATTCCCTGCAGGTCTTGGGATTAAATTAAACTTATCATACAATTTTTCCCAAAGTTTGATTCCATCACCATAATATAACCATGCATTCATCTCTTGAGAATTCATTCCAAATGGTACAGATGAAAAGAATTGGCAGGCCTGGCTCTTTCCTTTCCAGTAATACGCCCCAGAATGACCTAATTCAGCACCGCCCTTCGATACAAAATCAAAGACTTCTAATGGTGGTACAAGTTCATTAGCTCCAAAAACTTTTACTTTAATTCTACCATTAGATAGATTAGTAATGAGTTTAGCTAAATTCTCTGCTCCTGTTCCTAATCCAGGAAAATTTTTAGGCCAAGATGTAACCATCTTCCACTGATATTCAGTTTTCTCTTTAGCTCGCAACGATGAACTATTACCTAACAACGATGTTAATGCTAAAGAACTTCCTAGTGATGTTAAAAACTTTCTTCTTTTCATTTATTACCAAATTTTATAATTAATTTAAAAAATCTAACTGCGCATAAGACAAGACTAGCCATTTTTTACCATAGCTTTCAAAGTTTATATGTAATTTCAAATCATCACTTTTACCAGTATAACTAAGTACAACACCATCTCCAAACTTCATATGACTCACCCGTTGCCCTATTTTAATATATGTATTTTCTTCTTGTGAGTAATTCTCTATATTAGAATCTTGAGAATAATCATCAAAATCTTTTTTCTTTTGGGAAAAGCTACTATATTTATTAGAAGGTGATTGATTATTACTTTTAATAGACTCTAGTAAATCTTCATCAATTTCACTTATAAATCTTGATGGTATTAAAAAATTATTATTACCATGCATATATCTCATATTAGCATGAGTTATGTATAAGGTTTTCATTGCTCTAGTTATAGCTACGTAACATAATCTTCTTTCTTCTTCTAGAAAACCTTTTTTTAAATTTCTATTTTCATTCGGAAATATTCCCTCATCCATTCCTGTGAGAAATACAACAGGAAATTCAAGACCTTTTGCAGAATGAATTGTCATTAGCTGTACTGGATCATCATGTGGATTTGACTGTAAATCTCCAGCTTCTAAAGAAGCATTATCTAAAAAATCTCCCAAGATATTTTCACTATCCATATTATTTTGATAAAATCTTTCAGCTGTTGATAATAATTCCTCTAAATTTTCTTGCTTTGATAATGATTCTTCATTCTTTTTTAATTCATAATACTGACTAAGAGTAGATAAGTTTATGACTTTTTCAATCAAACTCTTAAGGTCAAGATCATTAAGTTTTTCAATAAGCTCTTTAATTATACTAGTATAACTATTCAAAGAATTAATGGCACGAGCACCACTAATACCTGTTTTTTCTATTTGATTAATTGTGTCCCACATAGAAAGAGAATTATTTTTAGCATATTCACGTATTACCTGTATTGTCTTTTCACCCAGTCCTCTTGGCGGGTTATTAACTGTTCTTTCAAAAGCGGAATCATCTGATGTATTCACTGCTATCCTAAGATAAGCAATAACATCTTTAACTTCTGATCTCTCAAAAAATCTAAAACCACCATAAATTTTATATGGAATACTTCTGGAATTTAACTCTTCCTCTAAACGTCTAGATAAAAAATTTGATCTATATAATAGCGCAATTTCAGCCCTCTTATGTCCATGTAGAACTAATTCTTGAATTTTCTGAGCAATGAAACTAGACTCATCATCTCCATTATAAGACTCATACACATACACTGGGTCACCTCCAGTAGCATCCGTCCAAAGATTTTTACCTAACCTCTCCTTATTATTTGATATTAAACTATTTGCAACAGACAGTATTTTATTTGTAGAACGATAGTTTTGTTCAAGTTTGAAGATTTCTACATTTTTAAATTCATCTTTTAAAAACTGAATATTCCTGCTTCTTGCACCTCTCCAACCATATATAGACTGGTCATCATCCCCAACAGCATATAATGATCCTGCATCACCATTAAGCAATTTAAGTAAATTAAATTGCAAGGTATTTGTATCTTGAAACTCATCTACCATAATGTTTTGAAATCTTTTATTATAATAACTTAGGATTTGAGGATTATTCTTGAACATCTCATAAGTCAATAAAATTAAATCAGCAAAATCTACAGAATTAGTTTGCCTGCAAGCATCATCATATTCTTTATATATTTCGATATATTTATCATCATCATTATTAACATCCTTATGTCTCTTGCCTTTATCTTTTTGGCTATTTATAAATGATTGTAAAGCCTTAGGATCATATAAATTATCATCTAAATTTTTGGACTTCATTACACGCTTGATAATTCTTAACTGATCTTGTGAGTCAAGTATTGTAAAATACTCTGATATACCAGCTTCTTTCCAATGAATTTTTAGTAATCTTCTGCAAATTCCATGGAATGTTCCAAACCATAATCCATAAGAAGAGATTTTTAGCAGTTTTTCTAATCTTTGCTTCATCTCATTAGATGCTTTATTCGTAAATGTAAGAGCTAGAATATTACTAGGTCTCACATCAAATGTATTTATTAGTTTAGCAACTCTGCATGTGAGTACTCGTGTTTTCCCACTACCCGCACCTGCCAATATAAGTTTATTACCTAATGAACAATTTACTGCTTGTAACTGCTGTTCATTCAAATCAGAAAATATTTCATTTACATCAGTCATTATGTTTTCCTTGGTCTCAACATAATTATAACTATAGTTAAGATTAGGATATACCAGTAAATAGATTGATAATAAATATTGTGATGAACCAGGTAAGTTATCACAATAGCAAATAACGAGAATATCAAAATTGCTGTCATCCAGTAATTACGTCTTGTATTCTTAGATATTGATTTTTCAATCATATCTAATTTTTTTATATTATTATCAAGATTAAGCTGGTCATTATTTATTAAATTAATCATCTTTCTTAAAGCACCAGGAATCTCAGGAAGCAGGTCAATAATTTCTGAAGAGTTATTTTTAAGATTTTTTAAAATGGATGGAATCCCCTTTTGTTTTTTCATCCATTTTTCTAATATAGGCTTTGATGTTTTCCATAAGTCTAATTTTGGATGGAATTCTCTTCCCAGCCCCTCTGTATATAATAGTGCTTTTTGCATTAAAATTAATTGGGGTTGTACTTCTAATTTAAACTTACGCGCAGTATCAAATAAACCAAGAATAACATCGCTAAGAGATACATCCTCGATAGACTTATCTAACATTGATTCACAATTTTCTCTTATAGATTTTTCTAATAAACTGATATTGGTATCTTTAGGCACCCATTCACATTCAACATGTAATCGAGCAACTTTAGCATAATCTTTATTAAAAAATGCTACAAAATTTTCTGCTAAATATTTTTTATCAAAATTACTAAGAGAACCCATTATCCCAAAATCTACTAAAACAAACTGCACATTATCTTCTACCTTTTGAATAAAAATATTTCCAGGGTGCATGTCCGCATGAAAAAAGTTATGTTCAAAAACTTGTATAAAAAAACTTTCAACTGCATTAGTTGCTAGTTGTTCAAAATTAATACCTTGTCTTTTAAGCTCTTTTTTATCATTAACTGGTGTCGCATAAGTTCTCTCCATTACCAATATGCTTTTAGTAACGTAATCCCAGTAAATTTCTGGGATATATATTAATTTTGAATCTTTAAAGTTTTTTTTAATTTTTTTAGCATTCGATGATTCTTTGATAAGATCAGTCTCATCATAAACCAACATTTCATAGTCATTTACAAGTTCAATTAAGTGCATGCGCTTAAAATCATCAGATAATGATGTTAAAAATACTGCAATCCTTTTCATCAGCAATAAGTCTTTTTCAATTTCATTTTTAATATTTGGTCTTACTACCTTGATAATTACATCTTTACCATTTTTTAACTGCGCCTCGTGAACTTGCGCTATAGATGCTGAAGCTAATGGCTCTGGAGTAAAACTATTAAAAACCTCACTTATTTTTGAACCAAGCTCTTCTTCAATAATTCTCATTGAGATTTCTTTCGGGAAAGGTTTCACCCTATCTTGTAACTTAGATAGCTCATTGGCAATATCATCTCCTAGTAAATCTTTTCTGGTTGAAATTACTTGCCCTAATTTGACAAAAATTGGGCCTAATTCCTCAAGCATCATTTTTATTTTAAGAGGGATATTATCTACACGTCTTTTTCTAAACCAATTCCATGGGAGCATATAAAAATAAAATTTACATTTACCGCTTCCACAGCTAACTAGCATTTTATCTACATCATATTTTATAAATAGACGTGTAATTTGTATGACCCTAAAAATATTATTAAACATCTTTATACTCTTTATATAGTTGGTCTGTCCTACTTTTTAAATCATCAACATCATCTAAAAACTTATTAATATCATTTTTTGTTGGAATAACATTTATATCATCAATAAGTAGGTCAACAATATCCTTTATTGCATCCTGGAAAAGATTTTGAAATGATAATGAAGCACCACTAAGTTTTTCTTCAAGAGTAGATGATAGATTTTCACCTAAAAGATGAGTTGCAAGCTCACGTAATTTTTCAGAACTACTTATAAACTGATTGAATTTATTTGCTGTATCAATATCCCCATTGATTGATATTTTACTAGAAAACTGCTCAGAACCCTTGGTTATAATAAACATACCAAGTATGACCGGACTAGCAATCAGTTCTACATCAAATTTATCTTCATCGTCAATAAGGGAAAAAGTATTATCATGAATTTTTATAATTACATTGTAAGGAAAATCCTTAAAATTAATTTTTACTATTTTCCCATCTATGTCATTAAAAAAATTATCCGGTATTGATTTTAAAAATGGTTCGCTTTGAAACAATTTATTTATATAATAAGTTGCAGATAAATCTTTTTTTAACATTTGAAACCTATATGTATAGTGATCATATTGCCAACTAATGTTTCATGGCGTACATTTATAAAACCGGTCTGGAGGAACATATCGCTAACTTCTCTTGGTGAATAATAAGTAGATATTGATTCCGCTAAATACCTATAACTATCATAATCATCAGCTAATATTTTTCCCATTTTTGGGATGATGTTATGTGTATATTTTTCAAATATATTTTTAACTAATTTATTTTCAGGAGTTGTAAACTCCATAATTACCAATCTACCTCCTGGCATCAAAGACTTGTAAATATTTTCTAAAGACTTTAAATGATCTGTAAAATTTCTGAAACCAAATGCAATAGTAGCTAGCGTATAACTGTTCTCTTTAAAATTAGTAGTCTCAGCTGAGCTTTTAATAAATTCAATATTCTGCACAAAGCCATTATCTATTAGTCTACTTTTACAAATATCCAACATTTCTTGATTTTCATCAAGGCATGTAATATTAATGAGTTTTTTCTTAGAAAGAAATTTTAGAGCAATGTCACCTGTACCTGTTGCCAAGTCAAGAACATAATCTGAATTTTTTAATTTTGAAACGACATACATCCTTTCTTTCCATAATCTATGTAAACCGAAGGACATTGCATCATTCATTAAGTCATATTTATTTGAAACTGAACTAAATATATCTGAAACTAATTTTGTCTTTTTGGTTTTCAGGACCTTTCTTGAACCAAAGTTAACTTTTTCATTCATCTTAACTTTTTTTCCTTTCTACGTTTAATACATGTTCGTTCTTTTTAAGTTTATTAACTAATTTTGTTAATATTTTAATATCCATTACAGAAACTATAAACACCATTATATTATGTCCAGTCTCTTTTGTATCGTCATATGTCACACTTTCTATATTACAATCATTCTGTGCTATTTGGGATGAAATTAATGCTAATACACCTCTGACATTTTCAACCTCAACCTTAATGCATGCATTAAAGCTATCGTCTATATTTTCATCCCATAGTAAATCTAATGTTGTTTCTTGTGTTTTCTTGGTGCGCTTGATGCTCCTGCAAACCTGTCTATGAACAACAATACCTTTTTCCTGGCTTATATAGCCAATAATAGAGTCTCCCGGAATAGGGAAACAACACTTAGCATAAGATATAACAAGCCCTTCAGTGCCTCTGATTTGAACACCACTAGATGGACCTATATTCTTACTTACCATATCAGCTGGGGATATTCTCATAGCAACTAATTTTGCTATTCTATTTCCTAGCCCAATCTCAGCATAAAGATCTTCAATAATATGGCATGAATATTCTTCTAAAACAATTTTTAGTGTTTTCTCTGGTATCTCGCTTAATTTAATTCCAAAATCATTAAATGAAGACTCCAATAATTTTTTTCCCAACTCTATTGCATCATTACGCTTAATTAATTTTAATGAAGCTCTGATTGAGTGCCTAGCTTTCTCTGTAACAACAAAACTTAACCATCCTGGGTCTGGTCGTAAATTTTTTTTTGTATTAATCTCTACTCTTTGTCCATTTTTTAAAATAGTATTAGCCGAAACAGGCAAGCCATCAACTTCCGCAAACGCATAATTATTACCTACATCAGTATGCACAGCATATGCATAATCAATAATAGTTGATCTCTTGGGTAGTTCCAATATATTACCTTTAGGGGTAAAGACATAAACTTTCCCTGGATGTAAATCTGCCTTAATACTCTCTAGATACTCTTTAGGATTTCCAGAATCTCTCTGAATGCTAAGCAAATTTGTAATCCACTGCTGCTCTTTAGTATAATTTTCTAATGAGGGAGTACCCTTGCTTTTATAAAACCAATGAGAAGCAATTCCTGACTCAGCTAGTATATTCATATCTTTAGTTCTAATCTGCATTTCTATAGGTAATCCATGAGGACCAACTATTGAAGTATGAAGTGATTGATATCCATTAGATTTTGGTATGGCAATATAATCCTTAAACCTGCCAGGCACAGGAGTATATAAATTATGAATAATTCCAAGAGATCTATAACAATCATCTGTTGAAGTAACAATAATGCGCACACCAAAAACATCATTGATATGTGAAAAATTAACTTCTTTTAGTTTCATTTTTTTATACAACCCATAAACATGTTTTTCTCGAGCAATAACCTCTATATCCAAGCCTTCATTTTTAAGTTTTACCTCTATAACCTTTCTAATTTTACCCATTAACTCATGTCTATTTCCTCTAGATTTTTTAATCTCATTTTGAAGAGTTTTAAACCTTAAAGGGTAAACAGTTTCAAACGCTAGATCTTCTAATTCTTTATTTAAAGAGTGAATGCCAAGACGGAGGGCAATAGGCGCAAATATCTCAAGGGTCTCCCTTCCTATTTTTTTTCTTTGTTTAAAATTTAGAGAGCTAATAGTTTCTAAATTATGCCTTCTATCGGCAAGCTTTATTAGTATGACCCTGATATCTTGGCTCATTGCCATGATCATTTTTCTTAAATTTGCTGCGTCTGCTTCTTCTTTTGTTGAAAAACTTAATTTATCAAGTTTACTGACTCCATCAACTAACTCAGCTACCTTGACGCCAAATGTATTTTTTAAGTTATCCTTCTCAATTTCTGTATCTTCTATAACATCATGTAATATTGCTGCCATTATAGACTCATGGTCTAAATGAAAGTCTGCTAGTATTGATGCTGCAGAAAGCGGATGGTGAATATATTCTTCGCCAGACTTCCTTAGTTGTCCTTTATGAGCAATACGCGCAGTATTGAAAGCTTTTTCTATTTTTTTTATTTGATAAGGATTTAAATATTTCTGAAGTTTTTTTTTAAAATCAATATATATTTTACTAGATGTATTGAATTCGTCAGAACTCTTATTGTTTGGTTTTTTATCCATTACTAATAATGGCCTATAATTATTCTGATTTTATTTCTTCAGAGTCTTCTATAACTTTTTTAATTTCCAAAGGTACTTCACTAGATGTATCTGGAGCTTCTGTTGAAGCAGACGATGATAAAGATTCCACCGAGGGCATCTCATCTAATTTTTGACTTAGCTCATTAGCAATTTCTTCTTCAGTAATACCACTACCAAAAAGTTGGCTTTCTATTTTCTCTTTATTACTTATTTCAAAATAATCCATTCCTATTTTTTCTGCAGCAATTTCTCTTAGAGCTATAACTGTTGGCTTATCATCGCAATCAATAAGAGGTTCGGCGCCTGCCGCAAGGTCTTTCGCTCTTCTTCCAGCTAGCGAACATATGTCAAATGCATTGTCGATAACTTTTAAACAATCTTCTATTGTGATTCTTGCCATGATATTCCACCCATATTCAATCTTGATATTGTATCAGAATAAACTTTTTAAACAATCAGCTTATTCAGTGATATAAGATCATGAATATAGCTTTTAACATATTTTTCTGGGGTTTTTTTAAACAAGATAATCCCAATAAGTGAATTCAGCGCTAAATTAAAATTATCATTAATCAGCGTAAAATCTGCATATTTAGCATATTCTAACTCTTTCAAAGATGATTCCATTCTTGTTTCTATTACAGATTCAGTATCCTCATCTCTATTTTTCAGCCTACTTCTCAGTATTTCAATGCTTGGGGGAATAATATAAATCGAAATAGCTTCAGGAATAACTTCCTTCACTGCCAACATTCCTTTGTAATCAATCTCTAAAATAACATCAAGTCCTTGTTCTGAAATTGTACTAATAGAGTCTAATGTTGTCCCATATAGGTTTCCATACACAGTTTGGTGCTCAAGAAACTCCTTTTTATTAATTTTATCTGCAAACTTATCTTTATCAATAAAAAAATAATCCTTCGTATCTATCTCAGAATCCCTTATTTTTCTAGTGGTAAAAGAAACTGCAGGCCTAATAAAGCTCAGATTTTTACACACTTCTCTTACTAAGCTGGTTTTCCCAGCACCTGATGGGGCGCTTATTATAAATATCTTTCTCATATGCTAATTAATACTTAACCATAGTTCTAAAATTGGATTATAATACATTATGTAAGTATGAGGAGATAAAATTATGGGTGATCCATGGAAATCAATAAGCGCCGAAGGTGTAAGAGCATTCTCATACGGGGCATACTCTGTAATACTTGTGTGGTTATGGAGCGAAGGCTATCTGTTATTTATAAATAATTTGTTAGTTTCATTAGGTATTTCTTCATTATTAACTAAATCTATAGTAGTAAGTACCGTGATATCAGTTTTAATTACTACGGTCTTATATGGTTTGCACGGGAGAATGCCGACAACACTGATGCTCCAGCATATGACTTGGGTTAAAAATCCTGACAAATTTCTTTTGTTCTTCTATATATGGATAAACTTTATATCTGCTGCTTTACTAAATGTAATGGGCCTCAATACCTTTTATCAGTTTATGAGTCTTTTTGTAATCTTTTTAACACCATCATTAATTCTTGGCATCAGCATACAGAAAAAAGGCGGAAATATTTAATTAATCCTTATAACTCTTTGGCAAAATATCTATACCAAATTTCTTGCCGAGCTTTACTAATAAGGGTATTGCAACCAGACCACCAGGCAAAGCAAACACACCAATTAATCCTACGTTTTTAACCAAATCTGTAAATTGATTATTTGCCTTATCCATGGCATCTTTGTCAACCTCTTCACCAGCAGCATACTTTCTATATACCTCTAACATCTCAGTTGTCTCTTGAGATTCCGATGCAAGAATATTTTTTAACTTCTTAAGAGAACTTAAAGCCTTCGTTTTATTCGAAGTATACTTTTCCATAATTGTCTTAAAAAAGTTTAAATCATCAATTTTCATAAATTTTACTTTTAATATTAATTTAAAATGTCTAAAATTAACTAATATACTATGTTAACAGTAATTCATAAATTCAAATAGTTTATAACTAACCAATAAGCAAAAAATATGTCAAAAGATAATAACGAAATTTTAATATCAATAGATACAACATATCTTCATCAGGAATCAGATCCTGAGAATAATAAGTTTTATTTTTTATATACAGTTTCTATAACTAATAAAGGTAATATAGGTGCTAAATTATTATCTAGACATTGGGTGATTGAGGATGCTAATGGTAAAGTGCAAAATGTAAAAGGTGAGGGCGTGGTTGGAGATCAGCCATACATTAACCCTGGTGATGAATATCAATATACCAGCGGGACTTTTTTAGAAACTTCGCTTGGAACAATGAAAGGCAGTTACCAGATGATAAATGATTCTGAAAATTATTTTGATGCAGAAATTCCTGAATTTGTCTTAACCATACCTAGGGTTATACATTAATCCTGAGATATGTCTTTATTATATATTTAGTCTTTATATCACTATTTATAAACTTTTGATTATTAATTATTTTCCACTGAGAATAGTTAATCTCCGGGAACCATGTGTCTCCTGAATATTCCTTACCAATGTGAGTTATATATAGTTTACTGGTGTATGGAAGTGCAATTTTATATATTTCAGAGCCACCTATGATCATAACTTCATCATGGCCAGAAAAATCATTAATGATATCTAAAAAATTATGATACACGGTGACTCCTTCTTTTTTATATAAAGTATTAGATGATAAAACTATATTCTGCCTTCCATCTAAAACTCTACCTATAGATTCATGAGTTTTCCTACCCATCACAATTGGCTTGCCCATAGTTATTTCTCTAAAACGCTTTAATTCACCAGGAATATGCCAAGGGATTTTATTTTTATTTCCAATCAAGCGATTCTCATCCATGGCAACTACTATTGACAGGGAAGGCAGTTTAATACTCATATGGCAACTTTCGCTTTAATGTGACTGTGCGGATCATAATTATTTAAAGCAAAGTCATCATATACATAATCATATATCGAGTTAATATTTTTTTTAATACTTAAATCTGGAAGAGGTCTGAAGTCCCTCCTTAATTGCTGTTGAACCTGATCTATATGATTAGTATAAATGTGAGCATCGCCGAATGTATGAATAAACTCACCATATCCAAGTCCACATTGATCTGCGATCATCATGGTTAACAAAGCATATGAAGCTATGTTAAAAGGTACCCCTAAAAAGATATCTGCACTTCTTTGGTATAACTGACATGATAATTTATTATTGAGTACATAAAACTGGAAAAGAATATGGCATGGGGGCAACTTCATATTATCAATTTCACCAACATTCCAGGCAGATACAACGTGCCTCCTTGAATCAGGGTTATTCTTAATACTTTCTATCACATCTGTAATTTGATCAAACTTAACTCCATTAGAAGAAACCCATGATCTCCATTGATTACCATAAATTGGACCTAGTTCACCTTTAGAGTCAGCCCATTCATCCCATATTTTTATATTATTTTCTTTCAAATACGCGATATTTGTACTGCCTTTTAAAAACCATAAAAGCTCATAGGCTACAGACTTAAAATGAATTTTCTTAGTTGTTAATAATGGAAAACCATCCTCTAAATTAAATCTCATTTGATGTCCAAAAATAGATAGTGTTCCTGTTCCTGTTCTATCAGATTTCTCTTCTCCCTGAGATAAAACATATTTTAATAAATCATGGTACTGCTTCATCTTTCTATTTTACCTTGAATAGACAAATAATATATAATTAAACCAACTAAAAACATTGGAATACTTAAGAGCATTCCCATTGTTAACCAATCACCATATAAATATCCAATCTGAATATCTGGTACTCTGACAAACTCTACCAAAAATCTAAAGAATGCATAATATATTAAAAACAAAGCACTTAACTTCCCTATCATAGGTTTTTTATTATATATAGTTTTTAATATTATAAATAAAATTAATCCTTCTAAAAATGATTCATATAGCATTGATGGATGTCTAGGAAGAAGATCAATCTTGGTAAAGATAACTCCCCAATTACCATTTGTTGGCATGCCATATAATTCTGAATTAATAAAATTTCCAATTCTTCCAAGAAGTAAGCCTAAAGGAATAAATACTACAATAAAGTCAGATAATTTAAAAAAATTAATTTTATCCCTTATGCTAATAAAGAGCATACCAACTAAAATTCCTAATAAAGCTCCATGGAAAGACATTCCCCCTTCCCATATATAAAATGTTTTATGAAAATTTAAATAATAATAATCAATATTATAAAAGATTACATAACCTAGTCTGCCGCCAATTAGCAATGAAAAAATAGAAATTAATAATATTTTGTCAATGATAACTATATCAAAATCAGAGTTACCCAGATAAATCTCTTTTTTCATTAAATAGTCTAGCAAGAGGAATGAAATAGCATACATTGCTCCATACCAATACAAATCTATAAAACCTATAGAGAATAAGATCGGGTCTATATTATGTGTATATATCATTTATAAAAATTGAATTATGTTAGTAATTATAATAGCCTATGATTCTGTACTATAAAAACAAATAATGAATAGATTAAAAAATGAAAAAAGTGAATATCTTCTGCAACATGCAGATAATCCTGTAGATTGGTATCCTTGGTCTAAAGAAGCATTCGATAAGGCTGAAAAAGAAAATAAGCCTATAATGCTATCTATTGGTTATTCGGCATGCCATTGGTGTCATGTTATGGCCCATGAGTCCTTTGAAGATGATGGAACAGCAGAATTAATGAATGCTAATTTTATCAATATCAAACTTGATAAAGAAGAAAGGCCTGATTTAGATAAAATCTATCAAATGTCACAAACAATAATAACAGGAAAAACAGGTGGCTGGCCATTAACAGTCTTTATGACTCCTGAAAAATTTCCATTTTTTGCAGGAACTTATTTTCCTGATACTGAAAGGCATGGCCTTCCAGGATTTAAAGATATTTTACTCAGAGTTATGGATTTCTATAAAAATCAAAGAGATGATATAAGCAAACAAAATATACAAATTAAAAATATTTTTGAGACTCTTAATAAAACCAAAGAAACTAAAAACATAGTAAATGAAGATTTACTGAGTAAAGTAAAATCAGAACTAATTTCGTCTATAGATAGAGTTCATGGTGGATTCGGATCAGCTCCTAAGTTTCCTCATGTTAATAATCTAGATTTTTTAATAAAGACAGCAGAAAAAAATGATAAGGAAACTTTAGAATTAATAGAACTTACATTAACAAGAATGACATGTGCTGGTATCTATGATCATTTAAAAGGTGGATTCTTTAGATACTCAGTAGATGAATTATGGATGATTCCTCATTTTGAAAAAATGTTATATGACAATGGCCCAATGATAGATATTTTATGCAATGCTTATAAAATTACACAAAATTCATTATATCTAGATAAAATTAATCAAACATGCCAGTGGGCAATAGAAGAAATGCAAGATAAACAGGGAGGCTTTTACTCAACCATAGACGCTGATTCTGAACATACAGAGGGGAAGTTTTATATTTGGACTGATGAAGAATTAAAAGATATTTTAAATACTAATGAGCTCAAATTATTTAAAGAAATATTTGTAGTATATGATAAGCCTAACTTTGAAGGAAAATATCATCTACATGTTACAAAAACTAATCAAGAATGTTATATAAATAATAAAAATTCTGCAGATTTAATATGCGCTAAACTGTTAAAAATAAGAAATGGAAGAGTTCGACCTGCAACAGATAAAAAGATACTTGTCTCATGGAATTCTCTTCTTATGACTGGATTAATTAATGCTTATAAAATTACAGGGAATAATAATTATTATAATTCTGCTAAAAAATGTTTTGATTTTATAAGAAATAATATGTGGGTTAATAATAAATTATATGCATGTTACCATGATAAACCTTATTTTAATGCATATCTGGATGACTATGCTTTTCTTTCAAAAGCTTGTATTGAATTTTTGAAAATAGACTGGAATGAAAAAGATTTTAGCTTTTTAGAAAATTTAACAGATTCACTAATAAATAATTTTCAAGATAAAGAAAATGGTGGATTTTATTATACATCTGATACACATGAAGAGTTAATATATAGACCCAAATCTTATATGGATGAATCATTACCTTCCGGAAATAGTATCGCAACTGAAGTTTTATCAGAATTATATGAATTAACAGGTAATAGTAAATATATTGAAGCTGTAGATAAATCTATAAGTTCGGCAGCAGATTCTATAAATAGGTCTAAGTTTTCTCATTGCAGTTTATATTTGGCAACTCCAAATACCAAGATATCTAAAAAGCTAATCATCATTAGATGTGAACTAGAAAAAATTGATGAATATAAAAAAAATATTTATGCTTTAAATATCATGAATGACAATATCTATTTCATTGCTAATAATGAAAGTGTAACTATAAAGGGAATAAAAGAAAAAATAAATCAAGGAAGGTTTACAGCATATGTCTGTCAAAATAATACCTGTTCAGAGCCTATTAAAGACTATGAGAGTTTATCTGCTGTTATTTCAATATGAAAATCTTGTTTTTATCTTTTAGATTTCCTTTAATAATAGGCCATATTTTAGTTGGTTTAATAATTTTGATATTCTTCCCAAAAACCGCTTCTAAACTAAAACCCATACATCATATAATTAGTCTTTACTGGATGAAGATTTTAGTTTTCTTATTTGGTTTAAAAATAATACTCAAAGGCCAGATATCAAAAGAGTCAAATGCTTTTGTTTCTAATCATATTAGTTTTCTTGATATCATAGTTCTTAATTCATTAATACCATCAAACTTTATAGCAAAGTCTGAAATTAAAAATTGGCCAGTTATTGGACACCTATCATCTAAAACTGGAACAATATTTATTAAACGAGGAGATACAAATGATATAGATCATGTTGTTGATGTAATGAAAGATTATATAAATAGAAATAAAAAAATTATTTTTTTCCCTGAAGGGAGAATTGGAAATGGTGTTGATATAAAGAAATTTCATAGCAAACTATTTAATTGCATATCAGAGTCAAACTCTATAGTTCAACCAATATTTATTAGATATCCTTTAGATTATCCCAATAATATTAAATCCGATGATACTGTTTGTTGGGCTGACAAGACTCAGACGCTTATAAAAATATCTTTAAGGTGTTTGGGAAGATCTTCAACTAACGTTATGGTGCATTTTGAAAAACCCATCAGCGCAACTAACTTAGACTCTTATGAGCTAGCAAAAAAATCTGCTAACTCAGTTTTAGAATCAATAAACCATATCTAATAATTTTTTAAATCATTCCTCGTTTGTCGCCTTCAGTGCCGATAGCTACCTCAACTTCCATATCACCGCCTTTGGGATACCATTGACATGCTATCACCATACCCTTTTCAGCTTCTTCTGGCTTTATCAATGTTGTTGGATCACATGGGCTTGATGGATAGTAGCCATCTCCTGAAACTATTGTAGTTCTGCAAGAACCACAGCTTCCTACTTTACATGAATGCGGCCATGCTATTTTAGCATTAATAGCTGCCTTCATAAGATTCATACCTACAGGCACAACAAATGTTTCACCTGACCCTTTGACTGTCACATTAGTTGGCTCAGCTTTTTTAAATAGATTTCCGAAAAATCCCATTTTACCTTCTCCTTATGTAGCTAGATTAAAAATATTCCTAAATATATCATAAAAAATTTGATGTGTAAGCAGAATAAAATAATATACAGTTCAGATGGTTATAAATCTATTATTCTTCATATGATAATGTAAGGCAATCCCTAGTAACATGCTCCGAGCAGTAAAGAATACTAAAAATGAAACCCATAGATTATCGTTATTCCCCTGCAATAGTATTGTTTCTACAAAAAAAAATAATATCCCTGAAATAATCATTATATTCCTTAATAAAGTAACTTTAAGTGAACCAATAAATACACCATCAAGCCAGAAAGCAACTGTTGCAGAAATAAATATTAAATATAAATAGGTGATATTTGATAATACGATTGCATGGATGACCTCTAGATTTGTTACAAATTGAAGAATTGATAAATCAAATACATTAAAAATTATAAGGTAAATAGAGGCAAGTATGACCGAAAATTTACCTGTCGAATAAATGGATTGCTTTAATAATACATTATCTTTTTTACCAATTGAGTTGCCTACTAATACTTCTGAGGAGTGGGCAAAGCCATCAATCCCATAAGAGAAGAGAAAGAAAAAATTAAGAAGTATTGCATTTGCCGCAAGAATTGAATCACCATAACTTGCACCAACTTTCATAAAGTAGATAAATATAGTCATTAATATAAATGACCTTAAAAACATATTCATGTTTACTAAAATTTTTTTCTTAATCATCAACCAGTCAAATATCTCATGAATTTTCAAATTGGTATTTTTAAATATATTTTCATTTTTAATTGCATATAATATGAAGAATACTACGGAGTATTCAGAAATTAAGGAAGCTATTGCAACGCCTTCAATACTATAATTTAGTATATAAATAAAATAGTAGTCCAATATAATATTTAAAAGATTAACTGTAATACTTATAATTATTGCAGCTTTGATTTTTTGAACACCAATATAATAACCTATTAGAATATCTCTTAAAAAAATAGCCGGAATAGACCATATCCTATAATCTAAATATATCTTGCTATTAATATTCACCTCGCTAGAAGCATTCATAAAATTTAGAGAGAATATGATGATTTGATCTCTAAAAAGAATAATTAAAAAAGATATGAAACTTGATATTAATAGAAGATGACTTAGCGATAATAATAGTTCTTGAGTATTACTGCTTCCCGTATGTTGTGAGACAAAACCCGTGGTTAATGATTTTATAAACCCAAAGCTAAATAAGATGTAACTTATTATGATTGAGCCAACACCAATGGCTCCTAGATATACCATAGAACCCAAGTGTCCCATCATTACATTATCTACAAAACCAACTAACGGAATAGTAATATTGGAAATAATTAAGGGTATTGCTATTTTTAGAGTATTTTTATCTATTCTAGAAAAGCTATTAAACAATGTGGCTTATGTCACCTCGATCATGTCAAAATCTTCTTTAGTGGCACCACAATCTGGGCAAGCCCAGTTTTCTGGGATATCTTCCCATTTAGTGCCTGGCTTTATGCCATCATCGGGCCAGCCTAGACTTTCATCATATATTAGGCCACAAATTAAACAGAGGTATTTTTTCATAATTTTTATAGCTTGTAGTTTCTCATAATTCTATGATAAACCCAATTAATTTGTTATATATAATCAATGATAAATAAAAATACTTCTATAGACATCTATCCAATATGCCCAGACTATATGTACTCAGATATAATATATTTGGCTAAGATTGAAGAAGTTATAGTCTCAGGCATAAAAATAATACAATTCAGATCTAAAAATTTATCAAATAGGAAAAAAAGGTATCTATTAGCTAAAATTCATAAACTATGCATGGATAACAATGTTCATCTTATTATAAATGATGATTATCATGCAATAAAATATCTAGATGGGTGTGGTCTACATTTAGGTAAAAATGATATTAGTGTATCAGAGGCAAGAGAAAGTCTTGGGGGAAGTATAGTGATAGGAAAATCATGTTATGGATCTATTGAAGCTGCTAAAATAGCAGAAAAAAATGGTGCTAATTATGTGTCATTTGGAGCAATGTATGAATCCAGTACAAAACATAATGCAATTGTTTGTAATCATGAAATAATATCAGAAGCTAAAAAAGTAATAAAAATACCCATATGTGTTATAGGTGGAATTGATAGATTAAATTTAATGAATATAAAGGAATATAAACCTGATATGATTTCTATGGTTTCAGGAATATTTAAACATGACAGCCCAGGTCGAGAAATAAAAAAAATGATGGAGTTAATTAGAGAGTGAAAAATTCAACTAAGCTATTTAAGCAAGCAAAAAAATATATACCTGGAGGTGTTAATTCGCCAGTAAGAGCTTTTTCTTCTGTTGGCAAGACACCATTTTTTATAAAAGAGGCAAAGGGTCAGTATTTAACGGATGAAGATAATAATAAATATATAGACTTTATAGGTTCTTGGGGAGCCCAGATTTTAGGACATTCTGATAAAAGAATTATTAAAGAAGTAACTAGAGTTATTCATTCAGGTATTACCTATGGGGCTCCATGTAAAAATGAAGTGATACTAGCCAAGGAAATTACTAAAATATATCCATCAATAGAAAAGGTTAGAATGGTTAATTCTGGTACAGAAGCTACGATGAGTGCTATTAGATTAGCCCGTGGTTTCACAAAAAAAGATAGAGTTATAAAATTTAACGGCTGTTATCATGGGCATGGAGATTCTTTTTTAATAAAAGCAGGCTCTGGTGCTTCAACATTCGGTACACCAAATTCCTTAGGAGTTACCAAAGCCAATGCAAAAGATACTATTTCTTTACCCTACAATGATATTAAACAAGTTCAGAAAGCTATCAAAAGTAAAAATATAGCATGCATAATAATTGAGCCTATTGCTGGTAATATGAATTTTATTAGGGCGAATAAAGTATTTCTTAAAAAATTAAGAATTTTATGTAATCAAAATAATATTATCTTAATATTTGATGAAGTTATGACAGGTTTTCGTGTAGCAAAAGGTGGGGCCCAAAGTTTATGTGGTGTTAAACCTGATCTCACAACATTAGGAAAAGTTCTAGGAGGTGGTTTACCTGTTGGAGCTTTTGGTGGAAGGAAAGATATAATGGATAACTTAGCTCCTCTTGGTGGAGTTTATCAAGCTGGTACACTTTCAGGGAATCCATTAGCTATGGCAGCGGGATTAAAAACTCTAGAAATAATTTCTAAGCCTAAATATTTTAAGGAATTAAGTAAAAAAACAGAATATTTTATTTCTAAAATAAATGAGGTTGCTCAAAAATATCAAGCCGATATATCAGCAGATAGCCAGGGTGGAATGTTTGGGATTTATTTTACAAAAAAAGAAGTCACTAATTATAACGATATTTTAAATACTAATGAAAATAATTTTATAAGCTTTTTTCAATACATGTTAAAGAATGGAATATTTTTTGCTCCATCAATGTTTGAGGCTGGATTTATATCCTCTAGTCATACAAAAAAAGATATAGACTATACTGTAAAAATATTTGAAAAATGGTTAAAAGAAATATACTTATCTATTAACTAATATGATCTGAATATCTGCAACGTTTGTCCCAGATGGTCCAGTTTTATAAAGCGATGCAATAGAATCTAGAAAAGTATAAGAATCATTATTATCCAAGTACTCATGGATATCTAAATTAGATTTTGAAAGAGCTTGTATCGATGCATCATCAATAATTCCACCTGCCGCATCTGTGGGGCCATCAATACCATCTGTTCCTATTGATAATAATAGCCAATCTAAAGAAGATGATATTTTGTCAGCATTAGCTAAAAAAGATAGGGCTAACTCTTGATTTCTTCCACCCTTCCCAGATCCTTTCATATCAACAACAGTTTCTCCACCAGATATAATAGCTAACTTTTCAGTAGGATATTTACTAGAAATTTCTGTGAGTTTATTTATTAATGAAATTGCTTCAAATTTTGCCTCACCAATAAAATCTTCATCAATTACAATAGGTTTATAACCTAATTTTTTTGATGAGATAGATAATTGTTTTCTGAATAATTTATTACTACAAATAATATTATTTGTTGAATTATCTATTTTACTAGGCGACTCTTCTACAAGCTCAGCAACACCTTTTTTTAAATATTCCATTATTGATTTAGGACAAACTTCAAGTAAATGATACTTGGAAAGTATATCGTATGCATTTTGATATGTAGTTTTATCTTCAACAGTAGGACCAGAAGCTATAGTGCTAATATCATCATTAATTACATCAGATATTATTAAAGAATGGCAGCTCGAGGGCAAAGCATGCTGTGCAAGTCTTCCCCCTTTAATACTCGACATATGTTTTCTAACAGCATTCATTTCATTTATAGAAGCTCCAGACTTAAGTAATAAATCTGTTAGCTGTATCTTATCATTAAGTAATATTGATGATGCTGGCTTAGCTAATAAAGATGAGCCACCACCACTTATTAAAAATAATACTAAGTCATCCTTTTTTGAAGAAGAAAGATAGCTCAGTACTTTCTCTCCAGCTTGTATGCTTTTATTATCTGGAACTGGATGCGATGAAAAATGTAAATCCACTTTATAGGGTATTTTAAAATCAGAATTTGTTGACACCACAACTGGATCAGAAATTATTTCGATACCAGGAATCTCTTTTGTTATAAAATCTAAACAACCCTTCATCATAGTTGTAGAGGCTTTGCCAAAAGCAACTGGGTATACTCTTTTATAGTTATCAAATAAATCTGAATTACTTTTTAAATAAGCATAAACAGTATCCGCTGGATCTAACTTGTTAAGACAAGATTTATATATGTTTCCAACATCTTCACGAAGCGACATTTCTAATCACTCAAACAACTTTATTTGGTAAATCAGTTCCTGCAAAAAAAGCTAAAGTATTCTCAATAGCTGTATTTCCCATTGCTAATCTAGTTTCAATAGTTGCACTACCTAAATGTGGGAATGATACTACGTTCTCCATTGTTTTGAGTTCATTAGGAAGATTCGGTTCTGTTTCAAAAACATCTAAGCCTGCTCCTGCAATTTCTTTATTAACCAAAGCTTGAACCAATGCTTTTTCATCAATTATGTCACCACGCGCTGTATTAATAACAAAAGCAGTTTTTTTCATTAACTTAAACCTTTCTTCATTCATAAGGTGAAGCGTTTCTTTTGTAGCCGGGCAATTGATTGAAACAAAATCACTTTCTTCGCATATATCCTCGATAGTATCTAATTTAGTTGCACTAAATTTTTTTGTTACATCTGAAGGAATATCATATGGATCCCAATATAGTATGTCCATATCAAAACCAAAGTGTGCTCTTTTAGCTACTGCTTGACCAATTCTACCAAAACCTATAATTCCAAGTTTTTTACCTGTGACCTTGGTGCCAAGTAAATGCGTTGGTCTCCAACCTGTCCAGTTTTCAGCTCTAAGCTCTCTTTCTCCTTCACCAACTCTTCTAGCTGCCATAAGCAATAAAGACATTGCAATGTCAGCAGTACAGTCTGTTAGGACGCTAGGCGTATTAGATACTATAATACCTAGCTCTTTAGCTTTAGCGATATCAATATGATTGAAACCAACACCAAAATTACCAATCATTTTGGCTCTTCTATTTTCAACTGATAAAATATCAGCTGTAATTTTATCTGTAACAGTCGGCATAAGAACATCGCAGTTCTGTAGAGCTGATTTTAGCTCATCTGCAGTAAAAGGCTTATCAGATTCATTTAAAGTAACATCAAATAATTCTTTGAGTCTGTCTTCATTTTCTTTTGGCCATTTTCTAGTAACAATTGCAACTGGTTTAGTCATAACTATGCTCCTGATGGGTTATCAAGCCAGTATTTAGATGCTGCTGCTATACCGCTTCCTAGTTCTACTTTAATTCCATTAGACA
>JAQWOB010000021.1 GCA_029246085.1 Gammaproteobacteria bacterium
ATATAATTTATATTTTGATGTCATCAACTAAATCTTGCCGTCTAAACCCATCTGAAAGTATTTGTGGATTATTGATTCTTGATTGTCAAGTAACCACTCTATGCTTGGCTCATTATTCATTGCCTTGTGTATTGCTTGGGATGTAGCCTTTCTATGAATATCAAATAATATTTTATGGTCAAGTTTATCATCGGTGGCAACTGATGGATTAAGCCATACTGACACTATGATGCCAAGCTCATTTGCTTTCTCTTTAGGAATATCACCATTTCTTACAGAATCAAGAACACCATTTGCTATGGCTGCTTGAACTGTACCCATCAAGATATTTGTATATCTATTATTGTTAACCGTTACTTTACTAACCATTAAAGTAGCTGGCTTTACCATTATATCTGTATTCATAATAGCTAATACTTTAGAGTGTCCTTTTGCCTGATCACCAATTAAATTAGCAAATGCAGTTCCAAACGGACCATCTAATTCACCAATAACTATCTCAGGTTCTGCAGCGGTTCCTGCTGGACCTCCAGCTACTAATGATTCTCCAACTCTCATAATAATTTTTTCTGACATAAATATATCCCTAGTAATTAATTTTATGACTATAATATATGGTAACTTTATGAAAAGGAATAGATAAGATGATAAGAAGCTTTAATAATATTAATCCTGAAATTCATGAGACGGCATATATTGATGAACAATCAACAGTCATAGGTAATGTCAAAATTGGTAAAGATAGTGCGATATGGCCTCAAGTTGTCGTTAGAGGTGATATAAATTCTATTACAATAGGTGATAGGACAAATATACAAGATGGTTCAATATTACATGTTACGCATGCTAGTGACTTTTGCCCATCTGGGTATTCCTTGTCCATCGGTAATGATGTAACCGTTGGTCATTCTGCAGTTATACATGCATGTACCATTAAAGATACGGTATTGATAGGCATGGGGAGTATTATCCTGGATGGTGCTGTTATAAATTCTAATTGTATGCTCGCTGCGGGGGCATTAGTTGGCCCTGGGAAAGAATTAGAAAGTGGATTTTTATATGTTGGCAGTCCTGCAAAAAAATTAAGAGAATTGTCTGAGCGAGAAATGAAATTTTTGTCATATTCTGCAAAAGGATATGTTGATCTAAAAAATCAATATATGAATTTAGAAACCTAGTTTTTTACTTATTCCTTCTGTGACGGGCTTAAAATCATTCCATATGTTAAATGACAAAGCAGCTTGTTCAATCAACATGCCAAGACCATTATAAGATTTTTTAGCACCATTATTGTCAGACCAATCTTGAAAAATTGTATTATTTTTAGAATAAAAAAGATCATAACTAAGACTGTTAGTTTTAAAGATTGAGCTTGGAAAATCGATTTCTTTTTTTATCAAGCTTACCGGTGTTGTGTTAACAATAATGTCATATTTGGTATTATCTTTATACATACTAATATCTGATGATCTTTTATATTTATCTATCAACTGAATTGCCTTATCAGGAGTTCTGGTAAGAATATTGATACTTCCAATATCTTCTTTTACGAGTGAATTAATTATACTTCTAGCTGAGCCGCCAGCTCCTAGAATCAAGATATCTTTTTCTGATAAGGATATATTTTTATTATAAAAATCATTTATGAAACCACTGCCATCTGTATTGAAAGCCCTTATTTCACTTCCTTTTAACATTAATGTATTAGCACAATCACATTCCATCGCAGACTCATCATAACTATTAGCAAAATTATAAGCTTGCTCTTTAAATGGGATAGTAACATTTGCACCAAATCCTTTTTTTGAAAAAAAACTTTGAGCA
Source organism: Gammaproteobacteria bacterium (assembly GCA_029246085.1). GTDB lineage: Bacteria > Pseudomonadota > Gammaproteobacteria. The sequence goes on from JAQWOB010000021.1 coordinate 1,825, forward strand.
TGGGTTTCAAAATGTTCCTCTGTATCTGGTTCAATCATCTTGTATTGAATATTAATACCTTGTTGTTTAGCAAATTCTTTATGTATCATTGGCGATAAGCTATGACTAACTGGCAAACCTATGACACAAAACTTTTTTACTTCATCCATTTTAAAACATCCTTAGCATAGTAAGTAATAATTGCATTAGC
>JAQWOB010000030.1 GCA_029246085.1 Gammaproteobacteria bacterium
GATTCGAACCCTTGTAACTATTGCTAGCTAACTACCTTTCCAAGGTAGCGCATTCGACCACTCTGCCAACCTACCCTATTCTTGCTTAATCAACATACATTGTTTTTGAAAAAAATATATACCAATTATAAAAAATAATGAAATACTTAGCATCCCTAATCTTGAATCATCAGTATAGTAAGTTATAAAACCAACAAACAGAGGACCAAGTAGCGCTGCAAATTTTCCAAGCATATTATAGACGCCAAAATATTCAGAGCTTCTATGTTTTGGAATTATTCTAGCATAATATGATCGACTTAATGCTTGTATTCCTCCTTGAGCTAAACCAATTAAGACAGCAATGAGATAGAATTCAAAAATGGTATTTAAATTATAAGCTATAAGTGTAATTAGCATATAAATGATAAGGCATAGCATTATACTAAACTCGCTTGTTTTATAACCAGCAATACTATTTATCAATATAGTCCCGGGGAAACTAACAAATTGCGTCACCAATAAAGCAATTAATAAATCATTAGATGAAAAACCAATTGTAATCCCAAAATTTACAGCCATTCTAATGATAGTATCTACGCCATCAATGTATATCCAGTATGCTAATAAAAAATATAATAACCTTTTATCTGCTTTAATATCTTTAAAAGTATCAAACAAACTATATTTCTGCTGCTCCTTAGGTTTATTGACATCCTTCCAATAAAGAAATAAGGGTATACTAAATAAAAACCACCATAATGATGTAAAGATAAAAATAATTTTTTTATTAACAATAAAATCATGAGAAGATTCTTTAAAATAAAAAAGGAAAAATAAAGCTAGTATGAATGCAATCCCACCTCCAAGGTATCCAGCTGCATAACCAAAAGATGATATGGAGTTAAGATCTTTAGAGTTATCAAAACTTAGCAGCATAGAATCATAGAACACATTGGATAGCATAAAACCAAAAAGAGAGATACTAAATAACATAGATGCAATTGCCCAGGCATCTTTCTCTACAAAAGTTAGAAACAATGTTGCAGTTATACCTATCAATGCTGATAAAGCTAAATATTTTAATTTATTACCCTTTCTATCTGCTAGTAAGCCTAAGAAAGGCGCAATTAGAATCAGCAGTAAGCTTGCACTAGAATTAGATATCCCAAGTACCAATGTTCTTTCTGATTGTGTGAATAAAGATGCAAAGTAATCTGCAAAGATAATAGGGAAGAAACCAGCCAGTACTATAGTTGCAAAAGCTGAATTAGCCCAATCATATAATATCCAACTATAATATTTTTTATTTTTCACAATTTCTAAGGAAGCGGTGGGATTCGAACCCACGAGGGCTTTGACACCCTAACGGTTTTCAAGACCGGCCCCTTCAACCACTCAGGCACGCTTCCATTTTCGATGAACTATTATAGAATAAAATGCTCCTAGTTCATAACTTTATAGCTTTATAGTTTTAAAACCTGTCAGATCTTGGAGTACAGCCGGTACGCTGATAACATTTCCATCAGTATGATTTTCAATCAATGCTGCCATTGTTCTTCCAACAGCTAATCCCGAGCCATTTAGTGTATAAACATAGCTTTTTTTCTTAGAATTCATCTCTTTATATTTAATGTTAAGCCTTCTTGATTGAAAGTCAGTAAAACAGCTACACGAAGATATTTCACGGTAAGTTTTTTGACTAGGAAACCAAGCTTCAATATCATTTGTCTTAGATGATGAAAAACCAAGATCCCCAGTAGACAAAAGAACTCTTTGGTAAGGTATTTCGAGAGACTCCATAATACTTTCAGCATGACAAGTAATTGATTCTAATGCTTGATCAGCCATTTCTGGCTTAACTATCTGTACTAATTCAATTTTCTCAAACTGATGCTGCCTGATAATACCTTTAGTATCTTTTCCATAAGATCCTGCTTCTGATCTAAAGCATGGGGTATGGGCTACTAATTTCAAAGGTAAATCAGATTCATTAAGAATCTTATTTCTATAAATATTAGTAAGAGGCACTTCTGCTGTAGGAATTAAATATAACTCAGTATCTTGAATTTTAAATAAATCTTCTTCAAATTTTGGAAGCTGTCCAGTACCTATAAGGGAATCTTTATTAACGATATAAGGAACATTATATTCAATATAATTATTTTTTTCCGTATGAGTATTTAACATGTAAGTTACTAGTGCTCTATGTAATTTTGCAATCTGCCC
>JAQWOB010000040.1 GCA_029246085.1 Gammaproteobacteria bacterium
TGATTATTTGTTATATTTATAATATCTCAATTATATATAGTGAACTAGTTATGACAAGTCAATTTTTAGCGGGTGTTGATGAAGTTGGCCGAGGATGTCTGGCTGGACCCGTTATATCTGTAGCAATAATACTCAAAGATACTATAGATAGGTCCTTAATGGTTGACTCTAAGAAATTAACCGCCCCTAGAAGAGTAAAACTTGCGAACTATATCCTTGGAAATTCTCTTTCTATTGGGGTTGGAGAGTCTAATAATCATCAAATAGATGAGGTTAATATACATAATGCAACACTTATATCCATGAAGCGCGCACTTATGAATCTAGATTTAAAACCAGATATGGCATATATTGATGGAATATATAAGCCAGACATAGGTATAAGCTCAAAATGCTTTATACAAGGTGACAACATCATCCCTGAAATATCAGCGGCTTCTATTGTAGCGAAGGTACTACGCGACAATATAATGATAAGATTAGACAAGATGTTTCCGGTATATGGGTTTTCCAGACATAAAGGGTATGGAACAAAAGAGCACATACATGCTATAGAATTATTTGGTCCCTCGGTCTATCATAGATTTAGTTTTGCCCCTCTGAAGAATTAAAAAATATGCCTACTAATTTTACTCATTTACATCTCTTAACATCTTATTCTTTAAGCTGTAGCACGATAAATATTGATAAACTAATAAAGTTAGCGAAAAAAAATAAAATAAATACATTAGCGATAACAGATCATTTGAATGTTTTTGCTGCAATAAAGTTCTATCAAAAATGTATAGATAATAATATTAAGCCTATAATCGGCTGCGAAATTCCTGTGAAATATGACACTTTGGGAAGATTTACGCCTAACATAACTATTTTATGCAAGGATATTGATGGTTATAAAAGTTTAATTAAGCTCCTTTCAGAAATACATGTTCAAAAGGAAAAAAATAAAACTGCTTCAGCAGATATCAGCCAACTTCAAAATTATAATCATGGCCTAATAATATTATCTGGAGGACGATATGGGGTTATAGGAAGCAACCTTCTTTCAGAAGATAATACTTCAAAAATTAATTTCGTTAAATCATTGAAGAAAATATTTCAAGATAGATTATATGTACAAATTGATAGAGGAAACCATGAATCTGAAAAATTATATAATAATAAGCTTTTAATATTAGCAGAAGATCTAGATTTACCTATTGTAGGAACTAACCATGTGCTTTTCTTAGAAAAAAGTGATTTTGATGCACACGAGGTTAGAGTCTGTATAAATAAAAAAATTAAAATAGATGATAGGAATAATCAAAAAGAGTTTTCTGATGAACAGTATTTTAAGACTGAAAAAGAATTAATTGATCTTTTTAGTGATATACCAGATGCAATTGAAAATATTTCTGAAATTGTAAAAAAATGTAATATACATATTCCTGTTGGAATTTACCATCTTCCAGTATTTAACACTCCTGACAAATCTAATGTTGACAGTTATTTTGATATAATAGTAGAAAAAGGTTTAGAGGAAATAATAAAAAATACAAAAGATATAAATGTTGCTGAGTATAGAGATAGATTGAAATATGAAATTAAGGTAATAAAAGAAATGGGATTTGTCAGTTATTTTTTAATAGTGCACGAATTTATTGATTGGGCTAAAAAAAATTTAATTCCCGTAGGCCCAGGAAGAGGATCAGGAGCTGGCTCTCTTGTTGCTTTTGCTTTAAAAATTACATCAATAGATCCTATCAAGTATAATCTTCTTTTTGAACGTTTCTTGAATATAGAAAGAATATCGATGCCAGATTTTGATATAGATTTCTGTATGGTCAATAGACAAAAAATTATAGAACATATAACTAGCTTATATGGTGAGAGTAAAGTTTCTCAGATTATCACCTATGGTACATTATCCGCTAGAGCTGTCATAAGAGACGTTGGAAGAGTGCTTGGGATGGGCTATACGTTTGTTGATAGGATTGCAAAGTTAATACCATTCAGCGTTGGAATTACAATAGATGATGCGCTTAAACAAAATAAAGAATTAAAAAAAGATTATCAGAACAATGAAGAAATACAAAATTTAATAGATACTTCGAAAAAATTAGAAGGACTTCCGAGAAATGTTGGTAAGCATGCCGCAGGAATTGTTGTCGCACCTGGCGATATAGATAATTTCATTCCGTTGTATAGAGTCGAAGAGAGTGATGAAATTGTTACGCAATATGATAAGGATGATATTGAAAAATTAGGTTTAGTAAAATTTGATATTTTAGGCTTAAGAACTTTAAGCATCATTGATAGAGCAATTAAAACAATCAAAGAGAAGCATGGCGACGTTAGAACTCATGATGATATTGAATTAAATGACCAGAAGGTTTTTAATTTATTGCAGCAAAAATTGACTACCGGAGTATTTCAGCTTGAATCATCAGGAATGAAGAGATATATGGGTAAACTTAGACCTGATTGCTTTGATGACATAGTCGCTATTGTAGCACTATATAGACCAGGACCTCTTGGTACTGGTATGGTTGATGATTTTATTGACAATAAGCATGGTAAGAAAATTAATTATGAACATTCTTTGCTTGAGCCAATCCTATCGGAAACATATGGGCTAATTTTATATCAAGAACAAGTTATGGAGATATCTCGTTCCCTTGCAAATTATACACTTGGTGAAGCTGATTTACTAAGAAGAGCAATGGGCAAGAAAAAGAAAAGTGAAATGGAGATGCATAGAAAAAAATTTATTGATGGCGCAACAATCAAGGGGATTAATAATAGAATTGCTGATTCTATTTTTTCTAAGATGGAAAAATTTGCAGGCTATGGTTTTAATAAATCTCATTCTGTAGCATATGCATCAATTTCTTACCAAACTGCTTTCTTGAAAACATACTATACATCAGAGTTTTTATCAGCTGCATTATCTTCAGATATGGATAATACTGACAAGGTAATATCCCTTGTTGATGCTTGTAGTGAAATGGCTACAACAATTCTTCAGCCAAATATTAATATGTCAGGATTTAATTTTATTTCAGTTAATAAAAATACTATATTATATGGTCTAGGTGCTATTAAAGGTGTTGGGAGTAATGCTGTTAAGCATATTATTGATGAAAGAGAGTCTAATGGAAAATTTAAAAATATATTTGATTTTTGCGAACGTGTTTCTTTAAATTCTGTCAATATAGGTACTCTAGATGCTTTGATATATTCTGGATCTTTTGATGTCTTTAAAGAAAATAGATTAGCGATGAAAAAGATTCTTGGAAAAGCGATGCTATATGGTCAACAAAAACAAAACTCTAAAGCCACTGGTCAACAAGAGTTATTCGAAAATAAATCTGAATCATTTTCAGTTGGACATGATAATGTTAACCTTGCCTTGAAGGTTGATAACACAATTGATAACAGGCTTAGGTCTCTTTCCTTAGAGAAGAAAGTTATTGGGTTTTATCTTAGTGGACATCCAATCAAAGAATACCAAGAAGAAATTACCTCAATGTCTATTAAATCTATAGCATCATACTTTGATAAACTTTATTCAGCAGATATTGATGACGATTTTAGTGAGCATGGAACCGTCAGTGGTGTCATAACTAATATCAGATCCCAGAGAATGGGTAAAGATAGGTTTATTAATATTCTAAGCGTTGATGATTCAACTCATAGGTTGGAAATAATTCTTTTTTCTGATGTTTATGAGAAGTATAGAAATTTAATCAAGGAGAATGAGGTCTTATTTTTTTCTGGAGTCATTGCAATGGATGATTACAATGGAGATTTGAGTATGAAAGCTACAAAGGTAATTGATATGGACTCGGCAAGACAGCAATACTCAAAAGAAATAGAGCTCTTTATTTCATCAGAACATATTAATGATAATATTTTGGAAAGAATAGTATGCTTATTAGAGCCTCATAAAAATGGAAAATGCCCTTTAATTATAAAATGTTTAAGTAATCAGCATATAGTCCCACTTGAGCTTGATAATGAATGGCTCATCAACCCATCATCAACTTTAATCAATGGATTATCTGATTTGCTTGGAAAGGAAAATATTATCGTAAAATATGAATAGTTATTTTATATGAATTGTTTATAATTATCTCAATAATGAAAGAATTTAACCCAAATTACTTAGACTTTGAACAGCCTTTGCTAGAAATAGAAGGTAAGATTAAGCAAATTAAAAATGACCCGGAAAAAACAGCAAAAGCTGATGCAAAGATTACTAAACTTGACAAAGAACATTCTGAGCTGACTCGAAAAATATTTGGAAATTTAACTGATTGGCAAATCTCTCAATTAGCTAGGCATCCATTAAGACCATATACTCTTGATTATATTCCCAATCTATTTTCATCATTCACTGAATTGCATGGAGATAGAATGTTTGGCGATGATGCCGCTTTAATATGTGGTATTGCAAAAATTGATGAACATAATTTTATGTTTATAGGACATCAAAAGGGGAGAGATGCTAAAGAAAAGGTTAAAAGAAATTTTGGAATGCCAAAGCCAGAAGGTTATAGAAAAGCACTTCGTGTAATGAAGTTAGCTGAAAAATTTGGATTGCCAGTTGTAACATTTATTGATACTCCTGGCGCATATCCAGGTATTGATGCTGAATCACGGAATCAAAGTCAAGCCATAGCAGAGAATCTCTATATTATGTCTGATTTAAAAGTCCCGGTTATTTCTATAATAATTGGTGAAGGTGGATCCGGAGGAGCCCTTGCAATTGGAATTTCAGATAAGCTGGGAATGTTAGAAAATAGTATTTATTCTGTAATTAGTCCCGAGGGTTGTGCTTCAATTTTATGGAAAGATTCAAAAAAAGCTGAGCAAGCTGCAGATGCATTATGTATCACAGCACCCAAGCTAGTAAAATTTAATTTGGTTGATCTAATTATCCCAGAACCATTAGGTGGAGCTCATAGAGATTATAGCGCAATGACTTCATCATTGAAAATGAATTTAATTTCTATGTTAGAAGATTTAAAAGACACTGATATTGATGAAATATTATATAAACGTAAAGAAAAAATTAGCTCATATGGCAAATTTGAAAGATCATAAACTTGTTAAAGTTTGTAATAACCATGCATCAAGACTCCCAGTAAATAAATTTTTAATAGCATATAGTGGGGGAATGGATTCGTCTGTTTTACTAGATTGTTTTTTTCAATTAAGTCATATTATCCCAATTAAAATTAGATCTATTCATATAAACCATGGGCTTTCTAATGAAGCAGATCTATTTGAAACTCATTGCAGAAAAGTTTGTAAAGAATATGGTATTAAACATGTCACTAAAAATCTTAACCTTAAGATAACTTCTAACATTGAAGAACAATGCAGGAAAGCAAGATATAGAGAGCTTTGCGGGAACTGTCAGGATGACGAAGTAATCATTACTGCGCATCATGAGGAAGATCAAATTGAAACTTTTTTCTTAAGAGTTATAAGAGGTTCTGGAGTCAGGGGCCTTTCATGCATGAAAGAAACTACTCTTTATGATAATAGTTTGCTTGGACGACCATTCCTTCAAATACAAAAAGAAGAGATTAAAAAATATTCGGAAGATAATAGTATTAAATATATAGAAGACATAAGTAATAATAATAATAAGTATGACAGAAATTTTTTACGCAACGAACTAATTCCCTTGTTAAAATCAAGATGGCCATCTGTTAATAAAAATATCATTAACAATATTCTTGTCCATGATATTCAGTCAGCTTATACAACAGATACTGTGAACGATGTATTACCTAATTTCCTAGGTTCTTCTAATAATGAATTGCTGGTAGAAACCCTGCTTGATAAGCCATTCCATTTAAAAGTGATAGTTTTGCATGAATGGGTTTACTTGGAGAGCAAGATTTTATTGAGCTTAAAACATATTAGGGAAATTATCAAAATACTGGATACAAATAATGACTCAAATCCTTTATTTAGCTTTGGTAGTATCAAGATACGAAAAATAAGAAATATTTTATCTTTATCTTTAAATAAGTCTTAGATATATTGATCAACAAGGTGATATAAAAAAAGTAATTTATATATATTTTCCTCCATATCGTCTATACTTTTTATTATAAATTTATGACAAGATATGTATTTATCACTGGCGGAGTAGTTTCATCTCTTGGAAAGGGAATAGCAGCTGCCTCCCTTGCTTCTTTATTCAAATTAAGAGGATTTAAAGTCTCTTTACAAAAATTAGACCCCTATATTAATTTAGACCCAGGTACAATGAGCCCCATACAACATGGAGAAGTTTTTGTTACTGATGATGGTGCAGAAACAGACTTAGATCTTGGGCACTATGAGAGATTTGTGGGAATTAGAATGACCCAGGATAGCAATGTTACTGCAGGACGTGTTTATTCGAATGTAATAAATAAAGAAAGAAAAGGTGAGTATCTGGGTAGTACCGTTCAAGTCATACCTCATATTACTGATGAAATTAAAAAATTAATTATAAAAGGCTCGAAAAAATCAGATATTGCGTTTGTTGAAATTGGCGGTACTGTTGGTGATATTGAGTCCTTGCCCTTTTTGGAGTCAATACGACAGTTTAGTTTAGAATTAGGTAAATCAAGAGCAATGTTTGTACATTTAACACTCCTTCCATATATTGAAGTGACTAATGAGATTAAAACTAAGCCAACCCAGCACTCTGTCAAAGAATTAAGGTCCATTGGAATTCAGCCAGATGTTCTTTTATGTAGAGGTAAAAACCCTATAAATCAAAAGCTTAAGAAGAAATTAGCATTATTTACTAACGTTCCTGAAACTGCTGTATTCTCTGCAGTTGATGCAGAATCAATTTATGATATTCCTATCCTCTTCAGGGACCAGAAGATTGATGAGTTTATGCTAAAACAATTTAAACTAAAGAGTAAAAGGCTTAATTTATCACCCTGGAATAACTATAGATCAAAGGCTGGAAAATGTAAGAAGACTGTTAAGATAGCTATGATTGGCAAGTATGTTGATCTCGCCGACTCGTATAAATCATTAAATGAAGCTCTTTATCATGCTGGCATTATAAATAATAGACTTGTAGAGATTACATATCTGGATTCTGAACAAATAACCAAAGCTAGTGTTAAAAAGTTAAAAGTAATGGATGGGATACTTGTTCCGGGTGGATTTGGAAATAGAGGTATCGAAGGTAAAATATTAGCTGCGCAGTATGCGCGTGTCAATAAAATACCTTATCTAGGCATATGTCTAGGCATGCAGATATCGGTTATAGAGTTCGCAAGAAATGTCCTTAAGCTAAAAAATGCAAATAGTACAGAGTTTAACAGTAAAACTAAACACCCGGTCGTTGCTCTTGTTGACGAATGGAAAGATAATTCGGGTAAAAAGATTATTTCTGACAAGAAAAATATGGGTGGGACTATGCGGTTAGGTTCACAGGATTGCACATTATCAAAAGATTCTTTGGCATATAAAATGTATGAAAAATTAGCTATAAATGAGAGGCACCGCCATAGATATGAAGTAAATGACTCTCTTTTAGAGTTGTTTAATGATAGTCAATTGAAATTTAGTGGAAGATCAAAAAAGGGTAATTTAATGGAAATAGTTGAGTTAAAAGGACATCCTTGGTATCTTGGATGTCAATTTCATCCAGAATTTACATCATCACCAATCTCTGGACATCCTTTATTTAATGGGTTCATTGCTGCGTCAAAAAAGAAAAGGAAATTATAAATATGACAGTTAATATTGGAAAAATTAAAGACTTAACCTTAATCTCCGGGCCATGCGCAATAGAGTCTGAAAAGCTGTCAATGTCTATAGCCGAACATATATGTGAAATAACTCATAATTTACCCATATCTTATATATTCAAGGCTTCTTTTGATAAAGCTAATAGGTCTTCAATAGATTCGAAAAGAGGAATAGGCATAGAAAAGGGCCTAAAGATATTGCGAAAGATAAGGGAAACCTTCGATATACCGGTTATAACTGATGTTCATGAAGATAGCCCTATTGATGAAGTTGCAGATGCTGTCGATGTAATTCAAACTCCTGCATTTCTATGTAGACAAACTAATTTTATCGTTAAAGTTGCATCAGCCATGAAGCCTGTGAATATCAAAAAAGGACAGTTCTTGTCCCCTAGAGAAATGATCAATGTGGTAAAGAAAGCTAAGTCGACAGGAAATAATGATATATATGTCTGCGAAAGAGGCGTTTCATTTGGATATAATAATTTGGTCTCTGACATGAGATCCCTTGTTATATTAAGAGAAACAGGATGTCCTGTGGTATTTGATGCTTCTCATTCAGTTCAACAGCCGGGAGCATTAGTAAATCAGTCTGGCGGTGAAAGTGAATACATCCCAGTGCTTTCAAGAGCAGCAGTAGCTGTTGGCATTGATGCGCTTTTTATTGAGACTCACCCAGACCCTAGTAAAGCAATAAGCGATGGAAATAATTCGTTAAATATCAATGATTTAAAAGAATTATTGAATGATATAGTTAGTATCAATAAAATAATAAAAGGAAACATGGAGTAGATAGTTGAGTATTATAAAGAATTTGAAGGGAAGACAAATATTGGATTCTAGAGGCAACCCTACTATAGAAGTAGATATGGAATTGGACTGCGGGTCTATAGGGCGTGGTATTGTTCCATCCGGAGCATCTACTGGTGCACTAGAAGCATTGGAATTAAGGGATGGTGATAAGACTAGATATCGTGGAAAATCAGTTAATAATGCAGTTGATAGTATAAATAATGAGATTAGTTTGAAAGTAACTAACAATGTTAATTTTACGCAAGAGTCTTTGGATGAGTTGCTTATAGACCTTGATGGCACGGATAATAAGAAAAGACTGGGAGCAAATGCAATTCTGGGCATATCACTTGCCTTTTCTCATGCAAACGCAAAATCTTTAAAAGAGCCGCTTTACAAAACTTATTCTCTTGATGGTAATTTTTCATTGCCGATTCCTATGATGAATATCATTAATGGTGGGGCGCATGCTAATAATAGCTTAGATTTCCAAGAATTTATGATTTTACCGATCGGTTTTGAGTCATTTTCTGAAAGCCTTAGAGCTGGCGTTGAGATTTTTCATGGACTTAAGAGTAAGCTAAATAAGCTTTCCTTGAGTACTGCGGTAGGTGATGAAGGAGGTTTTGCCCCTAATATTAATTCAAACAGTGAGGCTCTTGAAATTATATTAGATTCAATCAGTCATGCCGGTTATAAAGCTGGAGAAGAAGTTTATCTGGGGCTTGATGTTGCTAGCTCTGAATTCTATGAAAACGGGAAATATATGCTCTCTAATGGGAATTCTTATACAAATGTTGAATTTTGCAATTATTTAGAAGAACTTAAAGATAATTACCCGATTATAAGCGTAGAAGATGGTATGTCTGAGGATGACTGGGAAGGCTGGAGTCTTCTTACCAAAGCGCTTGCTCATAAATTGCAGTTAGTAGGTGATGATGTATTTGTTACAAACCCTAAGATTTTTGAAAAAGGTATTCAGGAAGATATTGCAAACGCAATACTAATTAAGTTTAATCAAATTGGTACTATTACAGAGACTTTAAATACTATATCCATGGCAAAAAAGAATAATTATAACTATATAATTTCTCATCGGAGTGGTGAAACAGAAGATGTGACAATAGCTGACTTAGCTGTAGGAACGGCATCAGGCCAAATTAAAACAGGGTCACTTTCAAGATCAGATAGGACTTCTAAGTATAATCAATTACTAAGAATTGAAGAGGAGATAGGCTCAGCTTGTTTCAACAAAGATAATGTTTTTGGTAAGTGGTTAAAATGACAATTTATCGTGCAATCTGCCTAATATTATTTATCAGCTTGCAACATTCTTTATTTTTAAGCAATAACAGTTTATTTACATATTTTAGTTTGAATAAGACTTTAGAGTCATCTTCTGAGGAAGTAGCGGGGTATCAAATTAGCAATAAAAAATTAAGGCAAGAGATTAAAGAAATTCGTAAAGATAAAACTTTTATAGAAATATATGCAAGAGAAAATTATGGATATATAAAGAAGAATGAAATATTTTATCAGATCATAAAAAATGAAAAATAAAATCTGTGATGCCATAGTTCTTGCAGCAGGAGCTAGTACAAGATTTAATTCTTCCACGCCTAAACAGTTTCTAAAAATTAGTAATAAAAATTTAATTGATATAGCGATTCAAAACCTAAATTCTATAAAAAAAATAAGATACATTTATGTAGTATTAAAAAAGAATAATCCTTATAAAGCGAGTAAGGATTTAAAAATAATTATTGGAGGCGCAACGAGAACCAGGTCTGTTTTTAAATCACTAAACTTTGTGTCTAAAACTGAAGATGTTCCTGATAATATTTTAATACATGATGCTGCGCGACCATGCCTGGATGTCAGGGATCTCAAAGAACTATTTGCAAAAGGTAATTGTTCAGCAACAGGTCTATCTCTTGGATATCCATTAACTAATGCATTAAAAAAAGTGAATTCTAGATTACAAGTAACTAGCAATATAAAAAGAGACAATCTATATATGTCTTTTACTCCTCAGATATTTAATTTTTCCAAGCTATTTTTGGCTTACACTGATATTATCAAAAGAGGACAAAATGTTGATGATGAAATTGAGGCAATGACAAAATCAGGGCATAAAGTTAAGCTTATGAAATCATCTCCAAGAAATATTAAATTAACTTATCAAGATGACCTTGAGGTAATAAAAGCCTTGATGAAAAGAATATGAGAATTGGCTTAGGAATAGATACGCATCAATTGATACCTGGAAAATTAATAAGATTGGGAGGTGTTGATATACCCTCAAATATATCAATTAAGGCTCATTCTGATGGAGACATAATATATCATGCAATAGCTGATTCAATATTAGGCGCAATTGGTGCTGGCGATATAGGTGATCATTTTCCAGATACTGATTCTAAGAATAAAGATATTGATAGTAAAGTTATAGTTATGCTAGCTATCAAGAAAGCCTTATCAATGAAGTTAATATTAAATAATCTTGATATTACCCTCTTATTAGAGTCACCTAAAATATCAGACTATAAAAATGAGATAAAAGAGAATCTCATTAAGATTTTTATGGAAGCAACTAAAGACCACTATACTGATAATATGTTTAATATTAAGGCGTCAACTTCAGAGTCTCTTGGTTTTATTGGTAAAGGTCAAGGGGTTACCTGTTATTGCATAGTATCTCTTAAATATCTTTAGGAAATTTTATGCCATCAATTCATTTTAAAAATATTGGGCCTCTAATTATAAATTTAGATAGTACCGAATTATCAGATAATGAGAGACAGTTAATCAAGCATGAGCTGGTCGGAGGTATAATACTTTTTTCTCATAATTTTATTTCAAAGAAGCAATTATGCTCTCTTATTAATGATATTAAGAGTATAAAGGATAATTTATTGATTACTATTGATCATGAGGGAGGAAGAGTTCAGAGGCTTCTAAATGGTTTTGTACATTTACCTAGTTTTGAAAAAATATCAGAAATAGAGAATGAAGATATCCGCAAAAAAATTGCATATCAAGCTGGTTATATTAGTGCTTATGAACTATCTGAAGTTGGTATTGATATTAACTATTCTCCTGTAATTGATATTAATCATAATAAAAAAAATAATCTATTAAGGGACAGAACTTTTGGCGACAATAGTGAAAATATTATCTCATTAGCAAATGAATACATCCAGGGTTCTCTCGATGGTGGCGTACTTCCTGTCTTAAAACATTTTCCAGGACATGGGAGAGTCATGACTGATAGCCATATAGAAGATTGTTTGTCAGATATAGATATTAATCAATTACTGAATACAGATATACTTCCTTTTAAAGTTCTTCATGATAAATATACTGAGGTTAATTTACCAATAATGACGAGCCATATTATTTACTCAAAAATAGATAAGTATATTACAACCTATTCGAAAGAATGGCTTGGTAAACAGTCTAATTTAATTTTTATAAAAAAACCTTTTTTCATCAGTGATGATATAGAAATGTTCTCAGCTACTACTATTGATAATAAAAATATATCATGTGAAGAAAGAGTGTTACTCGCTTTAAAGGCAGGATGCAGAATGATTATTGCAACTACAATGCAAGATAATGACATCATTAATAGAAAATCTTCTCATGAATATTATACAAAGAATTATTTTACTAATAATATCATTGAGCACTATCAAAAAAATCATGATAAAATGTTAGAAATAGTAATGCCAAAACAGCTAGACAGAAACAAAGATAAGTATGAAAAATACCTTAAAAACATTAAACTAATGGAATCATAGAATATGAATGACTTTCTAACTATAATATTTGAAACAGACTTATATACGCAAGTTGCCTCAGTATCATTGATTGGGCTTTCATTACTATTCATAAAAAATAAACTTATTCTTCTATTTACTGGAATATCAAAAAAAACTGCTACTGATTTTGATGATATAATTCTTAAGTCAATTCAAAAACCATTAACTTATTTAATAATTTTAGTTTCACTAATTTTAATATCTGAGGCATTAAACAGTCTTTTTGAAATATTTGAATTTTTTGATACATCAAAAGTCATTTATCTTTTAATTGTTATATTAATATCATGGACATTACTCAGAATTCTAAATGGTTATTATAGTAATAAATCATTTTTGAGAAATTTAAAAGAGAGCGATGACCCTATGGTTGTTGAGCAAACATATGAGATAACTATAAGAATATTTAAAATTATTGTAATAATAATTACCGCATTAACGCTTATGCAAGAATTCGGCTTAAGTATTTCAGGTTTACTTGCATTTGGTGGAGTAGGCGGTTTAGTGATAGGTTTGGCTGCTAAGGATCTCTTGTCAAATTTCTTTGGTGGTTTGATGATTTTTCTTGATAGGCCTTTCAAAGTAGGTGAGTTTATTAAATCTCCTGATAGAAATATTGAGGGTATTGTAGAGAGTATTGGTTGGAGATTAACTGTTGTCAGAACATTCTCAAAAAATGTTTTGTATATACCAAATTCTGCTTTTGCTAACATAGTCGTAGAAAACGCTACTAGAATGACTAATAGGAGAATCAATCAGATTATAGGCATAAGATATGACGATTTAGATAAGATACCTAAAATAGTAGATGATGTAAGAATATATTTAGAGAGTCATAATGATATCGATCAATCAAATAAGCCTACTGTATATTTCCATAGCTTTTCTGCATCATCTTGTGATTTCTTTATTCGTGCGTTTACAAAAACAAAAGACTGGAGAGAATTTCTTAAAATCAAAGAACAGGTGTTATATAAAGTTTCAGAAATAATTAATAATCATAATGCTGCTATAGCTTTCCCTACCATGACTATTGAAATGGATAATCCTAAAAAATAATAAGCTGTCGTCCTACATCCAATAGGAAATTGAAAAACGGACAAAAAAGTTATTTGATATTAGATGTCTATCTATATGTAGCTACAAGCAGATAAACACAGGAATATGATGGGCTTAGGTTGATTTTATTCAAACAACACAGCTCTTAGCAAATAGAGTTAACAAGATTTTTAATTTTCATACATATGCCTGGAAGTTCTTCATTATCTAAAGATAATTGAATCATATTATTCTGTGATACTTTGATATCATACTGATTCATATTACTAATAATCTTTTCAATATTTATATTATCCTTATTTTTAAATTCTATTTTTGCAGTATTTTCTATAATTTTAATATATTTTATATTTTTATCTTTTAGTTGGAGTTTTAACTTTGTTATTTCAATTAAATTCTCAAGAAAATCTGGGAGTGGTCCATATATATCAACTAATTCATCACAAATAGAAATAATTTCATCAATATTTTTGCATGACGATATTTTCTTATAATATTTCAATCTTGTTAAGATATCATTTATGTAGTCTTGGGTTATCAAGCATGATTTGTTTATATCAATTTCAACGCTGTCTATATTTTCTTTATTATCTCCTGTTCTTAGAAACTCAATGCTTTTATTGAGTATATCCGTGAACATGGCATATCCAATTTCATAAATTTGCCCACTTTGTTCCTCTCCAAGAATTTCTCCTGCCCCTCTTATTTCTAAATCATGCGTAGCTAATTCTAGGCCCCCGCCTAAGCTTTTAACAGAATCTATTGCCTCAAGCCTTTTTTCTGCATCTTTTGTTATTTGAGTATATTCAGGTATGACCATATAAGCATATGCCTGTCTATTTGTTCTTCCAACCCTACCTCTGATTTGGTGTAATTGTGATAATCCAAATTTATTACTATTATTGACTATGATTGTATTAACATTTTGTATATCTAAGCCACTCTCTATGATACTTGTGCAGATAAGTAGGTCATACTCTCGATCTAAAAATCTTTGCATCTCTATTTCTATATCTTTTGGATCAAGCTGACCATGTATTTTACCTATTTTTATTTTTTCATTTAAAGATAAAATCTTTGCAATTTCATCATCCATGCTACTAATTTCATTATGCACATAATATATTTGTCCACCTCTCTGTATTTCTCGATCTATGGCTTCGACTAAAATATCTTTATCCCATTTAACTATACGCGTGACAATTGATTTTCTATTTTGGGGAGGGGTCTCCATTACGCTTAAGTCTTTTATTTGTGATAATGCAGCATTTAATGTTCTTGGAATAGGAGTCGCTGTAAGAGTTATTATATCTATATTATATTTTAATTTTTTAATCTGTTCTTTTGCTGTCACTCCAAACTTATGTTCTTCATCAATGACAAGTAGTTTTAAATTATGAAATTCAATATTCTTAGATAACACAGCATGTGTCCCTATAATAATATCTATTTCGCCATTTTTAAGTTTAATGAGTGTTTCTTTTTTATCTTTAGTTGATTGAAGTCTTGAGAGCCTCCCTATATTAATAGCTGTAGATGAAAACCTATTAATAAATGATTTATAGTGTTGTTCAACTAGAATTGTAGTAGGAGCAAGAACAATTGTTTGGCAATTATTCATTGCTGATAAAAATGCTGCGCGCATTATTACTTCTGTTTTTCCAAATCCAACATCTCCACAGATTAGCCTGTCCATTGGTTTTTCAGACTCCATATCTCTCATTACATTTTCTATTGCCTTTATTTGATCTTCTGTTTCTTCATATGGAAATGCATCTGAAAACTTTGCATATTCATCTAGATTATTTTTAAAACTAAATCCTTTGGAAGCCAATCTTCGTGACTCAACCTCTAATAGTTCAACAGCAATATCATTGATTTTTTTCTTAGCTCTATTCTTAATTTTAATCCAATAGTCAGTACCTAAGTTATGCAGAGGAACATTTAAGCCGGTATGACCAGAATATTTCTTTAATAAATTAATAGATGTAACTGGGATATATAATACATCTTCATTTGAATACTCTAATTTTATTAATTCTGTTTCTATTCCTTCAATATCCATGTTTATCAAACCTTTATATCGTCCAACTCCATAACTATCATGTACTACTGGTGAATCTAATTCTAAGGTTGAAATATCATTTATATAATTATCTATAAGTCTATTTTTTGACTTCTTAGGAGTATTAAGCGATCTTGCTCCAAATATATCTTTTGCTGAAATAAAGCTAATATTTTTTTTATAATCAATAAATCCATCATCAATATTTTTTTGGATTATATAAATTTTTTTAGAACCAGATATATCATTGAAATTTTTAATAAAATTATATTTTAAATCCATACTATCTAATAATTTTTGAATCTCTATTTTTAAACTGTTTCTTTCTATACAGAAAACTACTGTATTTTGATTTTCTTGAATATAGTCTCTAAGATTCTTATAAGGATCTTTGAAGGTATTTTTGATTAGAATGGATGGTAATTTCCTTATTGGAGAATTCATTGAATTAATATCTGTCTCTACTTTATAAAGAGATAACATGCATTTCATCATTTTACTTATAGAGTTGCTATAGTCATCATCATTAATTATTAAGGAACGATAATCTAGAATATACTTTTCTTCTTTATATTTATTATAATAATCCTCATACCTCTCTCTGATTGCTTTTATTTCTTCAGATGGGTTTTTTAAAGAGAGTACTATATTATTGCTTTCGTTTGAGACTAAACTAAATATAGTAGTTAAGTTTTCATAAAGTATAGGTATTATGTTTATTGCAGAGGGGTGGGGGAGGCTGTTTATTATTTTCTCATACTCAACATCTTCTATATACTCATCATCAAACATTTCTCTACATTTAGTCTTATAAGTCTTAAGGACATCATCTGTAATAATGATTTCATTTGCTGACCCCAGGGTAAAATCACTAATAGAGTCTTTTGAAATCTGACTATCTATATTAAATATTTTTATTGTTTCTAATTTATCACTATCAAAATTCATTCTAATGGGGTTATCTTCTACGGTTGAATAAATATCAATTATTGCCCCCTTTATTGCATATTCCCCCTTATTTAAAACTTTTTCGGTCCTGTCATATTTTAAGTCTCTTAATAAATTTATTAATTCATTATATTTGAAATCCTTATTAATTTTAAAAAAATATTTAGATAGTATGTCTTTTGGTATTAAATATTTAGATATTGCCGAATAACTTGTAACTATAATATTATTACTGCCATTAATTATATTCTTATAAGTTTTTAATCTCTCTGATAAAACATTTACATCATATATGAGGCTTTCATATGGAAAACTTTCTATTTCTAAAAATAAACTTATTTCCTGATCAGCTCTCGAAAATAACTTTAATTCATTATTGAAATTAATAATTTCACTATTGTTATTAAGTAGAATAATTGTGTTATCAAAATTACGAGATATTTTTTCAATTATATAGCTTCCAGATGATCCATAGAGACCTCCATAAGTATAATTTTTTGTACTATCTTTAAATATATTTTTCATGATAAAAAAAAGCAGTACAAATGTGCACTGCTTTTCGTTTATATAAGATTAAGTTATTTTACAGTATTAAAACCAAGTACTTCCCAGTTTTGCATACCACCACGGTACCATTTAATTTTATTAGCTGGATAGCCATATTTTAACAAACTTTTAATATTGTTAGGTGATTGACCACACCAACTTCCATTGCAGTACATGACTAATGTTTTAGCATCATTAAAATAAAACAAACCATTTTGTTCTTTGGCGCCAAATTTTTCAGTCATTATTTCTGCTATTGAAATTGGATCTGCACCCTTAGCTTCACTTAAAAGAGTCCAAGGAACATT
Source organism: Gammaproteobacteria bacterium (assembly GCA_029246085.1). Taxonomy (GTDB): domain Bacteria; phylum Pseudomonadota; class Gammaproteobacteria. The sequence continues at coordinate 17,303 of JAQWOB010000040.1, forward strand.
TACTGCTCCAGGTATCATACCTTTCGCAACCCAGTCAGGTGTTCTAGAGTCAATTACCATTATTTCTGATCCATCAGGCATTTTTTCGCCTTTGCTCATCATAACTGCATAATGTATTATTTCTTGCTCACCAATTGTCTCAACACCAGGCCTTAATTGCATTGGTTGAACACAAAATGGTGGACATGGTCTTGATGTTTTAGCAAACGCAGGGTTTACTGTATTACTGTTATTTTGATTTCTCATAAACATTACGTCACCACTACCTACTGAAATTCCTATCTCTAATGAATTTGGTCCATCAGCTTTCGAAATTGCTACTGGTTTATCAGCATATGCAGTAGAGAACGTAAACGCAGAAATTAAAACAACACTTAAAATTGAATTGATTTTCATACTCCTACTCCCTTTAACTTTATTATTCACAATCTGGCTCTTCTTCCGCAGGCTTTTCATCATCATATATAACTTG
>JAQWOB010000017.1 GCA_029246085.1 Gammaproteobacteria bacterium
AAAGATTTTTGTCCTTTATTTGATATACCAAATGCTAACATTTGATCAGGTAATTTTGCAGCTGTACATTTTTCTAATGCACGCAGTGATGCAATCATATCATCTTTTGATGTAAGCATTGCCCCACCATAATCTGCACGGTATTCTCTCTGTCTTGAATACCACATAACTATTGTTGATGCGAGTATACCAAGAACAACTTGAGCAAAGATTACTGTAAAAAAATAGCCGATACCATATCCTCTTTCATTTTTAAGTATTACGCGATCAACAAAATGACCAATTACTCTAGAGAAGAAAATTACGAATGCATTCACAATTCCTTGAATTAACGCAAGAGTGACCATATCCCCATTAGCAACATGACTCATTTCATGTCCTATAACTGCTTCTACTTCATTTCTATTCATATTACTAATGAGTCCTGAACTAATAGCTATTAATGAATTATTTTTTGATGACCCAGTAGCAAAAGCATTAGGCCCAGCTGATTGGAAGATACCAATTTCCGGAACTTTAATATTTAGTTTATTTGACTGTCTTTCAACAACCTGTAGATACCATTTTTCAAAATCATTTGAAGGCTTACTTATGACTTGAACTCCAGCCATTTTTTTTGCCATCCATTTCGACAAGTACAGGGAGATAAATGAACCACCCATACCAAAAACAAGGGAAAAAAGCATAAGCGAATCATAGTCAAGATCAATTCCATTGCTTTGTAGAATTCCAGTAAAGCCTGTAAGAGATAAAAATATGCTTAAAACAAGCAATATTGCAATATTTGTCACTATAAAAAATAAGATTCTTTTCATATATTCCTCTATTCAATATTATAGGTTGTTTCTACTTTTTCAAGTAAAAACTTCTTATCAATTTTTTTCCCTCTTCTATTTCTTTCCATGATAAAACCTTTAAGAATATCAAAATCCATCACTCTCTTTCTATTTGAATTATAAGAAAAGCTCAAGGACTGCCCTTTTCGTAAAACACCTGTAAAAACTATGCTTTCTTTGCTTAACTTAGGTAGATTTATTAATTTTACACCTCTGCCTTTGGATAAAATAGGCACATTCTTAATTTTACTAATCAGCATATAGCCAGCATCAGTAATTATTAGATAATATAAGTCCATATCAAGATCAACGCTTATGGATTTAATCGCTAATGAATCTTTCGTACGCAATAAAGTTTTACCTTTTTTATTTTTCACAATTAAATCTTCATACAAGCAGATAAAACCATATCCATAATTAGTCATCGTTAGAATAGATAGTTTATTGTTTAAAAGATGCATTCCTACAACAGATATACCGTCTTGTATCTGAAAATATTTACTAAGAGGCTCTCCTTGTCCACGTGATATAGAGATATTTGTTGAGTCTAAATTATACACAAAACCTAACTGGTCTAAGAAAACTAAGGATTTATCAGAATATGCATTCTCATGCAAAAGATATTCATCTCCAGTTTTAAACCCAGCATGATTAATATCTATATCATGACCTTTTGAGAATTTAAGCCAACCATTTTTAGATAAAATCGATGTGACAGGATCAGTATTCACTATAGCCTTAATCTCAATTGCTTTAGAAGGTGCAATATTAGATATTTTTGTTTGCCTCTCACGAGAAAAAGTATCTAGGATTTCGAGCAATTCATCTTTTAAATACTTATTAAGCTTAGCTTTTGATTTAAGGATTGCCATAAGTTTTTTTTCATTTTGATTTAATGATTTTAATTCTTCAACTATGTTTTTTTCTTGAAGTTTAGCTAAACTCCTAATTTTCATATTAATGATTGCCTCATATTGTGCATCGGTAAATTTAAAAGTTTTAATAAGCACCTTCTTTGAATCATCTTCATTTCTTATAATTTGAATAATTTTATCTAAATTGTTATACACAATAATATATGCGTCCAATATATGTATACGCTTTTGTATTTTATCTAATTCCCAAGATAATTTATTAGTAATAGTTATCAATCTATACTTAATCCATTCTAATAAAATTTTCTGTAGATTTTTTACCTGCGGTTTTCCATCAAGACCAATCATATTGAGATTAACTCTAAGGCTTTTTTCCAGATCAGTTGTAAAAAAGAAATGAGACATGACATCATCAGCATGATGGGTTCTACCTTTTACTTTTAAAATAATTCTGACTGGATTCTCTTGATCAGATGCATCCATAACACTTTCAAGAAATAATGATTTCTTGAGCAATATTTGCTCTTGTATTTGTTCAATTATTTTTGTTGTATTAGCTTGATAAGGTATAGATTTTATAATGATTTCTTTTCCATTTGCCTCATATGTTGCTCGAATTTTAATATTACCTGTTCCATAAAGATAGATGTCATCTAGATCAGACTCATTTAATACTATTTCACCTTTCGTTGGAAAATCTGGACCAATAATAATTTTTCTTAAATCCTCAGTTAATAGTTTAGGATTATCTAATAATTTAACAACAGCCGCTATTATTTCTGCTAGATTATGCGATGGAATGTCTGTAGACATTCCCACAGCAATACCAGAGCTACCATTAATTAATATATTAGGTACTTTTGAAGGGAGGGTTTTGGGCTCATCAAGGGTTCCATCAAAATTAGGGGCCCATTTAACAGTTCCCATATTTATTTCATCTAAGAATAAATCTGAGAATTTTGTAAGTCTTGATTCTGTATATCTCATGGCTGCAAATGATTTAGGATCATCTTGAGTACCCCAGTTTCCCTGACCTTCTATAAAAGCATGATTGTAAGAGAAGTCTTGCGCTAACATTACCATTGCTTCATAACATGCGGTGTCCCCATGAGGATGAAATTTTCCTAACACATCACCTATCGTTCTTGCTGATTTTTTAAATTTAGAAGTATGGCTTAAAGACAACTCATTCATTGCATATAGAATTCTTCTCTGGACGGGCTTAAGACCATCAGATATATGAGGAAGAGCTCTATCTAATATTACGTACATCGAATAATTTAAATAAGCTTCTTCTGAAAAGTCTTTGATAGGTAATCTTTCTATCGATTTATCTGATTCTTTTATAATTTTTTCTAAGTCTATATCCATATCTTAATCTATCTGCGCCAGATCTCCTTTCTTTTCTAACCAAGATTTTCTATCCAGAGATTTCTTCTTGGATAGCAACATATCCATTAGGACATCATCTTTATTTCCTGGTGACAATGTTAACTCAATTAGTTTTCTAGTTTTTTTAGACAAGGTTGTATCCCTTAACTGACTAGGATTCATTTCCCCTAAACCCTTAAACCTTGTAATAGAAACTAATGGACTATCTTCATCAATTTTAAGTTTTTTTAAGGTAGATTCTTTTTCAGCTTCATCAATTACATAATAGGTTTCTTTTTTGTAATCTATTCTAAATAAAGGTGGCTTAGAAATATATATATGACCAGCTTTTACTAACGGATAAAAATGTTTATAGAATAATGCGGTTAATAAAGTAGCAATATGTAAACCATCTGAGTCCGCATCCGCAAGAACACATATCTTGCCATAACGTAATTTAGATATATCATCTGAACCTGGGATAACACCAATAGATGTGCTGATATCTTTAACCTCTTTAGATTCCAATATTTTTAAAGATGAAAGTTCCCAGGTATTTAATATCTTACCTCTTAAGGGTAATATTGCCTGATACGATCTATCTCTAGCTTGTTTTGCTGAGCCTACAGCAGAATCACCGTCTACAAGAAATAACTCTGTCACCTTAATATCTTTCAGTGTGCAATCTGAAAGTCGGCTCGGTAGTAAAACAGATCTCGTGTTTATTTTTTTTGAATCTTTATTCAATGACAAAATTCTTGCCTGTGCATTATTAATTGCAAGTTCAGCAAGTTTTTCGCCAGCTTCAGAATGTTTATTTAACCATAATTCAAATTTATCCTTTAATTTTGAGGTTAATGAAGTCAGGAGATGATTTGACTGTAATTTACCTTTTGTTTGTCCTGAAAACTGAGGATTACTCATTTTAAATGACAAAATAAATGATACGTTTTTCCAAATATCTTCTGGTGTTAATTTAATATTTTTAGGTAAGAGGTTCCTGCGATCACAGAATTCTCTCATTGCATCAATTAATCCAGCTCTGAATGCATTTACATGAGTTCCGCCATATATGGTTGGTATTAAATTCACATAGCTTTCCTGCAGAGGATCTATTGATTCAGGTATCCATAATGCTGACCATTCCATAATGTAACTCTCTGCATCAATTGCACCATAATATGATTCCCTCGGCAGATATTCAGAAGTTGAATTATTTTCACCAATAATATAATCACTGAGACTACCATTATGGAAAAATTCTTGATTTCCGGTATTATATTTTTCGTCAACAAGTTTTAATTTTAGTTTTGACTGAAGTATTGATTTTGCTTTAATCAAATGAGTTAGCTCTTTCACATTAAGATCCAAGCTATCAAAATATTCACCATTAGTTTTAAATGTAATTGCGGTTCCCTGTTTTTTAGCTGATATTTTTTTCCTAGACTCAAGTTTTTTTGAAAGCTTACCGTTTTTGAAAGACATTGAGTATTCTTTGGAATCTCCTTGTCTACAAATTTTCATAGTCAATGATTCTGATAATGCATTAACCACAGAAACTCCGACTCCATGAAGACCACCTGAAAATTTATAATTTTTTTCTGAGAATTTTGCCCCTGAATGTAGGTTTGTCATAATAACCTCTACCCCTGACACCTTATGTTTTGGATGAGGGTCTACTGGCATACCTCTACCATTGTCTTCCACGGTAATAGAATGATCATTATGAAGATATATGGTAATTTCATCACAATGCCCGGATATTGCTTCATCAACACTATTGTCTATCAATTCCTGAACTAAATGATTTGGATTTGTTGTATTAGTATACATTCCAGGTCGTTTCTGAACTGGTTCAATTCCTTTTAGGACCTCAATGTCTGATGATGTATATTTTTTTTTCACTATGATGATGTATAATTAAAATCATATTACTATATATATCCGAGAATATACATGAATTATGTCTTTTATGATTTTGAGACCACTGGCTTAGATACAAAATTTAGCCAACCTATACAAATAGCTGCAGTGTGTCTTGACGAAAATTTTAAAGAATTAGATAAGATAGATCAAAAATGTAAACTCAATGATGGCATAATTCCACATCCCTCGGCTATGTTAGTAACAAAAGTTTCTATTGATGATCTAAAAAACAAACAATCTTTTTACGATATGATGGACTATGTCTATGATAAGTTTAAATCTTGGGGTCCGGCAATCTTTATAGGCTACAATAGTATACGATTTGATGAAGAAATTCTTAGAAGTGGTTTTTTTCAATCTTTACATGATCCATATCTTACCAATACAAATAAAAATGCGCGGACTGACTTATTCAAGATTGTCTTGGGGCTAGTTGCTCTGAATAAGGATATTATAAAAATTCCAATTAATGAGAAAACAAAAAGACCTTCATTTAAGCTTGAGTTAATTGCAAAAGCAAATGGGATTGAACATATAAAGGCGCATGATGCATTGAGTGATGTATATGCAACCATAGAGGTAGCAAGAATAATTAAGAATAAGACTCCTGATTACTGGAATGAGTGCATGAAAATATTAGGCCCAAGAGATTTAATGGAATATATTCAAAATCATGATTATTTTTATGCTGCACCAGAACATGCAGCTGCAAATGTGACATATAAGCCATTATCTTTTTTGACAAATAATCCTAACAATAATAAAGAGTTGGCTTTTTTTGATCTTAATTATGAGCCAAAAAAAAATTATGAGTCTGGCATATCAAAAATTATTTCCATGATAGAGAGTAAACAAAAAGTTATCAGGTTATATCAATCCAATAAAGCTCCTATTCTTCTAAGCTCGGACTTCATGAAATCTTTTAAAATATTTAAAAATGAGGAGATGGATGCATTCAAACAAAGATCTGATGAAATAAAATCTCGCGATGATTTTATTGAGAAAACTAATTTTGCTTTGGTTGAGCGTTATGATGATTTTCAAATTACACGTGAACCATCGGAATTTCTAGAGGCACAGATATATAATGGAGGATTTTATAGCTCATCTGATAAGGAGAAAATTATCTTATTCAAGAACTCTGATGATGCAGGAGATAAATATAATATATCAAAAAAATTTCAAGACCGTAGACTTAGAGAAATTAGTTATAGAATACTATTTTCCGAGTCTCCTCATATTTTTACAGATGAACAATTATTGGAAAGGAAAAGATTTATAGCAGATAAAGTATTTTGTATAGAAGAAAAAGTAAAATGGTGCACGCTTGAAAAAGCAAAAAGTGAGCTACTATCAATCAAAGAAAGTGATAAATACGAAGACCAGAAATCATACATTCAAGAGATTGAGAGTTACTTAATCTCAGAAGAAAAAAGGTATAGGGCTTATTTATCGGGAAGCGATCTTGCCTAGAGCATCCATTATTTTATCTGAAGATACATACCCTGGTATTACGGACCCATCTTCCATATAAATCATTGGCGTTCCATTGACTTTTAAATCTCTAGCCTTTAAATAATTACTAGCAATAGGATTTTCACAAGTTTTAGTTTCTAGGAAATTATTACTAAAAGCTTTATCTAAAGCCTCTTTCTGATTTTCAGAGCACCATATAGAGACCATATCATTATATGCATCATCATCATTACCATTTCTAGAGAACAAGACATAATGTATTTCTATACTATTTAATAATAGCTTATCAACCTCATTATGTAATTTTTGACAATATGGGCAGGATGTATCCGTGAAAATAGTTACAATATATTTAGTTTTTTCAGGCTTATATATAATGATATTTTCATCATTAATATTAGATAAATATTTCACTCTCTCATTCTTCAGCCTATTTTCTGTAAGATTATCTCCAGTCTCAAAATCAATTACATTTCCAACAATTAAATGCTTAAAATCAGAAGTAAGATAATATAGCTGATCTTGAATTGTAATTTCAAAAAATGAATTATTTACCTGCTCAATTGAGTCTATTTTTATATTTGGATATTTTTCTTTCATAGCGTTTTTAGCATCATCTACGCTATTAATGTTACTTGAACAAGAAATTATCATCGACATTACAAATATAGTTAAAAATATTTTACGCATAGCATTTATCCTCTCGGGTGGTGTTTTATATGGAATTTAATTAATCTTTCTTTTGCTACATGAGTATATATCTGAGTAGTAGATAAGCTTGAGTGCCCCAATAACATCTGAACTGATCTCAGGTCTGCGCCATGATTAAGGAGATGAGTGGCAAAAGCATGTCTTAAAGAATGAGGAGATATAATTTTATTTTCTAAAGATTTTTTTGAGTATTCAACTATAAAACTCCAGCAAACTTTTCTTGATATCTGCTTGCCTTTATTACTTAAAAAGACAAAAAGATTATCATCATTTACCACTAATTGATTTCTCACTAGATCAATATAGCTGACTAACCATGCAAGTGCAGTTTCTCCAATAGGAATAATTCTTTCTTTCCCGCCTTTACCCATTACCTTAACTATCCCTTGAATAATGTCAATTTGATTAAGTTTTAAATTAGTTAATTCAGATATTCTAAGACCTGTAGCATATAATAACTCTAGAATTGTCTTATCTCTTTTACCTTGCAATGTTTTACAATCCGGTGCATTCAAAATTTTTTCCACATCTTGTTCACTTAAGTTGACTGGAAGTTTTCTACCAATTTTTGGCGATTCTATTAATTCACTTGGGTTTAGTTTAATAAGATTATTATATGTTAGCCAGTTATAAAAACCTTTTATTGAAGATAAGGTCCTATTAATCGAAGAAGCTAAAATACCACGATCTATCTTTTCTGCTAAATATGAATTTATATCAATTTCGCTACAGAATTTAATATCTATATTTCTTGAAGCAAGCCATTTTTCTAACTGTTTAAGGTCTGATGCATAAGAACTTATCGTATTTTTTGAGAGACCTTTCTCTACCCATATCGAATCGCAATAATTATCAATAATATTGTTATTTAAAGAATTCTGCATATACTATATCCATAAGGCTAGTAATTATTGTACTATAATTTAAAATTAATAGTAAAGGGACCCATGCGTAAGAATATTAAAAATAGCTGTATTAATGACTTTGACCCATCGGCACTTGATGAAATCACTGCTATTAACAGAATACTTAAATCAATAACAGCTATAAAAAAAACTGAGTCTATTAATATTATGGGTTTACTTGGAAGAATAGCTTCCAAAGATATAAAGTCATCAATCGATATCCCTTCTTTTAGAAATTCTGCTATGGATGGCTATGCTATCAATATCAAAAATTTAAAAAAAAATAAATATAATCTTAAAGAGCAGGGTATATCTTTAGCTGGAAAAGCCTATGATAAGGAGTTAAAAAATAAGGAAGCTGTAAGAGTTATGACTGGTGCAGTCATACCAGATAATGCTGATGCAGTAATAATGAAAGAAATGACAAGAGAAAAAGATGGGATGATTTCATTCCCAGATTTGATTCAAAAAAATCAGAATATAAGAGATATTGGAGAAGATATAAAGAAAGGTGATACGATAATCAAGAAAGGTAGGCAAATAAATTATGTAGACCTAGGAATATTGTCATCTCTAGGTATAAGAAAAATAAATGTTTTTAAAAAACCAATTGTAAGTTTTTTTTCTACTGGCGATGAACTTATTTCTATAAATAAGAAATTAAAAAAAGGACTAATCTATGATAGTAATAGATATTTACTCTTTGGATTGTTAAGTGAATTACCAGTTCAGATTAAAGATATGGGAGTTGTGAAAGATAATGAAGAGATACTGGCTAAAAAATTAAAAGAATGCTCAAAAGTATCAGATATTGTTATAACAACCGGTGGAGTATCCGTAGGAGATGCAGATTATATAAAAAGTGCACTAAGAAAGGTTGGGGAAGTTAATTTTTGGAAAATAGCGATTAAACCAGGAAGGCCTCTAGCGCATGGAAAAATAAAAAATTCATTGTTTTTTGGTCTACCAGGAAACCCTGTATCAGCAGCTGTGACATTTCAAATATTTATTATGCCTGCAATCAGAAAAATATTACAGATGCCAGATTCTTCAAAGTTGACTATAAAGGCTCAAGTAAAATCTACTCTCTCTAAAAAGAAAGGTAGAATTGAATATAAAAGAGGATTACTGGAACAGAAAGACGGGGTCAATATTGTAAGTACAACAGGTCTCCAGGGATCTAATATTCTATCCTCACTCTCAAAGGCAAACTGCTATATAAGACTATCTTCAGAAACAGAAAAAATAAAAAAAGGTGATATTGTGGAAGTGATACCATTTGATATCAATCTATAGTTATGAAAAAAATAAATTATATAAATATTGGTTTTACAAAAAATATAATAATTTGTATATATGACCTATTACTGCTGTTCTCAGTATTATTTTTCTTTACACTTCCGTTAATGATATTTTCAAATGGTGAAGGAATTGGGCAAAATATTTTTTATCAACTATACCTATTATCTATAATTATAGCTTACTACTTGTGGTTTTGGATTAAACATAATCAAACCCTAGGAATGAAAAGTTGGAAATCATATATAGTTAACAAAGATAATGGAAAAAAATTGCTAATAAGTCAATGCTTAATTAGAATGTCTATAGCTTTAATGGGTGGCCATCTATTTTTATTATTTCGTAAAGAGTCATTACAAGACATCCTTTCTAAAACAAAGTTAGTCAAATTATAAAAAAAATATATTATCTAATACCATCTCTTAATTGATATTCTAATAGGTATTTCCCTAAAACTATAAATAATATATGCGGTAGCAATACATTTATGAATGGTAGTATACCAAAGACCATTCCTAGATTAGGCAATATTGATGTAATAATAAAAAACCCTATGCCTATAAATAAACCAAGGATTAGTCTTTTACTGATATTTGCTGATCTATGTTTACCAAATATGAATGGCATAGATAGGAATAACATCACAACAGTAGAAAGGGGCATAAATATTTTTTCCCAATATATTTTTTTCTGTAAATCAGCATCTAAATTATTTTTAATCAAGTAGCTAATGTTTTGATTCACATTATTTAATGATAGACTTGATGACTTATTGGTTTTAATTTTAATTAATTTTCTATCAATAAGTACATCAGTATATTCCTCTTTATAAGATTTTTTTGTAATCAATGAGTTATTAATCAATGTTTCATTAATCTCTTTAAGGTGCCACTTATTATCAATAAATTCAGCATGACCTATACCTTTAATTAAATATAGAGAGTTATTATCATCGTAGCTATATATCATAATATCGCGGAGTTTTTTATCTGAATATATTTCATTTATTTTAACAAAAGTATTTTTATCCTTGAACCAAACCCCATTTTTATTAAAAATAAGTTTTTTATTTAATGCAAAATTCTTTTTCATCTCAGCCTTATTACTATATTTTGGAACAAGAGAATCTGTTACATAATAAAAAATACTAGATAATAAAAAAGCTTGGATTAAAATAATTGCTATTATTTTTGATATTGATATTCCAGCTGACTGCATTGATACAAATTCCATATCAGATGACATTGCGCCTAAAGATAACATTGACCCAATTAGTACTGCATATGGAAACATAATCTCCATACTTTTTGGGATATTCAAAATTACATATTTAGTAATTAATAACATATTATAATTTCCAGTATTTAGATGCTTTAACTCTGCTGTAAATGAAAAAAATATCTCTATTGAAACTAATACAGTAAGACTTACTAATAACCCTATGATAAATCTATGAAATAAATATTTATAAATTATCATTACTGCCTTCTTGGTATTGAGTTTTCATCTTGATGATAAATTTTGAATATTATTCCAATCATAATCAAGTGCAACCACCATAACCCTAAAAAATTAGGCGTTAGTTCCAATAAAAACATTTTTTTTGAAACTGACATTGCAATGAAGTACAAAAAATATACTAATGCACCTAAAAATATTTTATCATACCGTCCCTTTCTAGGTGCCGAATAACTGATTGGAATTGCTAGAAAACCTAATATAAGAGTCGCGATTGGAAGCATTAATCTAGCCTGTAATTCTGCTCTGGCAGCTATACTATTTGACATAAATAACTCATATGTACTTTTTGCTTCAAGCTTATTGTTTTCAAAACCCACCAACTCTTTGCCAAGCATGAGACCATGTTCTTCATACTCAGTTATTTTTGTATCCGCATCAATAGAAGATGAAGTTTCTGTAATAATCCCATCTTTGAGCAGAATAAATCTATGATCATTTTGGTCTTTATAATAAGTAGCTGATTTCGAATTTTCTACTGTTGATACTGCTTTATTAGATGTGTGAAAGAATATTTTCTTAAGAACATCTTTATCGGTGCTTTGAATAAAAAATGTAGCTTGTCCATTCTGTGAAGAAGTAAACCTTCCTGGTTTCATTTCCTCAATTCTCTCTTCACTATTGAGCCTATGCTCTAATTTAGATCTATACTCTATGACCGAAGGTGTTAAATATAATGAAAATAATGCGACTATGAAAAATGACGGGACAATGATCTTGTTTATGATAGCAGCTATATTAAATATGGACTGCCCAGAAGAGGATATGACTGCCATCTCATTACTATTATAGAACCTACCTAAAGAAATAATTATTCCAAAAAATAGACTAATAGGTATTATATATATTGAATATTGCGTAATTTTGACAAAAATAACAGGAAACAGTAAATATGTTGGAAATGTACCCGCCGAAGCTTCCTCAATTAATCTCAGCATAGTATTTGACGATAAAATCACCATAAATATCAAAAATACGGACAAGGATGAGCCTAGGATCTCTTTCAGTAAATATTTTTCAAGAATTTTCATTACAATGATTTATTTTATCAAATTTTAACAAGTTTTTTAAAAAAAATGTTAACCTAGTACATATTCTCACATAAAGGTAAAAAAATGGACTATAAAAGCTTAATATCAAAAAAATTACAAGGTAATACGGATATATACCTGATAGGTGTATTTGCAGATAAAAAACTATCTCACCTTAATCAGTCTGTTAGTAATACAACATTAACACTAATTAAGAAATGTTTTGATAACAATAGCTTCACTGGTGATATTGGTGATAACCGAACTTTTGATGATGCAGAAAATAAATTTCAGATAATAGTTTTTGGGCTTGGGGCTAAAGATAAATTTGGGCCTATTAATTTAAATCAATCAATAAGCCTAATTATCAAGAAAATAAAGAAAACAAAAACTAAGTCGATATCTTTAAATATAGATAATATCATATCTAAAAAACTCTCCATATCTCCTGAATTTTTAGTTAGTTCAATCGAAAATAGTCTTTATAAATATTCTTATAAAAAAGACAAAGCAAGTGTAAATATAAAAATATGTAACTTTATCTCTAAACTTATGATTCCATCTAAGACATTAAATCAGTCAATACTAGTAGGAAAAGCTATTGCGAATGGAGTTAAATTAGCAAAAGACCTAGGTAATACTCCACCAAACATATGTACACCAACATATTTAAGTAATGAGGCAGTGAAACTTAAAAAAATTAATAAATTAATAAAAGTCACAGTTCTTGATGAAGCTAAAATGAAATCGCTCGGTATGGGCTCTTTACTATCTGTGTCTCAAGGCAGCAAAGAACCAGCAAAACTTGTTTCAATTGAATATATGCCTTTAAAAAATAAAGCTCCTATAGTTTTAGTTGGTAAGGGTATCACTTTTGATACTGGGGGGATTTCTTTGAAACCACCTGGAAATATGGATGAAATGAAATTTGATATGTCTGGAGCAGGAAGCGTTATTGGTACAATGAGAGCATGCGCTGAAATGAATGTGAAAACCAATGTTGTTGGAATAATAGCATGCGCAGAAAATATGCCAGGAAGCCAAGCTACAAGACCAGGCGATGTTGTTACAAGTATGTCTGGAATTACAATTGAAATACTTAATACTGATGCTGAAGGAAGATTAGTTCTATGTGATGCGCTAACATATGCCAAAAAATTTAAACCAAGATATATGTTAGACATGGCCACATTAACAGGAGCTGTTTTAGCTGGGCTAGGAAAATATCCAAGTGGCTTATTCTCAAATAATGACAAACTTGCCGAATTAATTAAAAAATCTGCTGATAAAACAGGGGATCGTGTCTGGCAATTACCCTTATATGATGATTATTTTAAAGAATTAAAGACAAATTTTGCTGATATACAAAATATTGGAGGAAGGTATGGAGGCGCAATAACTGCTGCTGCATTCCTAGCAAAGTTTACAGAAGGTGTTAACTGGGCTCACCTAGATATAGCAGGTACGGCCTGGGAAGTTGGTGAAAACAAAGGGTCTACAGGACGACCGGTTAGCCTGTTAATTGATTTTATTTTATCAAATCAATAAATTGAAAAAGAAAGTTTATTTTTATATATTAAGCAAACAAGATGATATCAATTTATCAGCCTGTAAGATTATTAAAAAATATTATAATGATGGACATAAAATTATTGTCAAATCAAATGATCAAGAGTTTATAGATAACATCAATAAGCTTTTATGGACCTTTGAGCAACTGACTTTTATCCCACACTCGACAAATATTGAATATGACTCTGCTACTCCAGTACTTTTATATAAGAATAATTATAAGAATGATTCTATAATAAAAAAAGACTATAATGTCATATTAAACATAGACACGGAATTAGATGCTGCTGATAATGATCATGAGATTATAATAGAAATAGTTGGTCATGATGAAAATAAGAAAGCTATGTCAAGAGAAAAGTACTTGTATTATAAAAAAAATAATCTCGATGTAAGACATGAAAATTTATAAATGGATATAAAATACTCGCCAAAAAATCTAGAAGCTTCTATATATAAAAAGTGGATGGACAATAATTGTTTTTCTGCTAAAGATTTAAAATCAAATTATTCTATTGTCCTCCCTCCCCCAAACGTAACAGGGACATTACATATGGGTCATGCTTTTCAACATACAATTATAGATATATTAATCCGATATAATCGGATGTTAGGAAAAAGCGTTTTGTGGCAACCAGGAACTGATCATGCTGGCATAGCTACACAGCTAGTGGTAGAAAATAATCTGGCTAGGGAAGGAAAAACTAGGCATGACATTGGAAGAAAAGGCCTGATTGATGAAATATGGAAATGGAAAGAAAAATCAGGTAACACTATTATTTCTCAAACGAAAAGAATTGGTTCCTCAGCTGATTGGAGCAGGAATAGATTTACAATGGATGATGGCTTAAGTGATGCAGTTAAAAAAGTTTTCATTACACTTTATAATGAGGGAGTTATCTATAGAGGTAATAGGTTAATTAATTGGGATATAAAACTTCAAACTGCAATATCAGATTTAGAAGTAACTAATGTCGAAAAAATTGGCTACCTGTATCATATAAACTATGAGATTAAAGATAGTGAAGAAATACTTACTGTTGCAACAACGAGACCAGAAACATTGTTTGGCGATACAGCAATTTGCGTTAATCCAAATGATGAGCGATATAAAAATCTCATAAATAAAAAAGCTAAATTACCATTAACAGATCGACTAATTAAAATTATATCAGATGATTCTATTGATATGGACTTTGGTACAGGCTGTGTAAAGATAACTCCTGCTCATGATTTCAATGATTATAAATTAGGTAAAAAGCATAACCTAGAATTCATTAATATCCTAAATAAAGACGGTACTTTTAATAATAATGTTGGAGATAAATTCAAAGGTATAGGCATACATGAATCGAGAGAATTAATACTAACCGAACTAAAAAACATGGGATTATTAGGTAAGATTGAAGATTATAAAACCACTATACCTATGGGTGAAAGATCAGGAGAGATAATCGAACCATTGCTTACAGATCAATGGTTTATGAAAATGGAAGATCTTGCTAAACCGGCTATAGATGCTGTAAAAAATTCAAATATAAAATTTGTTCCCAAAAATTGGGAAAAAATATATTTTAATTGGTTAGACAATATAGAGGACTGGTGCATAAGTCGACAAATATGGTGGGGTCATAGAATACCAGCATGGTTTGATAAAGATGACAATATATATGTTGGTAACGATGAAGATGAAATAAGAGAAAAATATAAAATTAATCAAGACATTGAACTAATTCAAGATAATGATGTCTTGGACACCTGGTTTTCATCTGCACTATGGCCATTTACAACATTAGGCTGGCCAGAAAATACTGAAGAATTAAAAAAATATTATCCTACCAGCGTACTCGTAACTGGATTTGATATAATATTTTTCTGGGTTGCAAGAATGGTTATGATGGGAATTAAATTTTTAGACAAAGTTCCATTTAAAACAATTTATATACACGGTTTAGTAAGAGATTCTGAAGGCAAAAAGATGTCAAAATCAGTTGGTAATGTAATAGATCCGATAGATATTATTGATGGCATAGGTTTAGATAGCTTAACTGAAAAAAGAATTTCTAACTTAGTTCAACCTAAACTTAAAAATAAAATTATTAAGAAAACTAAAGATGAATTTCCTGATGGAATACAGCCATATGGAGCAGACGCACTCAGATTTTGTTTTTGTGCCCTAGGTTCAACAGGGAGAGACATAAGTTTTGACCTAAAAAGAATTGAAGGCTATAGAAACTTTTGTAATAAGCTCTGGAACGCATCCAGATTTGTTTATATGACAACAAATGATTACAACTATGAGGACAAAATAAAATTTGATGATTTAACAACTTATGAAAAATTTATAATCATAAAACTTGATGATTTGGTTACTGAATATAAAAAACATTGCACATCATATAGGTTTGATCTTATGGCAAACTCTTTGTACAGCTTTATTTGGAATGAATATTGTGATTGGTTTGTTGAGATATCAAAAGTTGAAATTGATAATAAAAATGAATATACAAAAAATGTATTAATTTATACGCTTCAGATAATCTTAAAACTATGTCATCCAATAATCCCTTATATTACTGAAGAAATATGGAATGAGATGAACTCTCTTGGATATACAAAAGATCAGATACTTATGAACGCTAAGTTTCCATCCCAACAAAAAATATTTAAAGATGATGCTATAGATATTGAAGTCTCTTTGTTAAAAGAATTTATAAATAAGATAAGGAAAACGCGTAGTGATTTAAATGTGCATCCTAAAATTAAAATAGACTTATATTGTTTTTCCAAACATGATTTAATTCAAAAGTTCCTCAGTAATAACAACTCTATTATTTGCAGTCTTCTCAAGGTTGAAACTATATATATAAATGAAGATTCTTTTGACATCGATGAATGCATAACAGTTTCCCTGGAAAACCTTAAAATCTATATACCTATTAAGAATACTATTGATATAAAAACAGAAAAAGAACGTCTTTTGAAAAGCATGATTAACTTAAAGGTTAATTTATCAAAAATTGAGGCTAAACTAAATAATAAAAATTTTATTGAAAAAGCTCCTTCGGAAATAATTCAAAGCAACTTTAATAAACAAAAATTCTTTGAAAAAGAGATAGCGTCTGTAAAAGATTTACTGGAATGTCTATCTGATTAACCCGTATAACCTTTCTAGGGTAAACCTGAAGGTGCTTAAGTCTGGCGATATTACGGCTTTCACATCATCCGCAATTTGTCTATAATTTGGCGCTTGGCTACCTATCAATACTATATTATCTTTATAATCTGCTTCTGCTTTAAGTGTTTTAATCTCATATGATTTTCTAGCTATATCTCTTGGATTATTTAAAGCTATTACCATTGTTCTTGCTGATATTTTTTTAGCCATGTATGTTAACTCATCATGAGGTATATTATTTCCAACATATGTCACACTCCAGCCTATATTTTGGGCAACAATAGTATGCATCAATGTATCTAAATTTTCATATTCAGATGTAAGAGAGCCTATTATTATTTTAGGCCCCTCTTCTTTTGAAGCTCTAAATTTAGTGTACAAGTTCGATAAACAGTTTCTTATTGAAATCTTAGCAAATTTTTCTTGGACATATCTAAGAGAACCTCTTCCGCACTCATCATTTATGTATGTATGAAGTGGTTTTAGAAATTCCATTAAAAAATCGGTTGTACTTAACATAGCTACTGCGTTTGACAGAGTAACATCTAATCTATTTGAATCCATCAAATCTATCGCAGATGCAGCCTCATCAAATAGCTCCATAACGGTTCCGGTACTAGGTCTCTGGTAAGATCTTGTGGTGTTTGACTCGTCACCCATAACAAGTTCAAACAAATCATCATATGATAATCGGGCTATATCACCAATTCTTCTTCCAGCATTGGTGGCCCTTTTTAAAAGGGTTAGTTTCTCTATATCATCATCCGTATATAATCTACGATTTGTCTCTGTTCTTTGAGATATTACCGCATTATACCTTCTCTCCCATGCTCTTATAACATCTGAGCTTATACCGGTTCTTCTTCCCACAACCTGTATCAAGTGCCGTGGTTTTTTAGATAACTCACCTTTCACCGTTTAAATATCCCTCTAATAGTTTAATGTAATTTAACTGTCCTTATTCTTATGGTTTTAATGACTTTTGTCAACCTTTTGTTAGGGTATTTACAGACACGTACAAAAATAAGGTATATTTATTATATTTTGTTCATATAGTAGGTTGACAAAGTATATTTGTTATATTATTGTTATATACAAGATATAGACAACTGTCATATCTCCACCCCTTTATACTAAAGGCCGAATTATACCCCCTTTCGGCCTTTTTTTTTAAAAGCCTTTTAGGAACTGCTAATCTTGCTGAAATTGTATTAGAAAAATGGATCATATCCCCATTGAAGGAGACCTTGACGTTGCTTTGGTCGACATGCATAGTCCTCTTCAAGGCAGTTTTTTTTAATACCACCCTTATGCCTGGGCCCAAAAGATTTCCAACGCATTATCTGAATTTTATCAATATCAGGTAATCTCCTACCCATTGAATAGCGACAATACCATTGAAACCAACCGATAGGATCTTCAGGAAAGATCCAGCCTTTATCGATCCAATGCTCGATTGATAACCCTGATTTAATATTAAAATAATTCATATTAACATCAAACTTATCTGCGCTAATTTTTGCATTTTTAAACCAAGATTTTGGAAATTCTAGAAAGTCATTTTTAAAATAATATCCACCAAAAACACCTAGTTCTAACATCTCTTTTGGAGATAACTCTGGAGTAAATATTTTATTATAATCAATATGAATGATTTTTTTCATCTGAACGGCTTATAATATTTTTCATTAGCTATATCAAGCATTTCATAGTCACCTCTGCTATTACCATATGCATAAATATAGGTATAGTCAGATAAATTATATTTATCTAATATTCTCTTCACTTTTTCAGGACCATGGCAGTTATTAGACAATAGGTTTCCCGTGATCCTTCCATTAATTATTTCAAGTTCTGACGCAATCAAAGCAAAGTTATTAAAATCACACCAATCTTGCAGCCATAGATTTATTGATGCCGAAACAACCACAATTTTATGACCTTGATTTTTATGCCAATCTAATCTATCTAAAGCTTTTTTTCTAATAAGCTTATTGATAATTCTGGAAGAAAATAATTTCACTTGATTTTTAAAATATACTTCACTTATGCCTTTAAAAAAATAAGTTATTATTACTTTTTTAATATAATTATTACTTAATATATTTAGCTTATAAAGTATGAGTAATGGAGATAATACTATTATTCCAATAATATATCTTAAATCTCCAGAAAAAAATCTTATGAATTTAATAGTGCTATCTTCCTTAGTTATGGTTCCATCAAAGTCAAAAAAAGCTATTTTCATACTAAATATTTAATTTTTTAAAAATTGACTCTGGTAATATCTTGATAATAAACATAATTATTCTCCAAACATAACTAGAATATATTATACTTTTTTGTTCTTGCTGAGCTATAAATATTTTTTTAGCAAGCTGCTTAGGATGTATCACCAATGACTTTGATAATTCATTTTTAGGACTTTTTTTTGTTTGAACATATCCTGATATTACGGTTAATACATTGACTTTTGACTTATCAAGTTTATTTCTCAACCCGCTTAAATATGTAATTAAAGCTGCTTTCGAACTCCCATATATATAATTTTTTGCCCTCCCTCTTACTCCAGATACCGATGCAATGCCAACAATGAATCCTGACTTATACTGGTAAAATTCTTCTGATATTATATTTAGTAATGAAACAGCTCCTGCATAATTTACACTAATGGCATTAGCGCTTTCCTCCCAATTAGTTATAGCCGAGAAAGGGTTAGGATAATATCCAGCAGCATAAATTACTCCAATCGGCTTTATAGTCATAGACTCATAAAATTTCTGATGTGAAATAAAATCAGTTACATCTAGATTAAATAAGGTTACTTTAATACTGAAGGTCCTTTCAAGATAATCTGCTTCATCCTGCATATCATTGATTGATCGACCAGCTAGATACAAGTTATATCGATTACTAGCATATAATCTTGCGAGTTCAATACCAAGCTCACTTTTTGCCCCTATTATTAATACATACTTCATATCAATATACTTTACACGCAACCTGTTGGTTTAGGCAATCCACCATATTTTGCTATTTTTTTCATTGGACCAGACTCAAAAACTTCATACAACTCTTTCGCTTTTCTATCCATACCAAATTCTTTTGCAAATACCCTAACCGCTGGCACCGTGCCTGTTGCATTATACATTTCACGTGCTTTCATGATATATTTTTCTACTTCATCAGTAATCTCAAAACCATCTTCTGTAGCCATCTGGTTCATTATTTCAGTCGACCAATCACTTGTGTTTATTAAAAATCCATCTGCATCTCTATTCATTACTTTACCTCTATTATTAATCTATATAATATCCAATACTTTTTCTGGCGGTCTGCCTAATATAGCTTTATTATCACTAACTACTATAGGCCTTTCAATGAGTTTAGGGTATTTAATCAATAGATTGAATACTTCTTCATCACTAAGGTCTTTATTTTTATAACTTTCAAATTCTTCCTCATGCTGCCTAACAAGCTCAATCGGTTTAATACCTAACATTTTTACTATATTTTTGATTTCTGCTCCTGTTATGTCTTCCCGTAGGTAAAGTTTTATTATAGGGTTTATATTTTTATCTTTAATATATTCCAAAGTCTTTCTTGATTTACTGCATTTTGGATTATGATAAATTATAGTACTTGTCATTATTCCCACTCTATAGTACCAGGTGGCTTACTAGTTATGTCATACACAACTCTAGCAACACCAGTGACCTCATTAACAATTCTTGTTGATATCTTATTGAGAATGTTATAGGGGATTTCGCTAACAGTCGCAGTCATAAAATCTATTGTTTTCACAGCTCTGAGTGCCACGACATAATTATATTGTCTCTGATCGCCCATGACTCCTACAGATTTTATAGGTAAAAAAACAGCAAGAGCTTGGCTAATTTTATTGTATAAATTATGATTTCGTAATTCTTCAATAAATATACTATCAACATCCTGAAGTATTCCAACTTTTTCTTTAGTGATATCTCCTATTATTCTGACTGCTAATCCTGGCCCTGGAAATGGATGACGTTCTATCAAACTTAATGGGATCCCCAATGATTTCCCAATTTTTCTAACCTCATCTTTAAATAATAGTCTTATGGGTTCTACTAACTTCAATTTCATATCTCTAGGCAATCCACCAACATTATGATGTGACTTTATAACCTCAGATTTTGAGCCTATAGAAGAAGATTCTATTACATCAGGATATATTGTCCCCTGGGCAAGAAAATCTATATTTTTTAGTTTTCTTGCTTCTCTTTCAAATATCCTAATAAATGTTTCGCCTATAATTTTTCTCTTTTTTTCGGGATCTTGAATATTTTTTAATTTATTAAAAAATATAGTAGACGCCTCAATAGTAATTAATTTAATTCCTAATTTTTTAGAGATATTTTCTTTTACTTCACTAACCTCGTTTTTTCTCATTAATCCAGTGTTAATGAATATACAGGTAAGCTTTTTAGATATTGCTTTGTTAAGTAGAGCTGCTACAACCGTAGAATCAACTCCACCGGATAGAGCCAAAATTACTTTCTTATTACTGACTTGTGTTTTAATATTAGTAATAATGTCATTAATTATATTCTTCGTAGTCCAAGATTTTTTACAATCGCATATACGGAATAAAAAATTTTCTATTATATTTTTTCCATTATCAGTATGAGTTACTTCTGGATGAAATTGAAGGCAGTATATATTTTTTTCACTGTTATGCATGGCAGCAAATTTAGTATTACTGCTACTTCCTAATGATTCAAAACCTTTTGGTAATTGAACAACTTTGTCAGAATGACTCATCCATACACTTAAATTTTTACCTTTTTTTAACCCATAAAATAGTTTAGATGATTTTCCTACATTAAAAATTGCATGCCCAAACTCTTTCTTCTGAGATGACTTCACTTTACCTTTAAAGAAATCAGTTATAAGTTGCATGCCATAACAAATACCAAGTATTGGGATATTTGAATTCACAATATTTTTTGAGAGATTATTTTTTTTCTTCAATGTTATAGAATCTGGCCCACCACTAAGTATGATTCCTGCAGGATTAAGGTCAAAGAGTTCTTTTTTACTGATATTGTTAGACTTCACTACACTATATACACCAGACTCCCTAACTCTTCTAGCTATTAGTTGTGTATATTGTGAACCAAAATCAATTATTAAAACTAGATTAGACATTTTTATCTGGGTTGATAATTTGGTGGTTCTTTTACTATGGTTACATCATGAACATGACTTTCTTGTTTTGCTGATGATGATATTTTTATAAATCGTGTTTTGCTTTGCATTGATGATATATCCTTGCATCCCACATATCCCATGCTTGATTTTAAACCACCAGTCAGTTGATGCAATATTGTTTTCATTGTCCCCTTATATGGAACTCTGCCTTCAATTCCTTCTGGTATAAGCTTTGATGATTTTTGCACTCCAGCTTGAAAATATCTATCTTTTGATCCTTGCTGCATTGCACCAATTGATCCCATTCCACGATAAGCTTTATATGTCCTGCCCTCAAAAAGCTCTACTTCACCAGGTGCTTCATCAGTACCAGCTAGGAGACCTCCTAACATTACACTGTCTGCGCCTGCAGCTAATGCTTTAGCGATATCACCGGAGTATCTAATTCCTCCATCTGCTATAATTGGAACTTTTTTATTCTTTGCAAACTTGGCAACATTCATGATAGCAGTTAACTGAGGAACACCAACACCTGCAACTATTCTTGTTGTACATATCGATCCAGGGCCAATTCCAATTTTGATTGCATCAGCACCGTTTGATATCAAATCTTTCGCAGCTTCTGCTGTAGCAATATTACCAACAATTACTTCTTGATCAGGGAATTGTTTTTTAAGGTGCTTGAGCATTTTGATTACCAGCTTTGAATGTCCATGCGCAGTATCAATCACAATTACATCAGATTTTTGCTCTATAAGAGCTTCTGCCCTTTCTATTGACTCAATGCTCGTGCTTATAGCAGCGCCAACAAGCAGGCTTCCAAATTTATCCTTAGAGGCATTTGGGAATGTTGTTGATTTCTGAATATCTTTAAAAGTAATCATCCCCTTTAACTCATTTTTTTTATTAGTTATCAAAATTTTCTCAATTCTATTTTCTCTAAGAGCACTGATAACTTCATCTTTTGTATAATCTTCTTTAACTGTAATTAATCTTTCTTGTGGCGTCATGATTTGTGAAACTTTTAAATCTAAGTTGTCAACAAATCTTAGGTCTCTGTTCGTTACAATGCCAACAAGAATATTATTATCAACAATCGGAACACCTGATATATTATATTTTTCTGTAATCTTATTAATTTCACCTATAGTCATTGAAGGGGAAGCAGTTACAGGGTCGCTTATAACCCCACTTTCATATTTTTTGACAAATCTAACTTGTCTAGCCTGTTCATCAATTGACATATTTTTGTGAATAATACCAATTCCGCCTTCTCCGGCAAGTGTGATTGCCATTTTAGACTCAGTAACGGTGTCCATGGCTGCTGATAAAATTGGCGTTTTTAATTCTATATTTTTAGTCAACTTAGTTGTTAGTATGACTTCGGAAGGTAGTATTTCAGAATATTGAGGTACTAACAAAACATCATCAAATGCGAGGCCTTCTTCGCTTATAATGGAGTTAGATTTTTTTGAATTTGTTGTATTTTCCATTCTATATTATACATATTAAAGCTATTATAGGAAATACTAAAATTAAAAAAACATGAAGATATTTAGCATAGAAGAATTAAATGGAACTCTAAAGAGTTTGATAGTAAACCACTTTAGCTACCCTATTACAGTTAAAGGGGAAATCTCAAATGCAAGTAAACCAATAAATGGGCACCAATACTTCAAATTGAGTGATGAGAGTGGTTTTAGCAAACATAGTATTAAATGCATGATCTGGAAAGGCACATCACGACAAATAGTGAGAGAGTATGAAAATCAGGAAGTTTTAGTCACAGGTAAAGTAACTATGTATGAAGCTACTGGAGAGAGCCAAATACAGGTTACTGAGATTAAAGCGTATGGCGAAGGTGCGCTAAAAAAAGCTATTGAGGATACGCGTATAAAATTAGAGAAAGAAGGTTTATTTGAGCATAAAAGTCTATTACCAAAATATCCTAAAAACATAGGCTTGATTACATCTCCAGATAGTCATGCCTTGCATGATGTTTGCTCAAAACTTAAGTCAAGGTTTCCTATCAGTGATATAATTATATACCCAAGCCTAGTTCAAGGAAAATATGCTCCAGAAAATATTATTAAGCAAATAATTAGATGCAATAAGGATAGAGATGTAGATGTAATTTTACTGATAAGGGGTGGCGGTTCACTAGAAGATCTAATGGCATTTAATGATGAGAAGCTAGCACGTGAAATATATTCTTCTAAGCTGCCTATAGTTACTGGAATTGGCCATCAACCAGATATTACAATTGCAGATTATGTGGCTGATGTTTCAATGGAAACACCGACTGCTGCTGCTGTTCATATAACTCCAGATCAATTTGAATTATTACAAAGAATAAATGATGCAGAGGAACAAATTAAAAATACTACACAGCTGAATGTTCAAAATAAAAAAGAAATTCTTTTAGGCAATATCATGAAAATACAAAATTATAATCCTTCCAGAATGATAAATAATTTTAAAGACATTAGAGAAAGTATAGATAAAAAATATCATAATATAGTAAAAGTTATTATAAATGAATTAATTGCTAAATCTGAATATCAACTTATTAGGATAAAACAGGCTAAAAATATACTAACTGAAAAAATTACCATAGCGATTAGATTTCAAAAAAATATTATTGGTGAAATGGATCAAACAGTGGCAAATCTCATTAGTAATCAGACAAATATATATAAAACGTTAACAAATCAATTATTATCATCTAACCCTCTAGAAATATTAAAGAAAGGATATTCTATAATAAGAGATTCTAAGGGGAAAATAGTTAAAAGTAGACATGATTTAGATAAAATACAATCATTTAGCGCAGAATTTAAAGATGGTATAGCTAAGGTAAAAAAACCAGCTAGTATTAAATAAAAAATGTCTTGCTATAAGTTAAATGTCGATGCAAAATATCAATTTAACTAATCATCATTAATCATATGAAAAAAGATTTATCAAAGTTTTTAGAATTTACGCCATACAAGCCAGCAAAAGGTGAGAAATATATGACGTCCAAACAAATCACGCATTTTAAGACAATTTTAGTGAGATGGAAAGAGTTACTTGTGAAAGAAGCGGATAAAACGATGGTGCATATGAAAAATGATTCAACTAAACTTGCAGACCCTAATGATGCTGCGACTCAAGAAGAAGAGTTTAGATTAGAGCTTAGAACAAGAGATAGAGAGAGAAAACTTATCAGAAAGATAGATCAAGCTCTCCAGAGAGTGGATGATGGTTTTTATGGTTTCTGCGAAGATACCGGTGAACCTATTGGAATAAAAAGACTAGAAGCTAGACCAATAGCAACATTATGTATAGAAGCTCAAGAAAGACATGAAAGAATGGAAAAAACTCAGGTAGACTAACTGCTTTCATATTTTCATTATGAAAAATATAGAATCTAAATTAATTGAATCAAGACAGTATAAACCAAATATTGAATTCTCAAAAAAATCTAACCTAAATCCGAATCTCTTAAAAAAACTAAATTCTTTATATAAAAATAATCCAGATGAATTCTGGTCTAATCTTGCTGAGGAAGAAATTCAATGGATTAAAAAGTTTAAATCTATTTGCACTGGAGATGCTCCATTCTATGAATGGTTTAAAGAAGGAAAGCTAAATATTTCAGAAAACTGTTTAGATAGGCATAGGAATAAAAATAAACAAGCAATAATTCATATTACAGAGAATAATCAAAAAAAAAAAATATCATATGATGAACTTTATGTATTAGTAAATAATTTTTCATATGCATTACAGCAGATAGGTTTAAAAAAAGGGGATAGAGTTATAATATATATGCCTACTATTCCAGAATCAGTTATAGCAATGCAATCATGTGCAAGATTAGGATTAATTCACTCAGTGGTATTTGCTGGATTTTCATCTGAGTCTTTAAAAAACAGAATAAATGATTGTGCGGCAAAGATCGTTATTACTGTTGATTCATTTATGAGAAATGGGAAAATAATTGACGCTAAGAATATTGTTGATGAAGCCTTAGTAGACTCTAGCTGCCCAACTATTAAGAAATGTGTTATATATAAAAACCTTGGAACAGAAATAAATTTTAATGATAAAGATTTATGGTGGCATGAAATATTACCTTCTGGAGTAAATATTATTAAGCCCGAGGTAATGTCCTCAGAAGATTTATTGTTTATACTTTATACTTCGGGTTCAACAGGTAAACCAAAAGGTATCATTCATAGCACAGCAGGTTATTTACTTAATTGTATAATTACAAATAAATGGGTTTTTGATTTAAAAGATAATGATATTTTTTGGTGTACAGCAGATATAGGATGGATAACAGGTCATAGTTATGTTGTCTATGGTCCTTTGGCAACAGGAGCAACAATTCTTATATATGATGGTGCCCCAACATTCCCAAAACCTGATCGATTCTGGGATATTATAGAAAAGAATAAGGTTACTATTTTCTATACCGCACCCACAGCAATAAGGACCTTAATGAAGCTAGGTGAAGATTTACCAGACCAATATGATTTAAGCTCATTGAGATTGCTTGGGACAGTCGGTGAACCAATCAATCCAAAAGCATGGATATGGTACCAATTAAAAATAGGTAATAATAGATGCCCTATTGTCGATACATGGTGGCAAACTGAAACTGGAGCTAATATTATTGCTCCAATTCCCGGTGTTACACATACAACCCCTGGGACATGTACCCAGCCTTTGCCTGGCATAGAAATAGGTATAGTAGATGAAGATGGAAATGATATCAATGAAACTAATCAGGGCGGTAATCTTGTCATAAAGAAACCATGGCCATCAATGCTAAGGGGAATATGGGGTGATAAAAAAAGATACTTAGAAACCTATTGGAAAAAATATAATAATAATTTTTATATAACCGGGGATACTGCAAGAAAAGATGAGCATGGTAATATATGGATAATGGGCAGGTCAGATGATGTAGTAAATATCTCTGGGCATAGGCTAGGAACCATGGAAATTGAATCAGCAATAGTCTCACATAAGTATATAGCAGAAGCAGCTGTTGTTAGTTATAAACATGAAATTAAAGGTGAAGCAATTCATGCTTTTGTTACGCTGAAAAATAATTTCATAAATCATAATAGTGCTGAATTTTCTAATGAGTTAAGAGATTGGGTTAAGAAAAAAATTGGTTCTATTGCTAAACCTGAAAGAATTTCATTTTCTGATTCCCTACCTAAAACTAGATCTGGAAAAATTATGCGTAGACTTCTTAGAAATATTGCTCGTGGAGAAGATATTACTGGCGATACTTCCACTTTAGAAAATGAAAGTATACTTGATCAGTTGAAAAATATTCTATAAAAAAAGGTCATGCAAAATTGCATGACCTAAATTTAAACTATATAGATAATTTAATATAAAAAATTAGTCTATATCTTTCATTGTTAGTTTAACGCGGCCTTGACCATCAATATCAAGTACTTTAACCTGAACATCGTCGCCTTCTGCCATAACGTCTCTAACATTATTTACTCTTTCGTCACTGATTTGTGAAATATGGACTAAACCATCTTTTCCTGGAAGAATGTTTACAAATGCACCATACTCCATAATTTTTTTCACTTTACCAGTATATACTTTACCTATTTCTACTCCGTCGCTCATACTATCCTCTTTTGTTTACGTTAGTTTTCTATGTCCTTCATTGTAAGTTTCACTCTGCCCTGTTTATCAACTTCAAGAACTTTGACTTTTACAACATCGCCCTCAGACAAAACATCACTAACATTATTGACTCTTTCCTGACTAATTTGTGAAATATGCACCAAGCCATCTTGATTTGGTGTAATACTTACAAATGCGCCAAAATCCATTATCTTCACAACTTTACCTTCATAAATTTTATTTATTTGAGGTCCTGCTGTTATTTCTTCAATCATAGATTTAGCATGATCACTAATTGTCTGATCGGTTGCTGCAATCTTAATCACACCATCATCATTAATATCAATTACGGCTCCTGTAGCCTCAACTATCGACCTAATAACAGCTCCGCCTTTTCCTATAACTGCAGCTATTTTAGATGGGTCTACTTTAACATGAGTATATCTTGGTGCATATTTAGACATATCTTCTTTCGGCTTACTAATAACTTTTGCCATTTCAACAAGAATATGTAATCTTGCTTCCTTAGCTTGTACTAATGCTTGAGACATAATTTCTGAAGTTATTCCATCGACCTTAATATCCATTTGTAATGCATTTATGCCAGCTTCTGTACCAGCTACTTTAAAGTCCATATCACCTAAATGATCTTCATCTCCAAGAATATCTGTTAATACGACAAATTTATCACCTTCTTTAACTAAACCCATGGCTATACCTGCAACCGGTGCAGTTATTGGAACGCCTGCATCCATCATAGCTAAACTTGAACCACATACTGATGCCATTGAGCTTGAGCCATTAGATTCCATTATTTCCGATACAACTCTAATCGTATAAGGGAATTCTTCCAAAGAAGGCATCACAGCTTGTACACCACGTCTAGCCAATTTACCATGACCTATTTCTCTTCTTTTCGGTGAACCAATAAATCCAATCTCTCCTACTGAGTATGGAGGGAAGTTATAATGGAATATAAATGGTTCATCAATTCTTCCATTTAAAGAATCAATCATCTGAGCATCTTTATTAGTTCCAAGAGTAGTCACTACAAGCGCCTGTGTCTCTCCTCTAGTAAATAGAGCAGATCCATGAGTCCTCGGTAAAACACCAATTTTGACATCAATTGCTCTTACAGTTGAACTATCTCTTCCGTCAATTCTTTTTTCACCTGCAATAATTCTATCTCTAACAATGCTTTTTTGTGCTTTAGAATAATAAGAAAGGATATCGGATTCATTATCAGATTCCTCATTAAGCTCATTTGCCAAAATCTCCTCTTTTATTTTAGACAAAGAGTCATTACGATCTTGTTTCTTTATTATTGAATATGCTTCTGAAATTTTATCTTTGTATTTATCTTTAAGAGACATATAAGCAGCATCATCCATTTTTTCAGGATTCCACTCAAGCTTATCTACACCAACCTCAGCAGTAAATTCATCAATAGCTTTAATTATAGTCTGCATTTGCTCATGACCATATTTAACAGCGCCTAGCATTATGTCTTCACTAAGCTCTTTAGCTTCAGACTCTACCATCATGACAGCGCTTTCGGTTCCTGCCACAGTTAAGTCTAATAGTGATTTTTCTAATTCTGGAGTTCTTGGGTTTAATAAATAATTTTCTCCATCATAACCAACTTTAACAGCGCCCAAAGTTCCATTAAATGGTAAACCTGAAAGTTTAACGGCCACTGATGATGCAATAAGTGCTGGGACTTCTGGGTCAACATCTGGATTATATGATATTAAAGTAACTACAAGTTGAACTTCTCTTTTATAAGAAGAGTCAAATAATGGTCTTAATGGTCTATCAATTAACCTACTAATAAGCGTTTCTTTTTCAGAAGGCCTTCCTTCTCTTTTAAAAAAACCACCTGGAATCTTTCCTGCAGCATATGTTTTTTCGTTATAATTAACTGTTAGTGGAAAAAAATCTCTATCGCTATCTTGTTTAGCTGCAACGAGCGTTGCTAAAATAACTGTTCCTTCTATATCTACTATTACTGATGCGTCTGTTTGTTTTGCAATCTGTCCTGTTTCAATCTTTACAGATTGACTTCCTAAATCAAATATTTTTGTGTGCATTTATTTTTTACTTCCTTAATCCCAATTGTTTAATAAGGTTCTCATATCCTGAGATATCTTTCTTTTTAAGATATTTGATTAGAGACCTTCTTTTCATGACCATTTTGAGTAGTCCACGCTTAGAATGGACATCTTTTGAGTTTTTCGAAAAATGGTCTGATAAACTATTGATATTTGCCGTAAGCAATGCAATTTGAACTTCACTAGAACCGCAATCA
>JAQWOB010000020.1 GCA_029246085.1 Gammaproteobacteria bacterium
GCAGATTTTTCTGCTTCTTCTGGTGCAAACAAGGTTCTTTCTATATTTACTTTTTCTATTTTATCAAATCCAATAAATGTTAACCAAAGGTTCACATATGGTTTTTGTAAATCATAAGATTCAAAACCTGTTCCTTCTCCATACCCATCACCAGTTGAATATATAACAGTAGCTGTTCTGCCACCCATTAGTCCTTTATAGCCATCATCGGGAGTGTAACTCCAAGATAAACCGGGCTGTGTAATAATATCTATGTAATGTTTTAACTTATATGGGATGCTAAAATTCCACATTGGAACACTAAATACATAATGATCAGCATCAGCAAATTCATTAAAAATTTTTGTTACTTTAGCCCATTCTTTTTTTTCATTATCAGTTGGGTCTGTCCCCGCAATTACTGAATATTTTGCATTCATCATTTCGCCATTGAATTCTGGGAGTTCTAATGACCAAAGATCAATAGTTTTGATCTCAATGTTGCTGTCATTTTCAGCTATTTTACTGAGATATTCATTGGCGATTTTGATTGAATGCGATCTTTCTTTGCGAGGAGAACATTCTATGTATAGTACTTTTTTCATATTTTTTCCCTTATTTTGTCTATTTATTTAATATATAAAGATTATTATATGATAATCATTCTTAAATGCAAATGATAATCATTCTCATTATAATATATTTTTATAAATCAGGAAAATAGGGTATAGAACATCAGTATTTAAATGTATTAGAGGGTATCTTTTGTGGTATGGGTACGATTTAGCTATTTTCTAGAATTTCTTTCATACCATATTTAGCCATTGAAGTGTCTATGTCATCTGCCCATTGATCAACGCCGCCTTTCAGGTTAATGACATTGTCAAACCCCTTTTCGATAAGTTCCAGGCCAATATTCAAACTTCTTCTTCCATTATGGCAAACTATCACTATAGGATTTGTTTTCTCTAATTCTGACACCCTTGGGATAACTTCAGCTATAGGAATATGTATAGACATGGGTATATGACATAAATCAAACTCCCATTGTTCTCTAACATCTAAAAGCATTATATTCGATGAATCTTCATCAAGCATTGCTTTTACTTCGAGTGGTTCTTTTTCAATCACATCAAACTCCATCTGAAGGGTGGTTTATTTTACCAATACTTTTCTAGTGTAATATTGCCGGGTTTACTACGCCTATTTCTTTCCAAGCCCTTTTCTTTTAGTAAATCAACCGTGTCATTGATCATGTCTGGGTTTCCACAAATCATAAATTGTGAGTCATTATCTATAACTATCTTTGATAGTTCTTCAAATTTTTTAGATTTAATCCCTTCGGGTATTCTGATGTTTAGACACCCATCTATATTTTCTCTGGTGACTGTTCGTATATATTTAAATTTTCCAGGGTTATTTTTATCAAACTCAGATATTTGGTCTTGATAGGTTAATTCATTAGAGTGTCTGACGCCATGAACAAGGATAACGTTGTCAAATCTTTCCCATGGTTCTGAAGTTTTAAGTAGAGAAATAAATACTCCTAATCCTGTTCCTGTTGCAAACATCCATAAATTTTTTCCATCCGGAACTTCGCTCATTGTAAAAAATCCTACAGATTTTTCCATAACTTGTAATTTATCACCTACTTTAAGTTCATGTAGTTTTGGAGTTAGAAGTCCATCAGGCACATTTACATAAATTATTTCAAGAAAATCATCATTGGGTGCACTTACATATGAATATGGCCTAGAGACCAGCTCTCCATCTATATGAAGACCAACCTTAGTATATTGCCCAGCAGTATATGGGGGAACATTTCCTTTAAATTTAAGCGATGCCAGAGTATCTGTCCACTTAATATGCTCTATGATTTCCGTCTCTATCCAATTAATTGCCATTTTATGCTATGTTATTCCTTATAATTATAATTTGCTAGGTCATCATAAGTGAAACCTAATTTTATGTCAAAAATATGTTTATAGATTATAAAATAAAAAATAATATTAAACAGATGGGTATTAATATTTTTTCTAAAAATCATGTGTCTTCAACTAATGATTATTTGAATTATAGTTATATTCGAGATCAAGCCCCAATTATTGTTTTGTCAAATAGCCAGCGTCACTCGAGAGGAAGAAGAAGTAAGAAATGGGTTAACTTTCAGGGTAGCTCACTAGGTTTTAGCTTATGTTTAAGGTTTAATAAAAGTTTAAATGAATATTCTGCCTTAAGCCATTTGGTAGGTATCTCGATTATTGAAGCATGCAAGATTCTTGGTAACCAGGGACTAACTATTAAGTGGCCAAATGATATTATGCAAGATAATAAAAAGGTTTGTGGTACGTTAATAGAAAATCTTGTAGACAGCAAAAATTCATTTTATTCCATGATTGGCTTTGGTTTTAATATCTCTATACCAGATAATCTAATGAGCTTTATAGATGGTTGCCCGGCGAACTTAAGTATAGAAAAAAATAATGTTAGCTTGCTAGCTGGTACTACTGCTTCAGTTTTATTAAAAAACATATTATTATTTGAAAAATCTGGCTTTACACCTTTCCAGAAAAAATGGAATGAATCCATGTATGCCAAAAATAGAAATGTTATTTTTAAAAATAAGAATAAAGAGATTATTGGAAAACTGCTTGGAATAGATAATAAAGGTAATTTACAAATACAGATAGATAAAAAAATCATTAATATATCAGACATAAACTATTCAATGAGGTTATTAGGATGAAACTTTTAATAGACATTGGAAATACAACTACATCAGTTGGTTTATGGAAAAATGGTAAATTATCTATGGTTAACAATAGTAATAATAATAAATTATTTTTAACTTTAAAAAAATATTTAAAAAAAGAAATTGATAAGATATTATTCACAAGTGTTATTGGCGCTAAAGAGAATAAAGTGATCATAGATAAACTAAAAAAAATATATAAATGTAGAGCTAAACAAATTAAATCATCCTCAGCTTTATTAGATGTATTTAATGGTTATGTGCAGCCACAAAAATTAGGAGATGATAGGTGGGTGACAATCGTAGCCTCTTCTCTTCTTTACAGGAAACCTTTGATGATTGTTGATTGCGGGACGGCTATATCAATTGATATGGTGAATTCTAAAGGAATACATTTAGGTGGATATATACTGGGAGGTTTTGATGGTTATAGCAAGTCTTTCAAAAATGCTTATCATTTAAAAAATATTAAAATAAAAGAAGATCCTAGGTCACAAAAAAAATGTTTTCCTAAAAAGACAGAAGATGCAATCACAGAAGGGTATTTATTGATGGTGATATCTGCAATAGAGAGTACCTATAATCAAATTAAAAAAAATCAAAAGGTTTTTCCAGAATTATTGATCAGTGGCGGTTATGGGAAAATAATTTCAACAAAACTATCTATTAAAAATAAATATGAACCGAATTTAGTTCTTAAATCCATAGGTTTCATTGAAAACCAGCTGCAGCTAAAATAATCTTCTTAAGAAGAAGAGTCTAAAAGCTCATCAATTTTTTTGATAATTTTATTACTTCCAGGACCTGTTACGGTAGAAAAGCTATCTACTATAACCCCATCTTTTCCTATAAGGTATTTGTGAAAATTCCATTTTGGGGAACTATTGGTTTCCTTGGTAAGCAACTTAAAGAAAGGGTGAGCATCTTTCCCTCTAACCGTTGTTTTTGTAAACATTGGAAATTGAACATCATAAGTTAAATTACAAAAATCTTTTATTTCTTTTTCTGTTGAGGGTTCTTGGTAGAAATCATGAGAAGGGAAGCCTAGCACTACAAAACCAGAATCTTTCTTTTCTTTATACAATTTTTCCAGGCCCTCATATTGAGGTGTGAAGCCACATTTGCTTGCAGTATTAACCACAAGTATAACTTTCCCAAGATATTCTTTGCAGAGATTAACAGTTTTATCCTCTCCTAATAATTTGATATCAAAATCTAGAGAGCTGGGGCATGACGCATTAACATTGTTAGTCATAGCAAAAAAGACTCCTATGTAAATTAATTTTTTGAAAGATTCCATATTATAATTATGAGCTAGTTCGATGTTCACATCAAGAGATGTCTACTGCATGCTCTTTCAGGAAATCTAGATCTATTATCTCTAAGGCCTTGAGGTGAGTGGACTTAAGTTTGATTTTCGGAGCAGAGCCATTTTGATATGCTTCAAGCCAGCGATTAGCGCACAAGCACCATGAGTCACCAGGCTTGAGGCCTTTAAAGCCTAATTCCGGTCTTGGGGTTGATAAATCATTACCCATACTTTTTGAAAATTCTAGAAATTCATTTGTAACTGATGCACATACTGTATGCGAACCATAGTCAGTACTATCAGTTTTACATGAACCATCTCTATAGTAGCCAGTGATAGGGTCTTCCCCACATAACTCTAGAGGTTCACCTAATACATTTTTCTGAATAGCATCATTCATATTTAACTTTAGAGATTTCATACTCTGTAATACCACTTGGCATTTTTAGCTCAATAACATCATTTTGATCTTTTCCTATCAATGCTCTAGCTAATGGAGAAGTGATTGAGATTTTTCCAAGCTTAAGATCTGCCTCGTCTTCGCCAACTAATTTATATGTAACTTTTTTACCATCATCGAGATTAAGTAATAATACAGTAGAGCCAAAGATTACCTTTGTTGATACGGGCATTGTTTTGATATCTATAACATGTGCTTGAGAAAGTTTTGCTTCAATGTCTTTAATTCTGCCTTCCATAAAGCTTTGTTCTTCACGCGCAGCATGATATTCGGCATTTTCTTTTAAATCACCTTTCTCTCTAGCCTCTTTAATAGCTGAAACAATTTTTGGTCTTTCAATGCTTTTTAGGTTATGTAACTCTTCTTTGAGTTGTATAGCACCATCAGCCGTCATAGGGATTTTATTCATACGCTTAATTAATGAGCCACCTGTCAGATTCGAACTGACGACCTGAGGTTTACAAAACCCCTGCTCTGGCCAACTGAGCTAAGGTGGCAAAATTTTTATTTTCCTAAAGATTATATTGTTTCATAATCATATAATAAAAACAGTATCATATAGAATAATTAATCATGAATAAAGACTTACCAATCATTATTAAAAAAGTTTTTGCTAATCCAGACCCTATTATCTGGCAAGGTATATGGTTATCAACTTTGGAAAGTTTATTAAAAGACCCTAAAATGCTCAAGGTATGGGAGAAATTAATAAGTGTCTTTAAAGCCAAGCATGGCCAAGGCTCAAGCCTTCACCTTAACCAATACATGAAATGGGAGCTAAAGGCCTTTGTTGCACAGATAGTAAAACTCAAGGTTGCAAATGAGAATCATGATACATTCATTAAAAATTTAGATGGATACTTTCGGAGAAAAGGCATAAATCTCGATAATACGCTAATCTATGAGATATACAGAGTTGCAGATGAGATTTAAATATATTTTAATTCTAATGTTTGCATCAAAAATCAGTTTTGCCCAACCATTAAATTATCCGATCTTTAACGATCTTGTTCAGTATTCAAGTAGTATTAATGCTTATAGCTATATGTGTATAAAAAATTTTAATGAAGAAGAAGCTAAATCTGAATTATTTGAACTAATTGAGTTACTTCAAGAAAAAACAAATTTAAGTGAGAAAGATATATTTCAATTAAAAGACAAGTACTTCAGGATTAATAAATCAACCGTTTCTCAGTTAATTCAATTAGGTATAAATAGGAATAGAGCCTTATGTGCAAATTATTTAAAAATTTTCGAGCGGTTTGATAAAAAAAAGAGCAATACTCTTGATAAATTAATAGAGATTACTCATGAGTAAAGGGGCCAATTATTATAGATTTGTCATATAAATCCTTATTATTCGACCTTAACCCTCTAATATTTCAGAAAAACATATAATTGATGTTGTGTATATATACGAGATAATGAGAGAATATAGATTACATAATTTAAACGAAACATTATTTTAAAAATAAAGGAAACTACATAATGGCAATGCCTCCAATAGGTCCACCTCCAAGAATTTTTGGTATCAAAATTACTTCTAACAGAATTGAGGCGTTATTAATTCTTTTTGCAGGGGTCTGCTTGAGCTTAATTTTTTATGGTAACGACATGATTAATGGAGCAAAAATAATAATCTCTCTTGGGGTAGTTTGGTCATTATATTTATGGATATTTAAAAATCCTGAAAGACCTTACTAATTTTTTCAAAATATTACTCATAGTAAATAATGATTTATGTTATAAATACATATTCTCAAATATTGGAGGGGTACTCAAGCGGTCAACGAGGGCAGACTGTAAATCTGCTGGCTCTGCCTTCGCAGGTTCGAATCCTGCCCCCTCCACATATTTAGCATGACGCGGGTATGGTACAATGGTAGAACCTCAGCCTTCCAA
>JAQWOB010000027.1 GCA_029246085.1 Gammaproteobacteria bacterium
CCCATTACCTATTATAGGTTTACTATTTATTGATATGGTCTCTATCAATATGCGTTCTATTAGCTCGATTGCTTTAATGACCATATTGTTTGCAGTTATTTTATATTTAGCTGATTCTAAAAAGAAAGATGAAATAACTAAGCTAACAAATATTAGTATATTCACTATTATATTTATTGGCTTGATGCAGACATTAGCTATAATGCCAGGTGTTTCTAGGTCAGGGATTGTCATTACAGCAGCGTTATTAGTAAATTTTAGTAGAGAAGATTCTATCAAGATTGCCTTTTTATTATCTATGCCTGCTATTTTTATGGCAACGGCATATCAGTCAATGCAGTTATATAAGATTGGGAATATTGAAATTTTAAATGAGCATTTATTAGGAATGTTTTTATCTTTCATATTTTCATACATTACTATTCATTTATTTATATCAACTATAAATAAAATATCATTCACTCCATATATTATTTATAGATTAATTTTAGGTGTGGCTTTAATCGGATTTATTTAAGAATTTTCTTATCGAATCTTGTGCAATTTCTCTATGCGCATTTTCAATAATCTTTTTAATTTCAAGACCAGGCTTTTTTTGATCTTCATTGCTTAGTTTAAAATTATTTATATTTTTAATCAGTTCTTCAAAAAAATTTTTATGTCCATCAGGCTCGCCATAAAAATAATATACATACTTCATAAATGAGCTTAATCGATCTTTTTTACGAATATCTATTTTCTTTATAAGAGATAAAAGTGCATCATAATTCTCAGTACTATCTGGGACATAGTCACGATAATTACGTAAACAATTAGAAAATAGCAGCGCCAAACTTTTGTATTCATTTGGAACTTTTAATCTTTGACAAAAAGATTCAATTCCTTCAGGAGTTTGTATGCAGCCATATAAATTAAACGAAATAATTTCAACTTTTGTTGTATCACTTGGGAAAATTTGCCCCATTCCGCTTGACCAGCGGTTATCATTTAGAATTTCGGGGAATAATATATCTCGAGCATGATGAGTGATTAAAAAACTAAAGAATTTATCTAAGTCTCTACCAGTTTTATATATTTCTAACCATTTTCTTTCAGGTGTTAGGTGCTCAAGTTCTCCACTCTCAATAATCTCTTTTATTTTATCAACTGTTTCTGATGCAACTATAAAATCATCAAATTTGGCATAAAACCTTGCAACCCTGAGAACTCTTAGAGGGTCTTCAGAGAATGCGTCAGAGACATGTCTTAGTGTTTTATTTTTAATATCTTCTTGCCCATTGAATGGGTCAATAAGGTTCCCATCTTCATCTTGAGCTATTGCATTAATAGTTAAATCTCTTCTAGCTAAATCCTCTTCTAATGTAACATTGGAGTTAGTGTCAAATTCAAATCCTGTATAACCATGACCTGATTTTCTCTCAGTTCTTGCAAGTGCATATTCTTCGCCTGTTTTAGGGTCTATAAATACTGGAAAGTCTTTACCAACTTGCTTGAAACCTTTCTTCTTCATTTCATCGGGTGATGAGCCAACAACAACCCAATCATGGTCTTTGACCGGTATACCTAATAATTTATCTCTAACAGCGCCACCCACTAAATAAATTTTCATTCACTTCTGCCTGACTTTTTTCTAAGGCTTTCAATATGTTTTTGTTTTAATGAAAAGTTTAGGTACCCTGGAACTATATCTTCTAAAGCTAGCTTCCCTTTAAAGCCTTCATTGCTGCAACTATCAGTTTGTAAGGATAAAAAATTATCTAATGTGAATAGCTTCCCAGGTAATCTTTGAAAGATAACAGCCTGTAATTTTGATAAAGTATAATTTAGTGGAATAATAAGTCTTCTAATCTTTAATGCTTTTAATGTAATATCTATAAGCTGTCTAAAGGTATATTCGTTTGGACCAGTCACATCAATTTTTTGACCATATGTTGTATTATCACGGATTGTACTTACCATGAAATCTGTTAGTTCATTGACATAAATAGGCATGAATTTTGAATCCGGACATGCAAGAGGAAAGACAGGTAAAAACTTCAGTATTGTAGAAAACTTATTAAAAAATGAATCATCCTCTCCGAATACAATCGATGGTCTGAAAATTGTTGTATTACAAAAATTATTCGTATTATCCCTAATATAATTTTCCGCCAAACCTTTTGTAATTAAATACTGACTTATTGCTCTTGGATCAGCATTAAGGGAACTAATATGCAGATAACGTTTAACTTTATTAATTTTTATTGCATCAGATACTTTCTTCGTCAATTCATAATGTAAATTATTAAAAGTATTATCTATACCAGACTCATTCAATATACCTATGGTGTTAATAACTATGTCTGAGCTGGAAAACATAGAATTTAAGGTTCTCCCATCCGATACGTTTGCTTGAATAATTTCTAAATTAGGTATCAGTTTTAAATCTTTATTAGCTTCAATATTTCTGGTTAATACACAAATTTTATCGCATAAAGGAGATAGTTTAGCGCATAACTGTGAACCAATGAATCCAGTTCCACCTAATATTGTAATTTTACCTAAGCTTTGCATTTAAATTTGTATCCAGTAAGATATCATTAATTCTATTATACAATATTAATATAGAACAAACTATTTAAGGATACATATGGATTCTATTAAAATTACTAAAGATATGTTTGTGGTATTAACATATGAGCTCTATGATGATAAATTAGAGCTCCTTGAAAAAGTTGATCAGCCAGTAACGCATATTCATGGTGAAGGAAAAAAATTATTACCGATTATTGAAAATTCTCTTAATGGTAAGATAGCTGGCGAAGAGGTAGAGGTTAAAGTTTCTCCTAATGATGGCTTCGGTGGGTATGATTCATCATTGGTGATTAATGAAAAACTCACAAATGTCCCTGAAGAATTTAGGAAGTTAGATGAAACTATAGCTTTTGCAAACAAGTCAGGTGATACAAAAGACTTTAAGGTGACAGAGATTACCGACCAAAAAATTGTTTTAGATGGGAACCATTATCTTGCAGGAAAGTCGCTTTTGTATAAAATTAAAATTTTAGATGTTAGAGAAGCAACACAGTATGATAAAGAGCAAGCTCAACTAGACTTTCTACGATCTAAAGCTTAAACCTTTTTAAATATGAGCCTAGATAAGACTCATATTAAGTACTCCTTCCATTTTTTCAGCCATTTCTGACTTACCAGTTCTACTATCACCAATCGTTGCAACTGTGATGTCTAACTGTTTTAGCGTTTCATCTCCAAGTGCTGTACGTTTATCAATAGCTGCTTTTTTTATTAATTCAATCATGTCATGTGCAGCACGTTCTGGTCCTTCATGCTCAACCATAGCTCTGTCGTTAAAACCACAGTCGGTCAGTTGATCATCAGTACTTTTAACATATGTTCCTGCCATTAACATACTATGAGCTACACCAATTTTCATTTTTCCTTGGCCAACTCTATCTTTAATATTTGCTAAGAATTTTTCTTCAATTTTTTCAAATTGCCCATAAAGCTCTTCATGGTTTGGAACAAGAGAGCCATCGTTTTCTTTAAGAAGAGGAAATGGATTAGCCCAATAACTAATTTCCACATCACCTCTTTTAGTTTGAGTGCTACCAGCTGCTACTCGTGCACCACTTCTAAAGTGCCCCAGAGCTTCATCAACTGTCATATTTGTGTTCATACATGATTTGTTTGGATGAATAAGTTCATAGTTATTTAGATAAAGCATAATATCTAACTCTGAACCAGTTGAGATTTCTGAGTACTCTGTTACTGGCACAATTTGTCTAGCATTTGTTCCAGAATGTTTATTATAACCAATCTCTCTACCTTCCATTTGCATTTTAGCATGTTCACTAAACCCATCCAGACAAGCAAATGCTCCAGTTTCTGTACCATAGAAATATGGTGATAGTGACTTATCATCATTTTGAATTAATTTTGCTCTACCCATGTCATCAGCTTTAACAAAAGAATCAAAGATATATGGTTCATTTGTTTTTTCATCAAATTTAACAACATATCTTGTACATCCGCAGTGAAGAGGCAAATCATCATTCATTATGCAAAGTACATTATGAAGAGTTAAAATTGGTTTTTTACCATATCCAAAATATTTACACTGATCAAGATTAGGTATAAGCCCAACTAACAAATTATTTTTTTTGTCATGATAGTACCCTAGATCTTTCATATCTGAATCTGGGCAACCAAAAATAAATACTCCATCCGGCTGTTTATCTGTAATATTTTTTACATTAGAGAATGGAAATAGATTTAGTAAGCCTGGTTCCATTTCAACACAACCTCTTGATTTATGGATATAGCATAAAATATTCCATGCACCGACTTCAAAAGGAATGGCTACATAGTCTTCTGCTTTAAATTTATCATTCTTAAAAGGATTATGTTCTAGAGCATAAAATGGAAACTCTCTTTTATTAGCATGAGTCTCATAATAAACACCTGTTCTCATATCCGCAGTTGTGGTCATAGCAACCTTACTTAAGCTTGAATATTCACCGGGTAAATTAACAAAGTGCCCCGAGATTTCTCCAACTGCAACATTTGGATGGCACTCAAGCCCTTTCGTTCTTCTTACACCATCTCCAAGGCCAGCACGAATAAGCAAGATTCTTCTTGTTTCAAGAATAAGCTCAGAAAGTTTATCAGCCTTCAACGTTACACTGTCTTTTATCATTTCAGCATCCGTTCCCTCTTCTAATATTTCATTATGAAGCCTAACAAGGCGTGTATAAGATTTTGTTCTATAGTGATGAAACGCTCCATCAATAAATTTAACGGAATCTCTGTGAGCTTTTAATTCATCACCGGAGAAAGGAGTATCTCCTTCTATAATAGTGATATAAGTACTAGCATCAATACTATTTATGTAGTCAATCTTATGAAGCACGTCATCTTTAAGATCAGTATTTTCACGATTTTTTAATTCTTTTATAAATTGTTTTTTATAAATATCCAGATATTGAGCGAAAGCTTTGCTTTTCAGTAATTGCACTGGAGTAGTACATCCATCTCTTATTTCTAGAATTTGTTCCATAATTTATTATTCCTTTATTTCATTGATATATACTTATTTTTACAAGCATATAAGTCCCATCGTTGCCAGAAAAGTTCTTTGACCATTCAAGCAACGTAGATTATAGTATTAGTCTTCCCAATCATCAATGGGCATTTAATAATATAACTATGGATATTTTATGAAAAATTTGATAGCACCACATGGGTCAGACTCATTAAACCCTTTATTCGTCAATGATTCTTCTCAAAGAGAGAGCCTCATTAGCAAATCAAAAGATATGTCTCAATTATTATTAAATTCTGCAGCAGCAGCCAATGTTGTTATGCTTGGAGCTGGATATTTCACTCCATTATCAGGATTCATGGACAAAAAGAATGCCATTAGTGTGTCAAATAACATGTTAACAACAGAAGGTCTATTTTGGCCTATTCCAATTGTTAACCTCACTAAAGATTCAAAAAATATAAAAATAGGTGACGAAATAGCATTGTTAGATCCAAACATGGAAGGTAATCCGGTAATAGCTATACAACAAGTTTCAGCAATTGAAAATCTAAGTGATAATGAAATAAAAGTAATGACAGATAAAGTTTTTGGAACTACAGATAAAAGTCACCCAGGAGTCGCAAATTTCTTAAGTCTTGGCAATATATTAATTTCTGGTGATATTAAGGTATTAAACTATAGTTATTTTCCAAATGAGTTTCCTGGTACTTTTGCTACTGCTCCAGAAATTAGAGAAATGCTTGCAAAAGCAGGATGGTCCAAAACAGTTGCTTTTCAAACTAGAAATCCAATGCATAGAGCTCATGAAGAACTCTGTAAAATGGCTTTAGAAAGGCTGGATGCTGATGGTGTTTTAATTCATATGACATTAGGAAAGCTTAAAGAAGGTGATATACCCGGTGATATTAGAAATTCAGCTATAGCTAAAATGGTAGAGATATATTTTCCAGAGAATACTGTGATGATTTCAGGTTTTGGGTTTGATATGCTATATGCAGGACCTAGGGAAGCTTTATTACATGCTGTATTCAGACAAAATTGTGGTTGTTCACACTTAATAGTTGGAAGAGATCATGCAGGTGTAGGTGATTATTATGGTCCATTCGAAGCTCAAGAAGTATTTGAGCTTGACGTAGTCAAGAATTCTCTAAAATTAGAGATATTTTCAGCTGACCATACCGCTTTTTCTAAGAAACTAAATAAAGTTATAATGATGAGAGATGCTAAAGATCACTCAAAAGATGACTTTGTACTATTATCTGGGACCAAGGTCAGAGAAATGCTGTCAAACGGCAAGGAATTACCTCCTGAGTTTGCAAGAAAAGAGGTTGCTGAAATATTAATGAGGTACTACCAATCCTTATAGTTTATGTGGTTAAAAAGAATATACTTATTTACTAATAATTCATTCCAAACGGATTAAGAATATATTATAATCTTTTGCAGAAAGTAATAAATAATGGAGATATTATGTCGCAAGTCACTAAGAGTGTAACTGGAAACTCTATAACACATAGAACTAAAGCAATTATAGTAAATGATAAGATATCTCTGCCTGTAAAGCTTAGAATTACTGAAGGCCCAATCGAATCAACTAAAAGAAGCCAAGCTACACAAGTCTAAACTGAATTAAATCCGGAGAAATTATGATAACAGTTAACCCATTCGTCGATAACGTACTAAATATTGCGCCTGCATATATACAAGGATTTTTGGTTCTTATGGTTATATTCACTATAGGTGGTGTAATTTTAGATATGATGCATAAAAAGAATGTTAAGTTCTTTTTTAATAATGCAAAAAAAGCAAAATTAGCTGCAACAAAATCTGTAAGTACAGGTGAAAAAACAGCTATTATTGTAAAAACACTAGCTCATGACGTTGCAACTTCTGCAGAATTCTGTGGAGTAACAAGAAGAATCACTCATCTTTTAGGAATGTATGGAACGATTCTATTTTGGGTATCATCAGCAGTAATGATTTTTAGCGCTTCTTCTACGTCAACAATTTATCCAATGTTGTGGCATATAGGGGCAATAATGACATGTGTCGGTGGGTATTGGTTTTGGTTCATACAAAGAGTAGATGTTAGAGCTGAAGGTAATAACTGGAGTAGAATTGTCTTTGCTGATCTTTTTGTGCTCTCGTTAGTAACAACTGCAACATTTGGCCTATTATGGTCGTATTTCCAATCAGCTAACTCAAATGGCTTAGCAATATTGTTCTTTATCATGTTTGTGATATCCAATGTAGTTTTATTTGGTGGAGTATATTGGTCTAAGTTTGCACATATGTTTTACAAACCAGGTGCTGCTATTCAAAAACATTTGGCTGAAGCTGATGGGTCAAGAGATGACTTGCCTGAGCCAGCAGATTTACCAAAACAATTTGGTTTAGGAATCAAGCGTTCTGAGCCACAGAATTATTAAGAATTTAAAATAGATTAAACGGAGAGAAAATTATGTCAACTTTTGTATATATGACCAGATGCGACGGATGCGGACATTGTGTAGACATTTGTCCATCAGATATCATGCACATTGATAAGCTTATTAGACGTGCAGTAAACATTGAACCTAACTTTTGCTGGGAGTGTTACTCTTGTGTGAAAGCGTGTCCGCAGAATGCTATTGATGTTCGTGGATATGCAGACTTTGCTCCAATGGGACACAAAGTTCGTGTTCTTCGTGAAGAAGAGAAAGGGGTTATTAGCTGGAAG
Source organism: Gammaproteobacteria bacterium (assembly GCA_029246085.1). Lineage (GTDB taxonomy): Bacteria > Pseudomonadota > Gammaproteobacteria. The sequence goes on from JAQWOB010000027.1 coordinate 7,764, forward strand.
ATTAAGTTTAGAAATGGTCACATGAAAAGTTTTGTTTCGCCAATCACTACTAAACCATGGGGAAAATTTATCCCTAAATTAGCCGAGAAAGACGTACCTAATAAAGATGCGCATGATAATAATAGATTATATGGCGAGCCAACTTATTTGAAAACTGGAAAAGTTCCAGTATCAGATACAGGCGTCCCTTTAATGGCAAAAGTTGGTAAATTGAAACAAGGAGTGTATTACTAATGGCTAAATTTAAAACACATTATGAAGACTGCGACATTTTAGTTGTTGGTGGCGGTATGGCTGGTACAGGTGCTACATTTGAATCAAGATACTGGGGCCGTGACATGAAAATTATCTGTGCAGAAAAAGCAAATATAGATAGAAGTGGCGCTGTTGCCCAAGGTCTTTACGCTATTAACTGTTACATGGGTATGCAGTGGGATGAGAATCAACCAGAAGACCATGTAAGATATGCTCGTAATGATTTAATGGGAATGGTCCGTGAAGATTTAGCATATGATATGGCACGTCATGTAGACTCATGTGTACATATGTTTGAAGAGTGGGGTCTGCCACTTATGCGTAATGAAAAAACAGGACAGTACCAGAGAGAAGGAAAGTGGCAAATCATGATTCATGGTGAAAGCTATAAACCTATAGTGGCTGAAGCCGCTAAAAAATCTGCAGATAAAATTTATAACCGCGTGATGATTACTCACCTATTAATGGATGAAACTAATGATAATAGAATCGGTGGTGCTACAGGTTTTAATATGCGTACTGGTGATCATTATGTATTCCGCGCTAAAGCAGTAATATGTGCAGCAGGCGGAGCATCACATATTTTTAAACCACGTTCAGTTGGTGAAGGTATGGGTCGTACATGGTATGCACCATGGAGTAATGGCTCAGCATATGCACTGCCAATAGCAGTTGGTGCAAAAATGACACAAATGGAAAATCGTATTGTACTTACTAGATTTAAAGATGGGTATGGCCCGGTAGGAGCATACTTCTTACATCTAAAAACGTACACTCAAAATGCAAACGGTGATAACTATGAAAAAACATGGTATGACCAAACAAAAGAAATGGTGGGAGAGTATATTGATCATATACCAACACCAACATGCTTACGTAATCATGCGTTTATTCAAGAAACAATGGCCGGTAGAGGTCCAATTTATATGGTCACAATGGAAGCATTCCAAGATCCACACTTAGAAACTATTGGATGGGAAAACTTTTTAGGAATGACTGTTGGTCAAGCGGTTGTTTGGGCATCTCAAGATATAGATCCTAAATACCAAAATCCAGAATTAACTACGTCAGAGCCATATGTAATGGGTTCTCATGCAACATGTTCAGGTGCTTGGGTTAGTGGACCAGAAGATGTGTCTGGCGGCATACCAGAATATTTCTGGGGCTATAACAGGATGATGACTATTGATGGTTTATTTGCAGCAGGTGATGCTGCTGGTGGAACAGCTCATGCATTCTCATCTGGTTCGTTTACGGAAGGTAGATTGTGCGCTAAAGCAGCTGTGCAATATATTAATGATGGTCGTGCTGATGGTATAACTGTTACAGATGGTCAGTGTGAAAAGTTAAAAGAAGTTATATATAAGCCTCTTGAGAACTATACTGTTGGACGTAACGAAATAACAGCTGGGACAGTATCTCCAAGTTACATATTGCCAATCCAAGGTCTACAAAGACTACAAAAGATAATGGATGAGTATGTTGGTGGTATTGGTACTAACTATATGACTAATGAAGTTGGCTTGAAACGTGGGATAGAGCTTCTTGGAATATTAGAAGAAGATTTAGAACATGTTGGAGCTGAAGATTTACATCAATTAATGAGAGCATGGGAATTAAAGCATCGTGCATTAGTTTCACAATGTGTTGCTGAACATACAATATTCCGTGAAGAAACACGTTGGCCTGGATATTATTATAGAGGTGACTTCTTAAAATTAGATGATGATAATTGGCATTGCTTGACTGTTTCAAGACGTGATCCAAAGACTGGTAAGTTTGAACTAGAAAAAGCTCCGCTTTATCACCTTATCGACGAAGAAGTTGATGGTGAGCAAAAAGCATAAATAATTTTATATTATTTAATACAAGAGTTAACATATGAATCTAGTTGAAATGACGGATGAAGAGATCTTAAAGATTGCTAATCCGATATGGAATGGACTTGTGGAATCATCGAATAAAAAAGATTACGGTGGTTTCACAAAACATTTTTCTAAAGAGATGCTTTTTGGAGCAAATGAAGTTGAGATAGGTAAACAATGGGCTGCTAATAAAATGCTTACAAGCCTATCTGTTGAAAGAAAATTTTTTGGTTGCCTTAGGCGTAATGAACATGTCACTGTTTTATTTAAACAAACAAGCTCAGAAGTAGAAGGTGAATATCTTGGTAGATTAGTGTTAGGGATCGAAGATGAATCCATTAAGGTCTTTGGCGCAACTATATTTTAGTATCTTGGTTTAAGCTCGAGCCAATCACATAAATTCAAATGAAATTAAATCCACACATAATAAAAGATAATCTTTTTAGAATAATAGTGCTTTCTGATACGCATGCTAGTTTAAATCCTTTAATATACAACCTTATAAATAAAAGTGATTATGTTATTCATGCAGGTGATATTTTAGATTATAAAATACTTGAAAATATTAAACTTACATCAAAGGAATTATATGCAGTAAATGGAAATAACGATGATTATAATGAGCTAAATGATGTGGAGATGATAACTACATCTATTGGTGATATTGTGGTAACTCATGGTCATAAACATTATCCTGATTACCATGAATCCTTAAGAGAGTCATATCCTAGTGCATTAGTTATTATCTATGGTCATACGCATCACCATACTTTAGATATGACTAAAAAACCATATATTATCAACCCTGGTGCAGCTGGAAAAACAAGAACACAAGGTGGCGCATCCTGCATTATACTTTCTAATAGTAGCGATGGATTTACTTTAGAACTAAAAAAATTTAACCCCAGTTAGGTAAGATTAATAAAGCTTGACTTATCAACGAAACAGCTTAAGATATTAATATTCGTAGACAAATCAAAACTCAATTCAAAGCATAAATAAAATTTAGAGGAAGATTTATAATGAGTTCAGTACTTAATATTACAGATGATAATTTTGAAACTGAGGTTTTAAAATCAGAGGTACCAGTCTTAGTAGATTTTTGGGCAGAGTGGTGCGGACCATGTAAAGTTCTAGGACCAATCGTGGATGATGTTGCTCCTGAATTTGATGGTAAAGTAAAATTTACTAAACTTGATATTGATGCAAATCCTGCTACTGCACCAAAATATGGAATCAGAGGTATACCTACAATAATGGTTTTTAAGAACGGAGAGTTGGCTGCTACATCTGTAGGAGTTTTAACTAAATCGGAGTTAACAAATTTTTTAAATGAGAATCTGTAACTCATTAAATATAGATCTATAGAGTATTAAAATAAATATTTTCAAAAAAAAATTAATTCTAACAAACCAATTAAAATAATATGAATCTAACTGAATTAAAAGAAAAACCAATACAAGAGCTTGTATCTATGGCTGAAAAAATGGGTGCTGAGAATGTCGGCAGGCTTAGAAAACAAGATGTCATTTTTACTATTTTAAAAAGCCACTCATCTAGCGGAGAAGATATATCTGCCGGTGGAGTTCTAGAAATATTACAGGACGGTTTTGGTTTTTTAAGAAATGCTAGCAGCTCATATTTGGCGGGACCGGATGATATTTATGTCTCACCTAGTCAAATTCGCAAATTCTCATTACGTACAGGTGACACTGTTGAAGGAAAAATTAGACCACCTAAAGAAGGTGAAAGATATTTTGCATTACTTAAGGTTGATAATGTAAATTTTGACTCCACAGAGAATTCTAAACATAAAATTTTATTTGAAAATCTAACACCTTTGCATGCTAATGAAAGGTTAAGGCTTGAATGCGGTAATGGCAGCAGAGAAGATATATCTGGACGTTTAGTTGATATTGCTGCGCCTATTGGTAAAGGTCAAAGAGGTTTGATTATCTCTCCACCCAAGGCTGGTAAAACTATTATGCTTCAACAGATAGCACAAAGTTTAATTGCTAATAATCCTGATTCTATTTTAATAGTTTTATTAATTGATGAAAGGCCTGAGGAAGTAACTGAAATGTCACGTATGGTTAGGGGAGAGGTTGTTGCAAGTACTTTTGATGAACCAGCTCATAGACATGTTCAGGTAGCGGAAATGGTAATTGAGAAAGCTAAACGTCTTGTTGAACACAAAAAAGATGTAATCATACTTCTTGATTCTATTACAAGACTTGCTAGAGCTTATAATACAATTGCTCCATCGTCTGGTAAAGTATTATCAGGTGGTGTTGACGCAAATTCACTAACTAAGCCAAAAAGGTTTTTTGGTGCAGCAAGAAATATTGAAGAGGGTGGAAGTTTAACAATTTTAGCTACTGCTCTTATTGATACAGGATCTAAAATGGATGAAGTTATTTATGAAGAGTTCAAAGGAACAGGTAACATGGAAGTCCATCTTGATAGAAGAATAGCTGAAAAAAGAATATATCCTGCTATCAATATCAATCGCTCAGGAACCAGAAGAGAGGAGTTATTAACCACGCCTGATGAGTTACAAAAAATATGGATTTTAAGAAAAGTCCTGCATTCAATGGATGAATTAGATGCTATGGAATTCATGCTGAATAAGTTGCAGTCAACTAAAACTAATTCTGAGTTTTTCGATTCAATGAAGAGGTAATTAACCTCCTATATCTTCTCTAAAAAAAACTAAGTTATTATTTTCAATACTCATATTTTTATCTTGAAATACTCTGATTTTCCTTATATTTTCATAAGCTATATTTATAGCTTTTTCTTTATTTTCAGCATAAGCATTTACAGTAAGAATTCTTCCACCTGTTGAGCATATTTTATTATCATCTAACATTGTTCCGGCATGAAATATTTTAATATTCTCATTTTCTATAATATCTTTAGTATCAATATAAAAACCTTTTTCATATGCTTCAGGATAACCTTTAGCTGCTAAAACAATAGTGCAGCAGTAGCCTTGACCATCTTGATCGAAGTTTGCAATATTTAAATCTTGAATATTAGTGATAGGGTCATTTAGAATCATATCTAAAAAATCTATACTTGTATTTTCTAAAACAAGCATGAGATTTTGTGTTTCAGGGTCACCCATACGACAATTATATTCTAAAACTTTAATTTTATTAGCACTATCTATCATTAACCCTATATACAGGAAGCCTAAATACTTAGTCTTAGACTTCTTATTATAATCATTAATCCCATTTATAGTTTTTACTAAAACCTTCTCAATATCTTGATACAATTTGTATATTTCATTTTTATGTCCATAGGATAATGGATGACTTACAGCCCCCATACCCCCTGTATTTGGACCAGAATTATATTCATCACGTGACTTATAGTCTTTTGTCCATGGGAGGCCTATTTCATAGGTACATCCCTTATAATTACATATATATATTGCTGATAATTCTTGCCCACTCAAAAACTCCTCTATTACAATAAAATCCGAATGAGCAGCGCTTAATAATTTATCTATTGCATTATTTGACTCTTCTATTGATGAGGATACAACAACACCTTTCCCTGCTGCCAGACCATCAGCTTTTATAACTATTGGATGTTTTTTAGTGCTTATATATGACTTAGCCTCAGCTTTATCAGAAAACATCTCATAATCAGATGTTGGTATATCATAGTTTTTCATGAATTCTTTCGAGAAAACTTTTGAACCTTCTAAGATTGCATGTTCTTTAGTTGGACCAAAAATTTTTAAGCCCTGCTCAGTAAATTTATTAACAATACCATTGACTAGCGGACCTTCAGGTCCAATTATTGTCATAAAAATATTGTTTTTTTCAACAAAGTCAAGAAGACTAGTGGTATCAGAAATATCTATATAAATATTTTCTATGTTTTTTTCTAGAGCTGTCCCTGCATTACCCGGGCAAACAAAAACATTTTGTACTTTTGGAGATTTAGAAATTTTCCATGCAATTGCATGTTCACGCCCACCTTGCCCTATCACCAGTATATTTTTCTTCATATTTTAATGCTTAAATACTCTCACACCACTAAGCACCATTGAAATACCATGTTTGTCAGTGATAGATATTATCTCCTTGTCTTTTATAGAGCCACCTGGCTGAATAATACTGGAGACACCAATTTTTTTAGCTAAATCTATATTATCTCTAAATGGAAAAAAAGCTTCTGATGCCATTACACATCCTTTAAGAGATAACCCATATTTTTTAGCCTTTGTTTTAGCAATATTAGTAGAGTCAATTCTACTCATTTGTCCAGCACCTATCCCAAGAGTTTTCTTATTTTTAGCAAAAACAATTGCATTTGACTTCACATATCTTGCAACTTTAAATGCAAACAATAAATCATCTATTTCTCTTTTTGATGGTTTTTTTATTGTTACAGTTTTTAAATTTTTAGAAGTTAATTTTTTAGTATCACTTTCTTGAATTAAGAACTTACTCTGTAAGGATTTAAATTCTAACTTAACAGCATCCTTGTTAGGTTTTGCTGCTTTTAAGAGTCTGATATTTGGCTTAGATTTAATGACTTCTAGGCATTTTTTACTATAACTGGGAGCAACTATAACCTCCACAAACTGCTGATTAATAATTTTTTTAAGAATTTTTTCATCTACATTTTTATTAAAAGCAATAATTCCTCCAAAAGCTGAAATAGGATCCGTTGCGTAGGCATTATTATAGGAAGCCATAAGATTAGTGCATTCTGCTACGCCACAAGGGTTTGCATGTTTCACTATAACGCACGAGGGGCTTTTAAATTGTTGAACACATGAAAGCGCGCTTTCTGTATCAACTAAATTATTATAAGATAAGCTTTTCCCAGCTAACTGTTTAAAATTAAAACCTTCTGCCCTAGGATATTTTATATTATAGAGGCTAGCATCTTGATGCGGATTTTCTCCGTATCTCAGATCATTAATCTTTTCTAGTGTAATATTAATTTTTGATGGAAGAGTTGATTCTTCATCATTCTCATGACTCATTAAGTAATGATGAATGATTGAATCATATTCTGAAATCTTCTGGAATACCTTGATAGCTAGTTTACGTCTTGTCTTGATAGATGTTTGATTATTTTCATTAATTTCCTTAACTATAGCGGCATAGTCTTTAGGTTCTGTAACAACAGTCACTCTATTATGGTTTTTAGCTGCTGCTCTTAACATGGTGGGTCCGCCAATATCTATATTTTCAATTGCATCATCATACTTACAGCTAGGTTTTAATATTGTTGACTCAAAAGGATAGAGATTAACTACTACTATATCTATAAGAGAATAATGTGAATTTTTTAACGAGTCTATTGATTTTTTATCTTTAGCTAGTATGCCAGCATGGATAATTGGGTGCAATGTTTTAACTCTTCCTTCAAGTATTTCCTCAAATTTGGTAAATTCAGATATAGATACATTAGCAATCTTTTTGGATGATAAGAATTTTGCAGTACCGCCAGTAGAAAGAATTGTATAATTATTTTTAATCAGTGATTTAGCAAATTTATCGATACCAGTTTTATCAGAAACGCTTATGAGTGCAAATTTCTTTTCATCTTGTTTCATTTATATATTTATACCATAATCTTTGATTCTTTTTATCAACGTCCCTCTGTTAATTCCAAGGTAAGCAGCGGTTTTAGTTACATTGCCACCTAAGTGAGATAACACTGCAGATATGAGAGATTTTTCAACTTCTGTAATAAACAAAGTATGCAGATTACTAACACCTTGGCCATTCATCTTATTGATGTAGGCAAGAGTTTCATTTTTAATAGTTTTACTAAGAGAGCTAACAGCTATCTTTTGTGTTTTTTCCATTACTAAAGCACACCCCTGTATATCAAAGTATAATTTTCAATGATAAGTTTATAGAAAACGTTTCATTATCATACAATCTTAATGATTAGGGTTAAAGGAAAAAATTACTAATTTTTATTAATAAACTGATTTAATGTATTGATTGTGAAATTCCCATCCACAAAAAAATCACTAGTTAGTAAGCATTTGTGTAAAGCAATATTAGTTTTAATGCCTTCTATAACCGTTTCATCTAACGCAAACAACATTTTTTGAATAGCTGTCTTTCTATCCTCAGCGTGCGTAACAATTTTTGCTATGAGGGAATCATAATTAGGCGGAACATCATAACCAGAATAAATGTGTGAATCAACTCTAACGCCTGGTCCGCCAGGCGCATGAAATAAGCTTATATGGCCTGGTGAAGGCATGAATGTTGCAGGATCTTCTGCATTTATTCTGCATTCTATAGAATGTCCTTTAAACGTAACATCTTCCTGAGTTAATTTTAGCTTCTCATTTGATGCAACCAAGATTTGTTCAGCGATTAAATCAATACCTGTTAAAAATTCACTTACTGGATGCTCAACTTGTATTCTCGTATTCATTTCAATAAAACTAAAAGAACCATCTTGGTAAAGAAACTCAAAAGTACCTGCTCCAGTATATCCAAGCTTTTTGCATGCTTCGGTGCATATTTTACCTATTTTACTGATTGCTGCTCTAGGAATATTTACCGCTGTAGTTTCTTCTATCACTTTTTGATTTCTTCTTTGTAGAGAACAATCCCTCTCTCCAAGATGAATAGCATTTCCATGATTATCACAGAGCACTTGAATCTCAATATGTCTAGGTTTGTCAAAATATCTTTCAAAATATAGGTCACCATTTCCAAATGCATTTTCAGCTTCTGATTTAGTAATATTCATTGAATTAGCAAGGTCTTTAGGATGATTAACAATCATCATTCCTCGCCCACCACCACCATGAATGGCTTTTAACATTATAGGAAAGCCAATTTTTTCAGCAGATTTAAGAACTTTAACTGGATCATCAGAAAGAACGCCATCATAACCCGGTATACAAGGAACACCAAATCCTTTCATAGCTGTCTTAGCTTTAATCTTATCGCCCATTTTTTTTAAAACTTTACTTGGCGGACCTATAAAAATAAATTTATTTGATTCAACAATTTCTGCAAATTGAGCTGATTCTGATAGAAACCCATAACCGGGATGTATTGCATCAGCATTAGTGAGTTCAGCTGCACTTATAATAGAAGGTATATTTAGATAACTTTTTTTAGGGTCTGCCGAACCTATGCATACCGATTCATCCGCCATTTTTACATGAGGTAATTGTCTATCAATAGTTGAGTGAACAGCCACTGTCTTTATACCTAGCTTCTTACAAGCTCGTAGAATGCGTAGTGCTATTTCACCTCTATTGGCAATTAAAACTTTTTGAATCATATTATTTTATTATAAATAGTGGTTGTCCAAATTCTACAGGTTCTGAGTCCTCTATAAGAATTTTGATAATTGTACCGCTTTGTTCAGCAGTAACCTGGTTCATCATTTTCATGGCTTCTAAGATACAAACTGTATCACCTTTACTAACCTTTTCCCCTTCTTCTACAAAAACTTTTGAATCTGGTGATGCTGCTCTATAAAAAGTACCAACCATTGGAGATTCTTGAATATATCCATCTGGTAAAGATTGTTCTGCAACACTTTCGGTTTGAGGAGTAATTTCTTTAGTAACAGGTGGTTGAGTTTGCATAACCGGCATCATAGTTTGATTATTTTGCAAAGGTTGATGCTGTGAATGACGAGAGAGCTTAATTGACTCTTCTCCTTCTTTAACCTCTATCTCGGCTATACCAGACTCTTCTAGTAATTCCATTAATTTTTTTATTTTTCTTAGATCCATTTTTAATTACTCCTAATATACTTTACAGCCTGCATGAATGCATAACTATAACCATTTACACCTAAACCAACTATAACACCCACGCTTACATCGCTTAAAAATGATTTTTTTCTAAACTCTTCTCTTTTATGGATATTAGAAATATGTATTTCTATAAAAGGAATTTGAGTACTTAAAAAAGTATCTCTTAAGGCAATGCTTGTATGAGTTAAAGGTCCAGGGTTAATGATAATAAATTTCGTAGAATCTTTATTTGCAGCTTGAATACAGTCTATAATTTCATGCTCTGCGTTAGATTGCATAAATTTTATTGAAATTTTTTCTTTGTCTGCTAAATTTTGTAGACTATTTTCTACATCATTAAGGCTTTCTTTACCATATATCTCTGGTTCTCGCGTCCCAAGCAGGTTTAGGTTAGGGCCATTAATAATTAGTATATCTATCAAAATAGTCTCTTCGGTAAATTTTAATAGAAGTTAACAGATTTTTAACGAATATACAAGAAAATTTTATTATTTTGAAGACATACTTATATTTATGCTTTTATAAATTTCAATAAAGTCTTTTGCGTTTATAAAACCAACAATTCTTGCCTGCCTTATCTCTTTTCCATTATTGTTAAAAAATAATATTGCAGGTGGACCAAATAATTTATAATCTTTCAAGAATTTTGAATTATCATCATTTGTTTTTGTTATATCTAGTTTGATTAAGTTCAGATCTTTTAACAGGTACGCTACTTTTTTTTCGCTAAAAGTATACTTGTCTAATTCCTTGCAAGCTACACACCAGTCTGCATAAAGATCAACCATTGTAATTTTTTTTGAATTTTTTATTTGCGTAAATAATTCTCTCGTGTCATAAATCTTTGCGAATAAAGTTGGTTGAGATTGTTCAATAAAACTCAATACAGGATTAAAATTTTTATTCACATTTACACCATATACTTGCAGTCCTGAATATATAAAAAATAGAGTGGATAAAAAATTCACTATAAATTTTGAAAATGTTTTAAATACAATTATTTTTAATAGCCCGACTGCAATAATAATTGATAATATTGCCCATAAATAAGCAGCGATTTCTGCTGACACAATTCTTTCAATTAACCAAATTGCCACAATTAAAAATAATATTCCAAAAACTTTATTTGCAATCTCTAAGTAAGGGCCAATCTTTTTTGTTAATTCTGATGCAGATGTACCCAATATTAAAAGTGGCGCACCCATCCCTATCCCTAACGAAAATAAAGCTGTGCCTCCGATTATAAAATCATTGGTCATTGATATATATATCAAGGCCCCTATAAGTGGAGCGGTAACGCATGGACCTACAATTAATGCAGAAAGCGACCCCATGATTCCTACGCCTATATAAGTACCCGAACTATTGGTATTTGATTTTGATATAAGCAAGCTCTGAATAGATGCAGGCATCTGTATTCTTATTACGTTAAACATAGATAGAGCTAGAATTATAAATAACAATGCAAAACCTGATAATATATATGGATTTTGTAGATCTGCCTGAATATTTGTTCCAGATAATGCAATTAAAATTCCAGCTGCAGCATATGTTAAAGACATTGATAAAACATAGGTAAGGGAAAGAAGGAAAGATTTTTTAGTTGAAATATTCTCTCCTTGCCCAACTATTAATCCAGTCAATATAGGAATCATTGGAAATACACATGGGGTAAATGCCAGAAGCAAGCCAGCTAAAAAAAATAAAGAAATATTTAAAATGACTGATTGCTCAGATAATTTTTGACTAAAAGAATATTGATTTTCAGTCGAACTAGTCTTTAATAAATATGGGTTATTTTCAGCATATTGTTCAAGAGGAAATTTTTTAGTGACAGGCGGATAACATAATCCTGCATCTGCACATCCTTGGTATTTTAATATTAAATTTGAATTACTTGTTATTCTATCAAAATATATATTTGCCTTGGTTGAATTATAATATACATCTACATTTCCAAAAAACTCATCCTTTTTTGTTTTACCCTCAGGCATATCTACTTTTATAATTTTCATATCTGGGTTATCAACTGAAAACTCGAACATGCCAAGATAGAGATAATATCCTTCCTTGATATCCCAGGTAACTTCTAGATGATTGTTTGTAATAATTTTTACTGAAGGCTGAAATGCATCATCTGGGGATAGAAACTCTACTTGGTTTTTAATGATATCAGCAGTTGTAAGGCCACTAACCAACAAAAGCGTTACAGTTAGAAAAATCTTTTTCATATCAAATATCTTCATTACCTTAATTATCTCAATAATTACATATATAGTATATTATCTGCTATAGAATTTTTGTCCATAAATGATAGTGTAAGAGTTGATATTATGAATTTAAAAAAAATTATCCCTATATTTCTATTACTTATTCCAATAATTGAAATTATTTTATTTATTGAAATTGGGTCGATGATAGGAAGCTTTAACACTATTTTAATAATATTTGGTACAGCCTTGATTGGAATTTATATTATTAAATATAATGCTGCGACATACATGTCTGAAATTCGTAGCAAGCTAATGAATGGCTTGAGGCCTGACCAAGAGATATTATCCGGAATTATTGTCTTTATATGTGGCGTATTCTTATTGTTACCTGGCTTCCTAACGGATTTTATAGGCCTATTATTCCTTTATAAACCAATTAGGTTGCTCGGTATTAGGAAATATGACATACCCTCGAGGAGACCTACAAATAGCCCCAAAGGAAGAGTAATTGATGTCGATCACAATAAAGACGAGTAATTCTATTAATTACACTTGAAATTTAGAGAAAGGTCGCTATATTAACTATCTGAGAGCAAAAACCGCTCATTTGAACTATTAATGAGGATTACATATGAATATAAGACCATTACATGACCGCGTAATTATTAGAAGAATGGAAGAAGAAAAGACTTCACCTGGCGGCATCGTGATTCCTGACTCTGCAACTGAAAAGCCAATTAAAGGCGAAGTTGTTGCAATAGGTAAAGGGAAGATACTTGAGAATGGTGATGTTAGACCATTAGATGTAAAAGTAGGCGATACAATTCTCTTTGGTAAATATTCTGGTACAGAAGTAAGTGTAGATGGGGAAGAATTACTTGTTATGAGAGAAGATGATATAACAGCAATCGTTGGTTAAATTAATAGTATTTTATAGAGGAACTAAAAATGACAGCAAAAGAAGTAAAATTTGGTGATGACGCAAGAAAAAGACTGGTAGCAGGAGTAAATATTCTAGCTAATGCAGT
>JAQWOB010000034.1 GCA_029246085.1 Gammaproteobacteria bacterium
TGTGATTATTAAAGAATAAGTATTTAGGAGATTTTTATGAGTTGGAATTTAAAAGGGGATTATGCTGAAAGTTGTAACTGCGACTTGATGTGTCCTTGTATTTTTCTTCAAGCCCCAACAAAAGGGTTCTGTGAAGCAATGTTAGTCTGGGATATCAAAGAAGGCCATTTAGGCGATGTTAAGCTTGACGGTTTAAAAGTTTCTGCATGGTTGCATGCACCTGCAGTTTTAACAGAAGGCGGTTTTCAATTAGCACTCTATGTTGACAAAAACGCAAGTGATGCACAACATGATGCAATTGTTGAATTATGGAGCGGAAAGCATGGTGGCCATTTAGGTGTCATAGCAAGTTTAGTTGGTGAAATTATTGGTGTTAAAAAAGCTGACATTAAATGCAGTATTGATAGCGGTAAAAAAATGCTTCAAGTAAGCGGAGCTGGCGGCTGGGATATGGCTGGTGTTGAGAGTGGTGACGGCAAAGTTGCACAATGTAACTTCCATCCACTAGCAATTAACCCTGGATTTCCAGTTGATGTTAATGTTACGAGTAAACAAGAATATTCAGATCATGGTAGATCATGGAATACTACTCCTGATAGAGTTGGTTTATCCGGCCCATTTGCTTACCAAGCGTAATTAAAAAATAAATTTTAAAGAGGGCTTAGGCCCTCTTTTTTTATGATTAAGAAAAATGTTATATGTCAGAGAACCCAGTACAGAAACCTGAAGTTATTAAAGCTATTAATGCTTTCAGTCAAAATAATTTTAAAGAGGCTGAACAAATTTGTCTAGAACTATTATCTAGAGATAGTGATGCTGATGCAAATCATATTGTTGGCTGCATAAGAATGGGTCAAAGAAAATTTGATGAAAGTATTTCATATATAAATAAGTCATTAGAAATAAGTCCTGACAATATAGGCACGCTAATTTCCCTTGGGTGTGTATTAAGTTCAAAAAAAGACTATTTAGAAGCTATAAAAGTATTTAAAAAAATTATTAAATTAAAAGATGACATATCACAAGTGCATTTTTATTTAGGTGAAGCATATAGGCAAACTCTTCAAAATGAAAAGTCTCTATCATCATTCAAGAAATGTTTAGAGATTACCCCAGACCACATAGGTTGTCAGTTAATGGTTGGCATTATCTATGAAGAGTTAAAAAAGTTTAATCAAGCGATAGACTTTTATAAAGCATGTATTAATACTTATCCGGAATATATAGAACCTCATATTAATTTAGGAATGTGTTATTTATTAACAGGCAACTATGCTGAAGGCTGGAATGAATATGAGTGGAGATTGAAACTACAGGCTCAAGTTTATGAAATAAAGTTTAAGAAACCACGTTGGGTTGGACAAGATTTATCTGGGAAAACACTAGTGATTGCAACAGAGCAATCTGTTGGTGAGATTTTATTATTCATAAGATTTGCGAAACAACTTGCATTTGATGGAGCTAAGATAATTGTGATGACACAAGGTGAACTTAAAAAAATTCTTGAGTCACAAAAGTGGATTAACAAAGTTATCAGTTATGATGATGAAGCGCCTGACTGTGACTATTATACTTATTTACTCTCTATTCCAAAAGTCCTTGAGTGGAACCCAAAAATGGACACTCAAACGCATCCTTATTTGGAAATAGATAAAGAGAATTTTTCTGAAATTTTACCGGATAAGAAAAATATAGGTTATCTTCTGGCTCCAGATATGAATTCTTCTACCGCCAAACAGACGGCTATTCCCGAAAAAGATATTAACAGTCTCATTGATACTAAAAATATTAACTTTATTAATTTATCTGAAATAAAAGATATTGATGTATTAGCTGGCATTATTCAAAATTTAGATTTGGTAATATGTGTTGAAAGTGATTTAGCATACTTAGCAGGGAGCTTAAATATTTCTACATTTTTAATTTTACCAGTAGTACCAAAACATTTATGGGATTTAAGTTACAAGAGTACTAGTCCATGGTATCCATCGTTAGAATTGTTTAGACAAGAAACATCTGGTGATTGGACTAATGTAATTAATGAAATTCAAGGGAGGCTAACAAGTGTCTAAATTTTTAGTTAGACAAGCCTTTGCTGAAGCGATGGATCTTCATAAACAGAATCGTTTTGAAGAAGCAAAAGCATTATATAATAAAATTCTAACCGTTGATGATTCAGAACCTAATGCACTCCATTTAATCTCTCTCATATTTATGGCTGAAGGGGACTTTGAGTCTGCAAAAACGCATATAGAAAAAGCAATTGACAAAGCACCAGAACAAGCTATCTTTCATAGTAATTATGGAAGCTTATTGCACTCTATGGGTGAATATCAACTTGCCGTAAATGCTATTAAGAAGTCATTAAAAATTGATAAAAAATTATTTCAGTCTCACTATTCATTAGGCATTATATATACTGATATGTTTAACTTTGAGAAAGCTATTGCTAGTTATACGACAGCGATAGAAATAGATAATAATTCTTCTGAAGCACATAATAATTTAGCAAATCTTTTTAATAGCATGGATAACCATGAAGCTGAGTATCATTATAAAAAAACTATAGAACTTGTGCCTAGCGAAATTTATCCTAGACTTAATATCGCAAACTATTTTATTAAAAATGGTAAATTTGATGAGTCCATGAAACATTTAAATGAGCTTATTGATATGGGGCTAGAGTCGAAAGAAGTTTTTAATAGCTTAGGTGTTACATATAAAGGTTTGGAAGATAATAAAAATGCTAAAAATATGTTTAATAAATCACTGGCGATTGACCCAGAGTTTCTTTTGGCTCAAAAAAACTTAGATAGTATAGAATAATTTTTTTCGTGTTCTAGCATTATTTTCACCTAGAATAAAATAGCTATGCTATACTATAGATTCTTTCAATAAATTCCTCAAAAGTACCTATTTTTATAATAAAACCCTATTTTATTAATAATAGCTTGTGTTCTTTGTTACTAACTGTTAAAAAGTACCCACAGTTACATAGAATGTATGTAACTTGAGAAGAGCCTCAGTAATATGTTATCTAAATAACAGTTGGTGGATATCTTCTACTAATATGTATTTAACTAACATAAGAGAAATTAATGAATAATTTTGAAAGCTTAAATCTTTCCGAAAATTTAAATTTAGCTCTAGCTAAAATGAACTTTTCAAAACCAACTCCAATCCAAGCGCAAACTATACCTTTTGCTCTACAAAGTAAGGATATATTGGGTTCTGCGCAAACAGGCACTGGTAAAACAGCTGCATTTTGTATTCCGATGGTAGATATATTATCAAAAAATGAAAACATGACAGCTTTAATAATGACACCAACACGAGAATTAGCACGACAAGTTCTTGATGTGGTTAATGAACTTATAGGCTATGAGAGTTCATTAAGAACAGCATGCTTGATTGGCGGGGAAGCAATGGGTAAGCAACTGAATCAACTAAGAAAGGGTCCTCGTATAATAGTGGGAACACCTGGAAGAATTAATGATCATCTTGAGAGAGAAACTTTAGATTTAATGGATTGTGGATATTTAGTATTAGATGAAACAGATAGAATGCTTGATATGGGTTTTGGTGTTCAAATTGATCAAACATTACAGTACATGCCTTCAGAAAGACAAACTTTACTTTTTTCAGCAACCTTGCCTGCAAAGATAATGCAGTTGTCAAAAAAGTATCTTCATAACCCAGAAAGAATAGCTATAGAGTCTGATGAAGTTTTATTAACAAATATTTCTCATGACATATTAAACATTGATCATAATAAAAAATATGTTGAATTATTAAAACAATTAAGCCAAAGAGATGGCTCCGTATTAATTTTTGCTAAGACAAAACATGGAACACAAAGAATGGCAAAGAATCTAACAAATGATGGATTTAAAGCTGATGCACTAAATGGTAACTTAAATCAAAATAAGCGAGATAAAGTTATGAGTAACTTTAGAAGCAAGAAATTTAAAGTACTAGTTGCAACTGATATTGCGTCAAGAGGTTTAGATGTTGACCATATCGAACATGTCATTAATTATGACTTACCTCAAGTAGCTGAAGATTATGTACATAGAATTGGAAGAACAGGAAGAGCAGGATCAAAGGGTTCAACAATTTGTTTTATTTCTCCAGAAGAACAACTGCTATGGGATCAAATTGATTATTTGCTAAATCCTAAAACAGCAAAAAAACCCTCTGGCTCTAATAAAAATAGTAGATCTGTTAGAAAAAGAAGTGGTGGCCAACATCAATCTTCGAGATCTGGAAGAAGTTTTTCTACAAGTAATGGACCGAGAAGAAGCAATGGAACAAGAAGAAGTAGTGAAGGCAATACTGATTCAAGACCATCTAGAAGTAGCGGACCAAGAAGAAGTGCAAATGGAAATACTGATTCAAGGCCATTTAGAAGTGGAGGCTCAAAAAGAAGTAGCGAAGGTAACACTGATTCAAGATCATCTAGAAGAGCTGATGGTAATACTGGATCTAGATCATTTAGAAGTGGAGGACCAAGAAGAAGTAGTGAAGGCAATACTGGATCTAGGCCATCTAGAAGTAGCGGACCAAGAAGAAGTGCAAATGGAAATACATTTGCAAAACCGAATAGAGGATCTAGTCAGAATCGAAATACATCAGGATCAAGAAGTAAAACATTGGGCTTAAGACAAGGGAGTAATAGGTAATGGAAAATCTGAGAAATATTGCAATAATTGCCCATGTAGATCATGGAAAAACAACATTAATAGACTCAATTATGAAACAAAGCGGAATGTTTCGAGAGAATCAAAATATTGATGAAAGAATTATGGACTCAGGTGATTTAGAGAAAGAAAGAGGCATTACTATTTTAGCTAAGCCAACTTCGGTCCAATGGAAAGATACAAGAATTAATATTATTGATACTCCTGGACATGCTGATTTTGGTGGTGAAGTTGAAAGAGTATTAAGCATGACTGATGGGGTAATATTACTTACTGATGCTGCTGAAGGGCCTATGCCGCAAACAAAATTTGTGTTATCTAAAGCTTTAGCTCAAGGGTTAAAACCAATTGTGATTGTAAATAAAATTGATAGACCAGATGGAAGACCAGATGAAGTAATAGATGAAGTGTTTGACTTATTTGTTTCTCTTGATGCTACAGACGAGCAGTTAGATTTCCCTATCATGTATGCCGCTGGAAGAGACGGATGGTGTGTGAAAGATTTAGAAGACCCAAAGGAAAATCTACATGCTCTGTTAGACTTAATTCTAGAACATGTCAAACCTCCTAAAGTTGAAGCTAATAAACCTTTTGCGATGTTATCTACCTTATTAGATTCAGACCCTTATCTTGGAAGATGTTTGGTTGGAAGAGTTGAACAAGGGACGGCTAAGGTTAATGATGCTGTAAAAGCTATTAACTTAGAAGGCGAACAAGTTGAAGCAGGAAGGCTAACTAAGTTATTTAAATTTGAAGGAACAGATAGAGTTGCTGTAGACGAAGTTCAAACTGGTGATATTATCTGTATTGCTGGCTTAGCGAAAGCTTCAGTTGCAGATACTATATGTGATCCTGAAGTCACTACTCCAATCCCATCAACACCAATCGACCCACCAACAATGTCAATTACTATTACTGTTAATGATTCACCGTTAGCAGGCTTGGAAGGTAAAAAAGTAACATCAACAGTAATTAGAGAAAGATTGCTGGCTGAAGCCGAGACTAATGTTGCAATTTCTTTTGCAGAAAATAGTAAAAAAGATGCTTTTGAAATTGGAGGTAGAGGAGAATTACAATTAGGAGTTTTAGTAGAAACGATGAGAAGAGAAGGTTATGAATTAACTGTATCTAGGCCTCATGTAGTATATAAAATTGATGAAAATGATAAAAAACTAGAACCTATTGAAGAAGTTATTATTGATGTTGATGATGAGTATGCGAGTACAGTTATCGATAGCATGAATAAAAGAAAGGCAGAAATGCTAGATATGAGAAATACGTCTGGTAAAACTAGATTAATTTTTAAAGCACCATCTCGAGCATTGATTGGATATCAAAGCAGGTTCTTAACAGAGACACGTGGCACAGGAGTTGTAAATAGACTATTTGATTCTTATGGACCTTTCAAAGGTAATATTTCTACTAGAAGAAATGGGGCATTAATTGCAACGCAAACTGGCACAGCTGTCGCATTTGCAATTTTTAATTTACAAGATAGGGGAGTAATGTTCATCGATCCTCAAACAAAAGTCTATCAAGGAATGATAGTTGGTGAACATAATAGACCAAATGATTTAGAGATAAATATCTTAAAGGGTAAGCAGCTCACAAATGTCAGGGCTTCCGGCACAGATGAGGCGGTTAAACTTGTTACCCCAAGAAAAATGTCGCTTGAACAAATGATGGCTTATATAAATGAAGATGAAGTTTTAGAAGTGACACCAGAAAACTTAAGGTTACGTAAACAATACCTTGACCCGCATGCAAGAAAAAAAGCATCTAAAGAACTAAATGTAACTTAAATAGTTATGATTAAGACTAACGATTTAGAAATATCATTTTCCGGGCAAAAAATATTTAGTGATGTAAATATTGTCATCAACAAAAAAGAGAAAGTTGGCTTCATTGGTAGAAATGGAAGCGGCAAGAGTACATTTTTAAAAATTATTATCGGTCAACTAGAACAAGATGCTGGTGAAGTCATTATGCCTAAAGGGTATAAGATAGGATACCTGGATCAACATATAAAATTCACCCATAAAACTGTAGTAGATGAAGTATGCAGTGTTCTGAGTGGAGACAGAGAATATGAGATTTGGAAAGGCGAGACTATTTTAGCAGGGTTGGGTTTTACAGATGAAGAGATGGAAAAAGATCCATCGGAATTTTCAGGTGGTAATCAGGTAAAAATAAATCTTGCAAAGCTTTTATTAGATGAGCCAGACATGCTTCTGCTTGATGAGCCAACAAACTATCTTGATATACATTCAATTAAATGGCTCAAAAATTTTTTAAATGACTGGAGAGATGAGTTAATACTCATTACGCATGATAGAAACTTTATGAATAATGTTATTAGTCATACATTAAATATTCATAGAGGTGAATTTAAAAAGACAGCTGGAAATACAGAGAAGGTTTTAGAAAAAATATTAAGCGAAGAAGAGATATATAATAAAACCGTTGAAAATGAAGCAAAGAAAAGAGAAAAAACTGAAGCATGGATTAATAGATTTAAATCTAAAGCAAGCATGGCAACACGTGCTCAATCTAAAATTAAGATGCTTGAAAAAACAGAGAAGAAAGAAAAACTTTCTGCAGTCATAAATTTAGATTTCCAATTTAATTATGAGCCTTATGGCAGCAAGGAAAATTTAATTAATGCTAGCAAGCTTGAATTTCATTATGATAAAGAAAATCCTTTAATTAAAAAATTATCTTTTAGTATAAAAAGCGATGATAAAATTTGCATTATAGGAAAGAATGGAAAAGGGAAATCAACTTTACTTAAATTAATAACAAAAGATCTTGAGCCAATCAGCGGATATTCAAATGCGCATGATAAAACTAAAATTGGTTATTTTGGCCAAATGAATATTGATAGATTAGACCCTAATAATAGCGTATACATGGAACTTCAAAATTGTGTACCTAACATGAGTGAAACTCAGGTTCGTAAAGTATGTGCCAACATGATGTTTACCAATCATCTGTCTGATAAAAAGATTAATGTATTATCTGGTGGTGAAAAAAGTAGAGTGATGTTAGGAAAAATACTAATTAATCCTGCAAATTTACTTCTTCTTGATGAGCCAACAAATCATCTAGATTTAGATTCTTGCGACTCTTTACTCAGTGCTATTAAAAATTTTGATGGAGCTGTTCTAATGGTTACTCATGATGAATATTTTTTAAGAGAAGTAGCTAATAAGTTGATTGTATTTGATAATGATAAAGTCAGTGTTTTCGAGGGTTCTTACGATGACTTTTTAGAGAAAGTTGGTTGGCAAGACGAATACTAGTACTATTCTATATAATTTACTTTCTATTTATGACAAGAATAATCATGATGAGAACATAGTGTTCTATTTCGTAGATGCGTAAATATTAATAAGGTGCTAGCAAATAAAGTTAGTAAGACTGATAGTACTTCACTAAAATCATGCAGCGCAATTGCAATCAATAAGACAAATATTCCGCATATCCCGCCTAATTTAACCATATCATCATTATGTCTTTTACAGCCTAGAGTGAAAGCAATCAATGATGTGGGCAGTATAAAATACATTAAACTTTCATGAAATCCATGAGAAGTAAAAAAGGTTAATTCAATATATGGTGACAGTATTAGCATTATCGGCAAGAGTATGCAGTGGATTGCACAAGCTGCTGATATTGTTAAACCGAAGTTATCTAAGATTCTTTGCATGGAAACAAATGTATCAATATCCGTAATAAAAGCAAGTTTTTCTTAATATTTATGGAAATTATATTAACAAAATTGATATGATGATTTTTATGAATAAAAAAATAAAATATGATTTAGTTTTAAAGAATGGAAGTGTTGTTCTCCCAGAAGGTATAAAAACGGCAGATATTGGTATTATTAATGAAAGTATTAGAGATATTGGTGATTTATCAGGTGCTGACACTCATGACTCTATAGATTGTTCAGGCCTACATGTCTTGCCTGGTGTTATAGATTCCCAAGTACATTTTAGGGAGCCCGGTCTTGAAAACAAAGAGAATTTAGAATCCGGAATGTTAGCTGCAGCTGCCGGTGGTGTCACAGCAGTTTTTGAAATGCCCAATACAAATCCTTTAACGATAACTCCAGAAACAATAAAAGATAAATTAAAAAGGGCTAGTAGAGTTGCTTGGACTGACTATGCTTTTTATCTTGGAGGAACAGGTAGAACTGGTCCAAATTTAGGTAAATGGGAAAATGCACCAGGTATTTGTGGGATTAAAATATTTATGGGTGCAAGTACTGGAGATTTGTTAGCAGCGAGTGATGAGGAAGTTGCATCTGTACTATCTAATGGTAAGAGAGTTGTGGCAGTGCATGCTGAAGATCAATATATAATGGAAGCAAACATGAAAACAGTATTGAAAGATAATCATGATGTCTCCCTGCATTGTAAGTGGCGTTCACCTGAGAGCTGTTTATCTGCAACTAAAAGAGTCGTAATGATAGCTAAGAAATATAATAGACGCGTGCATGTTTTACATATCACAACATCTGAAGAGATGGATTTTTTAAGAAAACATAAAGATACTGCAAGCGTAGAGTTATTAGCTAATCATCTTACTTTGCATGCCCCTGAGTGTTATGAGAAACTTGGAACCCTTGCACAACAGAATCCACCAATTAGAGAAAAGCATCATCAAGATGAATTATGGAAAGCGTTAAATGATGGCACGGTTGATATACTTGCGTCAGATCATGCGCCTCATACGTTAGACGAGAAAGCAGAGATATATCCTAAATCACCTAGTGGAACGCCGGGCGTACAAACTTTAGTTCCTGTTATGCTTAATCATGTTAATGATGGTCGATTAACTTTAGAAAGATTGGTAGAACTTTGGTCTTATGGCCCTGAGAGAATTCATGGTCTTGTCAATAAAGGCAGAATTAAAGAAGGGTATAATGCTGATTTTACTATTGTTGATTTAAACAAA
>JAQWOB010000011.1 GCA_029246085.1 Gammaproteobacteria bacterium
TGGTGCTACCACCGAATTAAATTTAATTTGGTTAATTGCAGATATCATGAATGGTCTAATGGCTTTACCAAACCTGATTGCTCTTATACTACTGAGTCCAATTATTTTTACTACAACCAAAGAGTACTTGAGAAATAATGAAGATCGATAAAGTAGATAAAAAATTACTAGAAAAACATATTAGCTCTGCCCTAAAAGAAGACTATTTTAATAATGATGTTACTTCATCACTATTATTAAATACAAAAAAATGTACAGCAAAATTAATCTTCAAAGAACAAGGTATTCTCTGTGGGAAACAATGGGTAAATGAAGTATTCAAAAAAGTAGATTCAAAGATTAAAATAAAGTGGCATTTTAATGATGGAGATTCTGTTAATAAAGGAGAAGCTGCAGCAACTATTTCTGGGAGTATTACATCTATATTGATAGGCGAAAGAGTAGCTTTGAATTTCCTACAAACACTGTCAGGCGTTTCTAATTCAGTTAATAAATATCAAGCTAAAATTTCAAATAAAAATATTCAACTATTATATACAAGAAAAGTTTTACCAGGATGGCGATATGCAATTAATTATGCTTGTCAGATAATGGGTTGCTTCGCTCATAGAAAGAATCTTTCTGAGTCTGTATTAATTAAAGAAAATCATCTTAAGATCATTGATGACCTAGAAGATTTTGTAAGAAGAGCTAAAAAGCTTAGAAAACCTATTATTGCTGAGGCAAAAACATCTCATGAGGCAAGTGTTTTAGAAAACTTAGATATAGATCGCATACTCTTGGATAATTTTTCCATAGCTAATCTAAAGAAAGCATTAGCTACGATTAAAAAGACTCCTATAGAGGTTTCAGGAAATATTAGCCTTGTGAATATTAATAAATATGCCATGAAAGGGGTTTCTTTTATCTCCATAGGGTCTATAACAAAAAATATTGATGTTATTGATATATCATTACTCATACAGTGATTATGGTTAAACGTTAAGATTCTATATATAATATGGTATGACTGAACCAACAAAGAAATATAATCAAAAAAACCATCTCATCATAATTTTTGTGAGTATTTTTGTGTTTTGGTTTATATTGTCAGGATTGATAGCACCCTTCATGTTGTTTTTAGGTTTGGTTTCAACAGCTTTTGTGATCTATATAATGAATAGAATGGACTTGATTGATGAGGAAATTAGTTTTCATGACTTTAGTGCTAAAGGCTTATTACTCTATATTCCATGGTTGTTTAAAGAAATTATAATTTCAAATATAAAAGTTTGTTTATATATAGTTATCCCGAATAGAAAAATTAATCCTCAAATTATTAAAATTAAATCATCTCAAATATCTGACCTAGGGCATGTTCTTTATGCTAACTCAATAACTCTAACTCCAGGAACAGTCACAATTGATGTCGATAGAGATACATTTACAGTGCATACTCTGGATGATCAGTTCAAAGAGTCTCTGGAATCAAATGAAATGGGTAAAAAAATAAGATCTACAGAAAAAAACTATCTGCCAAGCGAGGGAAAAGATGTCTGAAATTAGTATATTAGCTATTCTTATATTATCTCTTGCTCTTGTCATTTCTATTTTTAGATTTATTACGGCAAATGAGATTTATACAAAAATATTAACAGTCAACCTAATTGGAACTAAAATTGTTCTTCTTATCCTATTAGTCGGCACAGTTTCTATTGAGAAAGACTTTACTGATATTGCTATGGTGTATGCGCTAATTAATTTCATCTCTACTATAGTTATACTAAAATATTATGAAGATAAGGAAGTATCTAAGTGAGTATAATAATTAGTATTTTATTAATAGTCGGAGTTATAGTAGCGTTAATAGGTACTATAGGTTGCTTTAGATTTGATAATTTTCTTGCCAGAACCCATGCAGCTTCAGTTGTAGATACATTTGCAACTTTACTGATAATATTAGGGCTAATGTTTCATTATGGATTCTCATTGTTTAGCTTAAAATTATTACTGATATTGGTATTCTTATATATAACTGGCAGCACAGCTATTCATGCTTTAACTCAAGCATTTTTAAAACACTCTAAGACCAGTGGGGAAATAAAATAATTATTATATTCTTATACTTGCTACTAACAATTCTCATAGCTATTGCTATCTACATAATGTTTGTTAAAAATTTATTTTCAGCAATTATGGCAACAACTATTTTCAGTCTTATATCTGCTCTTATTTTTTTATTATTAGACGGCGTAGATGTTTCTTTAACAGAAGCTGCTGTTGGTGCTGGAATATCTACGATTTTATTTTTAAGCACTTTGAAGCATACGGATGTTATGGTAAAGAAATCTAGAACCCCCTCTTTTCCATTAATAGTATTATTTTTATTACTGCTAGGTTTACTAAGTTTCGCAGTATCTGATTTACCAGAATTTGGTAAATTTAACCAAACATCAAATTCACAAGTTAGTGAATATTATATTAATAAATCTAAAACAGAGATGGGTGTTCCTAATGTTGTAACATCTATTTTAGCTGGCTATAGAGGGTTTGATACACTTGGGGAAGTTGTTGTAATATTTATTGCTGGGATATCAGTCTTAGGAATATTAAGAAAAAGAAAGAGTAATTCATGAGACATCATACAATTCCCAGAATAGTCACTAAACTACTGATTCCTGTAATTTTATTATTTGGTTTATATGTACAATTCCATGGCGACTTCTCAGCAGGCGGAGGATTTCAAGCAGGGGTAATATTTGCAGCAGGTTTTATTTTATATAATATTATTTTTGGATTAGATATTGGCAAATCAATCCTAAGTGTTAATACTTCAAAATCTTTAATGGCTTTAGGTGTCATTTTATATCTTATGGTTGGCTTCTTAGGTATCTTGCTTGGTGGTAATTTTTTAGAGTATAACTATTTGTCAAATACACCAATAAATGGTCAGCTTCTAGGTATATTCCTGGTTGAACTAGGAGTAGGTTTAACTGTCAGCAATGTAATGGTTTTGGTATTTTATTCATTTAATGATATTAGCGAGGAAAAATAATGCTATTCGTACTTAATATGATTTTATTTCTTCTAGGTTTATTTATAATAATCCGAGAATCAAATTTAATTAAAAAGGTGATTGGTTTAAATATATTTCAGTCTTCAGTATTTATCTTTTACTTAATTATAAGTAAAGTTGATGGCGGAGTCCCTCCAATTCTAAATGACGATCAATTAATCTACTCTAATCCTTTGCCTCATGTCTTAATCCTTACAGCAATTGTTGTTGGTATTGCGACAACAAGCCTTGCTCTTGCTTTAATCATTAAGGTTAAACAAAAGTATAATTCAATAGAAGAACATGAACTGGATAAGATATAAAAAATGAACCAGTTACCAGTATTAATTATAGTATTACCTCTATTAATTGCCCCAATACTATTACTTGTCAGAGATAACAGGCATGTCTATAATTTAAGCCTAGGCGTATCTTTCTTAAATATTTTGCTGATACTAATACTGTTCCAAGATGTTTATCAGAATGGAAATATACTATATGAACTTGGCTCATGGAAAGCACCTATTGGTATTAGATTAAACGCTGATTTACTATCATGTTACTTTCTTTTGCTTATCAATTTTATGGCTTTCATATGTTTGATAGCTGGAAATAAGACCATAAAATCACAAGTAGAAGACGATAATATACATTTATTTTATATTGCTTGGCTACTTTGCAATGTTGGATTTTCAGGTATCGTTCTCACAAATGATATATTTAACTTATTTGTTTTTTTAGAAATTTCTTCACTTGCTAGTTATTTTCTTATATCCCAAGGTAATTATAAAGCTTCCAGTCTTGCAGCTATACAGTATTTATTTATTGGAAGCATTGGTGCGGTATTTATATTATTTGCAATCGGCATTTTATATGTAAATACAGGCACTCTGAATATGACGGATCTATCAAACAAGATAGGGAGTGGCAGTATCTCGCTTTCTATGTCTCTTTCCATAGCTATGTTTCTCATAGGCGTGGGCATTAAAACAGCTCTATTCCCACTGCATGGTTGGCTAATAAGAACATATTCGTATGCCCCATCTATAATAGTTTCATACTTTTCAGGGACATCTACTAAAATAGGTATCTATATTTTACTTAGAGTATTTTTAGATATATTCAACTCAATAAATCCATTAGAGTATTATAATCTTGCCCAGCTCATTTTATTTTTATCACTCATAGGGGTTTTATTATCAACTTTATATGCTATCAAACAAAATGAAATTAAAAAAATGCTAGCCTATTCAAGTGTTGCTCAATTAAGCTATATAATCATAGCAATAATGCTATTAACCCCAGATGGATTAACAGCATCTCTCATACATGTATTTAATCACTCAATCATCAAAACTGGGTTATTTTTAGTGGTTACTATTTTATTTATAAATAATAAAAACGTGAGTATAGATGACTTCTCAGGACTAGGAGAGAAATATCCATTACTCATGTCAGCTTTCGTAATATTATTGCTTGGTTTAATAGGGTTACCGTTAACATCTGGATTCATAAGCAAATGGTATTTAATTTCAGCAATACTCCAATCTGATTATTGGTATACTAGTGGCGTTATACTGATCACCTCTTTCATGACATTCTTTTATGCTTGGCTATTAATTGAAAAGATTTATTTTTCTGCGAGGCTCAATCATGATGCTTCAGTAGCAACAAGTTATCAATTGCTATGTGTTTACTTTCTAGCTGCTTTAACGATATATCTTGGTGTTGATACATCATTAACTTTTGGCATTTCCGAACAAATATCAAATAATTTTTATAGTACTATAAATCAATGAGTATTTTATTATCACATATTCTGTTTCTAGCTCTTAGTATAGTGATTATTTATCTGCTTAGAAAAGAAGCCTTTACCGGTATGGTTTCTATATTTATAAGTCTCGCATCTCTTGTATATGCTTTGTATATAATTAGCATACAAGATATCTTGATTAATCAAAAAACTGATATATTTAATATTATTCCAGGAATCCCATTATCATTTAGCTTAGATTATTTAGGTGTAATCTTTCTAGTTATCTCAAATGGACTATGGCTCATGGTATCTATTTTTTCAGAAAGATATCTAGAATTAAATAAGTACCAAAACAAACCAAAATTTTATATATTTTTTACACTATCAATGCTAGCTACCAATGGGATTATCTATTCATCTAATTTATTAACTACTTTTGTTTTTTATGAAATATTGACAATTGCTACATATCCACTTGTAACATTCAAAGGTGACAAAAAATCAATTATAAATGGTAAGAAATATTTATACTATTTACTCGGAACATCTATAATATTTTTCTTGCCAGCAATAATATTCACCTATATATTGACTGGGACTTTAGACTATAAAGTTGGCGGTATATTCACTAGTTATAATAATACTGCCATATACATTCTTATTATTTTATATTTATTTGGAATTGCCAAATCTGCAGTCATGCCATTTCATAAATGGTTACCATCTGCAATGGTTGCACCAACACCAGTGAGCGCACTACTTCATGCTGTGGCTGTAGTTAAATCTGGAGTATTCATAATGTTAAAGGTTTTTTTATTCATATTTGGAGTAGATGTATTGACGCAGAGTGGCGCAAATATAATTATTATACTCTTTGCATCGTTTACGATTATATCATCATCCTTTATCGCTCTAAACCAAGATAATATTAAATTACGCTTAGCATATTCAACTATTGGCCAATTATCATATATAGTTTTAGCTACGGCAATTCTGGCGCCATATTCTATTTTAGCTGCTGTTCTTCATTTAATATTTCATGCTTTAGGAAAAATAATGCTATTCCTTTCTGCCGGTATTATTGCAACACAGACAGGCATTAAAAATGTTAGTGAAATGAATAACCTTTCTTCAAAATTACCCATTACCTGTCTACTGATGACTATCGGTGCAATTATCATGATTGGTTTACCTCCAACAATTGGATTTATTAGCAAGTGGTATTTATTACTTGGTATTATGGAATCAGAAAATTTATACTTACTTATTATAATCATCTTGAGTACATTGCTTAATGCAAGTTATTATTTTCCGATGATTTATAAATCATATTTTGAAAAAGCAAAATTTGACTACAAAAGTCCTAGCTGTGAAGATATGCCTCTAGCCTTTCCGGTGATTATTGTTGGATTTATAGCAGTAATTCTTTTTTTCAAAACTGATTTTATTATAAAATTTATTACAGAGAATATTATTTAATATGAATGATAGAAATAAAATAATTTATACGCTTATTTTACTGATAAATATAACTCCATATTTATATGTATTCTATAATTTTAAGAAAATTAATTTTAATATAGATGGTATAATTGGTTTCTACCCTATTTTTGGATTCTTAGCATGTATCAGCTTAATTATTATTGCAAAAATTCTAGCTGTTGTGCTAAAGAAAGGAGATACTTATTATGATTAGTAGTCTTATCAGTCATCCAGCCTTTCCATTAGCTATAGGTTCTTTATTTATTTTTATCTTTAAAGAGAAAGCGAATCTAATATCAATCGGATCTATTTTAATATCATTATTTGTACTTTTATTTATTACAGATAATATAGATTATGTATATAAGAGTGGTCTTGCTTCTCTTAATTATTTTTCATATTCAAAACTTGCATATCTTTTCTGTTTGGTTTTTCTAATCATGGGATTAATTGGTAAATTATTTTCAATTTATAGAGATAGTTATAAGGAAAAAGCAATGGTATTAATCTATATATCCTCAGCTATCTTTGTACTATTTTCTGGTGACTTTTTAACACTCTATATCTTCTGGGAAATTATGGCTATTGCATCTACTATGGTTATTTGGTCATCTAATTCAGATAAATCTCTATCTGCAGGCAATAGATATCTTCTAATGCATCTCTTGGGAGGCCTAATTTTATTACTTGGAATTATAGGGTTATATATAGATACAAATAATTTACAAATAAGATTATTAAATTTGGATACTTGGTATAACTGGATGATTCTCGTTGGATTTTTATTGAATGCAGGTGCTCCTCCATTTTCTCAATGGATACCAGATGCATATCCAGAAGGTAGTTACTCTTCAACAGTATTTCTTTCAGCTTACACAACAAAAACTTCTGTTTTTATACTAATCGTTACTTTTGCTGGAAGCCATATACTAATGTTAATTGGAATATATATGATTATGTATGGAATTATCTATGCATTGCTTGAAAATGATATCAGAAGAATACTTTCATACAGCATAGTAAATCAAGTTGGCTTTATGATTGTTGGGATTGGAATAGGAACAGAGCTTTCTCTTAATGGGACAGCAGCTCATGCTTTTTCACATATTATATATAAAGGCTTACTGCTAATGTCAGCAGGAAGTGTTATTTACATGATTAATAAATATAAATGCACAGATGTTGGTGGCTTATATAAAACAATGCCTTTAACAGCAATCTGTGGGATCATAGGTGCTTTAGCGATTTCAGCTTTTCCTTTAACATCCGGCTTTATTTCTAAATCAATGATAGTTGATGCCAGCATTCATGAAGGAATGCAGCTGGTATGGTTAATGCTGTTAGTAGGGTCAGCCGGCGTATTTCTTCATGCAGGTATAAAATTTCCATGGTTTGTATTTTTTCATAGAGACAAAAAAATTATTACAACAGATCCTCCAATATATATGAAATATGCGATGATTATAGCTTCAACAATATGCATTGTTATAGGAATCTGGCCACAATTGCTTTATGGTTTGCTGCCATATCCTGTAGATTTTATTCCTTATACCGGAAACCATGTAGTTTCCCAATTGCACTTGTTATTCTTTTCGGCATTAGCATTTTTCATCAGCTTAAAATATTTAGAAAGGACTCTGACTTTGACCTTGGACATTGATTGGTTATATAGAGGCAAAATTAAATATATTAAGTTATTAACGAAATATATTTTTAGTATGATAAATAAAACTGAAAATATTTTCTCTTTTACTAGCTTGAGGAATAAATTTACTACACTAGAGGATTATCTTTTAAGGCAGACGACAATATCAGCGATGCTAATTTTAATTTTAATTATTTTTTCAGTGTCTCTTATAATGAATATTAGTTAGTTCCACCGATAGTAATATTGTCTATCAATAATGAACCTGTTCTAATTCTATTTCTTAAATCAATATCATCACCAAGAGCAACAATGTTTTGGAACATTTGAGACAGATTAGAGGCCACAGTTATTTCTGTTACTGGATACTGTATTTCACCATTCTCAACTAAATATCCAAAGGCTCCTCTAGAATAATCACCAGTTAAAGTATTAGCTCCACTCCCCATCATATCTGTTATATATATGCCATTCTTTAGTGTAGAAATAATATCCGAAACTAGCGGCTCACTTGAGTTCATAGTTATGTTAGTTAAAACACCATTTCCAGTGCAATCCATTTTAAGCTTTCTGGACGAATAAGTATCTAATAAATAAGTTTTCAAAATCCCATTATCAACAATATTCTTATTTTCTGTTAAAACACCCTCAGAGTCATATGGTCGAGTTGCAGGGCCATTAACCAACAATGGTTCTTCGCGTATATTTACAAAATCTGGGAATATTTTTTCGTTAACTTTATCTAATAGAAAACTCGATTTTTTATAAATAGCCGAGCCATTAATAGCTGATAAAAAATTACTAATGATAGACGCAGACA
Organism: Gammaproteobacteria bacterium; assembly: GCA_029246085.1. Taxonomy (GTDB): domain Bacteria; phylum Pseudomonadota; class Gammaproteobacteria. The sequence goes on from JAQWOB010000011.1 coordinate 8,738, forward strand.
TTTCAGGTGAAAATAGAACAGGGCAAACTTGAGTTTTCAAAGTTCTAGCTCCAAGTCTAGACAGAACTCTTTCGGCAGCTTTTTTACCTATACTAGAACCTTCTTCTAATTTTTTAAAGTCTCTAGAAGACGAATACCAATAATCTCTTTCCATTAACTTATTTTCTTCTGCTAAAGCAATGCAAGATAAAGAATAATCTGTCGAATCATATGCACCATACGCTCCATTAGTATTTAAAATCATATGCGAGTTTTTAGAAAATGAAAATGTTGACCCTTCAGAATTTGATATTCTTTTATCTGCTTTAAAAGCCTCTGCTTCACAATCTTTTGTCATTTCTATTACGTTTTCAACTTCTAAGTCTTTTGGGTAATATATTCCCAAGTTGTCCCATTGTTTTTCTGTAAAATTAGATTCAGGGAGACCTTGGCAATCATCAGCTTGTGTGTTTTGAGAAATATTTTCAGCTTTTTCAATGGTTTTTATAATATTTTCTGAAGATAAGTTATTCGTTGAAGCATTTCCTTTTTTAAAATTATTATAGACAGTTATATTTAAGGCCATATCTTCATGGTATTCTATATTTTCTACTTCAGATGATCTAGATGTTACTGTATAACCATTTGATACGCTTAAATTAAACTCATGACTATACTTTTTATTTAAATCTTTATAAATTCCTTCGAGTCTATCTTTATAGATAAGTATATTATTTCCATTAGAACTCATACCTGTGTTCCTCCAACAGTTATCTCATCTATTTTAAGAGTAGGCTGTCCTACTCCTACTGGAACACTTTGCCCGTCTTTTCCACATGTACCAACTCCATCATCTAATTTTAAATCATTTCCTACCATAGATACTTTTTTTAAAACCTCTGGTCCATTACCAATCAGAGTCATGCCTTTAATTGGTTTGGTAACTTTTCCATTTTCAATTAAATATGCTTCTGATGCTGTGAATACAAATTGTCCATTTGTTATGTCAACCTGGCCACCAGAAAAATTAACAGCATAAATTCCATCTTTAACAGATTCTATTATCTCATTTGGATTAAACTCACCAGGCAACATAAAAGTATTTGTCATTCTTGGCATAGGCAAGCATGCGTAACTTTCTCTTCTCCCATTTCCTGTGGGACTAACATTCATAAGTTTGGCATTGATTTTATCTTGCATATATCCTTTAAGGATTCCATTCTCAATCAGCGTATTACATTTTGTTTCACAACCTTCATCATCCACAGATAAAGACCCTCTTCTCTTTGAAATTGTGCCATCATCAACAATTGTGCATTGGCTAGAAGCAACTTGCTTTCCTATTAAGTCAGAAAAAGCTGAGGTTTTTTTTCTGTTAAAATCACCTTCAAGTCCATGTCCAATAGCCTCATGTAGAAGCACTCCAGGCCATCCAGGCCCTAAGACAACTGTCATAGATCCTGCTTTTCCATCTTCGGCTTGAAGATTTACAGCTGCCTGTCTAATTGCTTCATCAGCAAATTCATAAGCAAATTTTGTATCAATTATTTCATCATAAGAATATCTGCCGCCGCCGCCAGAAGAACCACGTTCTCTTCGGTCACCTACTTTCAAGATAACCATTATACTAAATCTAACTAAAGGCCTGTCATCAAAAGCCTTAATACCATCCGTATTTAGAATTAAAATTGAATCATATGTCCCAGCTAAGCTCACAATCACTTGCTCCACTCTGTCATCTTTATCTCGTACATATTTATCAATGTCTTTTAAAAATTTAACTTTTATATCATCTGTCTTAAAATCTAAAGGCGAGACTGAGTTATATAGTTTTCTTATATTTTGAGAATTACCAAGTTGTATTGCTCTGCTTTGGCCACTCTTCACTATGCACTTAGATGTGTTAGCTGCAGAAATTAAATTTTCATAGTTAAAGTTATTACTATATGCAAAACCAGATTTATCTCCTGCCACAGATCTAATTCCAACTCCACTATCTATGTTTGATGAACCGCTTTTAACGATACCGTCTTCTAATTGCCAACCTTCAGAATTAGTATATTGAAAATATAAATCTGCAAAGTCTATGTTTTTAGGACATGCTGCCGAAAGTATATTTTCAAGTTTTTCATTTGTTAAGTCATAATTATCTAAGACAAGATTCTGTATATAATTCATTTATTACCCACTAAAGTTATATGTTTAAGTACAGGAAACTTCTCTCTTATTGAGGTTAACTGTTTATGGTTTATCTCAGATTCAATAAACCCACTACCAGACTCTATTTTCGACATTATTTGTCCCCAAGGATTTACTATCATACTATTACCATGAGTTTGTCTTCCACTAATATGATAACCATCTTGGCATGATGTAACCATGTAACAAAGATTTTCTATAGCTCTAGATTTAACCAATGGTTCCCAATGAACTTTGCCAGTTTGTTCGGTAAAGGCTGATGGCAGTACAATTATTTCAACATCCGAGGAATGTAATAATCTAAAAAGTTCTGGGAAGCGAAGATCATAACAAATTGCTAACCCAACAATCCCAACTGGCGTCTCTATAATCTTAAGATTCTTTCCATGTTCAAAAACTTCAGACTCATTATATGATTCATCAGAATTAGGTAATTGAACGTCAAATAAATGTATTTTATCATACCTGGCAACTATTTGACCTTTATCATCAAAAACAAGAGTAGATGATGTTACTTTATTGGGATTTTTGGTCTTAAGAGGAATAGTGCCAGCTATAATCCAAATTTTGTATTTTACAGCGCTCTCTGCGATAAATTCTTGAATTGGCCCAGATCCCTCAACTTCAGCATTTGTTACAAAGGACACATCATTCTCTGGCATGAAAGCAAAATTCTCTGGTAAAACAACCAATTTTGACTTCCCTTTAGAAATTTCTTCAAGATATTTAGATACTTCAAGAAGGTTAGCTTGAATATTTGGACCTGACGTTAATTGTATTGATGCTATGCTAGCCATATATTTCTCTTAGTTTGAATACTAAGAGTATATTAATTTTCGATAGGTTTAAATGGTTCTATTACTTTTATCTCGGGCTCATCCCATGAACCTTTAATAGAGTATTCCACAGCTGCCAATTGATTAGTATTAATATCCATTTCTTTAAGGACTTTATCATAAAATATTGACGCGAGAGCACCAATTGGTCCACCCAACAAAGTGCCTGAAATTAGGCTCATCGATGACAAATCAGGTATATAAATTAGTTGCTGATTATGAGACCTATTATAGATATCTGAAACTCCATTTATCCTCATTTCACCAAAAGTACCTTTAAGAAGTAAGTCTTTAGTCTTTGCCTTAGCTTTAGAAAAGCTAAATTCACCAGTCATCGTATCAAATGATAGCCCGCTAGAAAAAAAGTCACTAAAATCTAATGACAACCTTTTCTTTAATGATGAAATACTAAATAATCCAAGCAACTGACCTATAGCTCTTGTTTGCTTTGTAACTTGAAGAAACTCGCCATCTTTTAAATCGAGTTTAATTTTCCCATCAAAATCATTAAAAGAAAAATTCTCAGGAGATCCTTCCCACTGACCTATTAGTCTTGAGGATAAATTTCCTTCTTTAATAATTCCAGGATATCCTAAATATTTAAGAGAACTTCCAAAATTGTCACTTTGAAAATCTGCATCAAAAAAGGTAATTTTCTTATCAGATGATTTTATCCATTTCCCATTGCCTTTCATGCTCAAGTCATTATTTTTAAAATCAAACCTGTCTATCATCATGCCTTGATCAATAGGAGATGTTACAATTTTTACATTATTAAAATAATAATCGTTAATTTTTGCTTTTTTAATACTTAAATCTAAGAATGAATATGCTTCAGGATTTGAATCACCCTTAAATTTATTTAAATTAAAATAGTTGAGACGAGCAGTTAACCTATTTTCATTAGTTATTAGATCAGGAAAATTTATTAAACCTTCTATGCTAGGAGAGTAAACTGATATAGAAAGAGAGGTTTTTTGTCTTGAAACTTTCATCTTATATACATCATAAGATATGTTGATATATTTTTTAAAATTATTATTCAATATATATTTAATTTCTAAATTTTTAGATTCTGAAGAAATTTTATTCAATGGAGAAAGAATATTGAATTCCATGCCTTCCATATTACTATTTAATTTAAAATTTATTGTCTTGTCAAAGGGCTGATAAGTTAACTTGAAATCAATAGGCGCAGATCCTTTAAAAGATTCTATTAACTTATTATTAGAAAAACTCTTTATAAAATCAGATGTCAGAATACCTTTTGAATTGAAATTATATTTAATTTTATTGTTTATAATATCTGTATCTAATATCAAAGCATACTTATTATTATTTATATAATATTGAGTTTCATAAGATTGAATATATTTATCAAAAAAACTAACTCTAAGTTTTTGAGAATTGATTACAATGCCATGCTGTTTATCATGAATTGCTAAATTAGAAAGATTTATAGCACCATAAGAATTTATTTTTTCTTTATTCTTTAAAAAACGATAATCAAGACTATATTTGGAACTGAGAGAAATATTTTTTGATTTTATTAATTCAGTATATTTAATCGGTGAAATATTCATTAAGCTATCTAAATCACCTTTGATATTGATCTTATATGTTGAGTTATCATCAGAGAAGGACCCATAAATATTAGCTAGATGAGAATCATCTAATTGCAATTCTTCAGAGCTCAAAGATATCTTGTCATTAGAAATCTTATAAAATATTAACCCATTTAATCTAGATAATTTAAATTTGTCATCACTATTAATGGAGACTTCAACTTCTTTCCCTTTAATTAATAACTTCCCAGATTTACTGCTACCCATTAAATTTCCAATAATTTTATTCATAGAAAAACTACTACTATTAATAAATTCTATTCCTTCAAAATCTATATCATACCTAAACCTCTTGCTATCATCTAAGTCTAGAAGTATAAGATTACTCAAGTAACCATCGTGTATATTCTTAAGTATATTCTTGATAGTTTTCTTGGGAAAAACAGGTGCAAAATTAATTATATTTTTCATATCCTTTATATATAATTTATCTATAGCTATATTTTCTAAATTAAACTCATCAAAGGTTACATGAATATCATTATCTTTATAAATACTATCTTCTGTTGAGAAGTTTAAGTTACTAAACAATATGTGTCTTTTATTCTTTAACAACTGATATCCCAAGTCTGTATGTAAATTTTTTAGTGCTATCTTGTTTTTTGAAATTACATTGGATAATGAGATGTTTTTTATGTCCAATGAACCCTGAAGATTAAACAAAGAGTTATTTTTTATATCAGCCCAAAGAGTATAGTTGAGCTTAGAAGATAATATTTTTAATTTATTTGAAAAAAAAGATAATCCTTGGGGATTTATATTAAGTCCTTGACTATAAAATTTACCATTAATCTTATAATTATCATCTAATGAAAATTTAGATGCGAAATGAATAACCTCATTATTATTTTTATGGTTGAAGGTTGTAAATAATTTAATATTATTATTCTCATAAAATAATACTAAGTTTATATTTTTTAAATTATATTCATTACTTTTTTTCTGAGACTTTATATTTATACTGGAATCACTTATTCGAAACTTAATATCTCCTATATCCATAAATCCAGACTCTTTGCTTGCCTTTTTATTGTTTAATAAGTTATAACCTTTTAGAAATAATCCATCTTCACTATAAGTTAATGATATCTTGGATTCTACGAGGTTAAGGCCTGATATTTTAAATTCAAAATCTGATAGGGATTCTAGCGTATTAATATTAACAATGAGTTTATTCCCATCAAGATATAATTCTTCTTTATTAAGCTCATATAAAGATATTTTATTAAAAATTAGGTTTGGATAAATTCCATTCCACCTTATATTAAGACTATCAAAATTGAATCTAAGTTGTGATTCAGACTGTATGTATTCAACAATCTTTTCTTTATATAAATGCGAAACAACATTTGTATTTTCGGTTATTAGAATAATGAGAAATGAAAATGTCAACAGTGATGATAGCAAATATGTAAAAAATTTTAATATTTTTGGCATAAAATTATATATATGTATAACTATCTGTCTCTATACTCTCATCCCATAGTTTTTCAAGAGAATAAAAATCACGAGTTTCTGGGTGCATCACATGTACTAAGAAATCTCCATAGTCTACAAGAATCCATTCTGATGAACTATAACCTTCTACACCTATTGGTTTCATTTTATTTTTTTTAAGCTTAGTTATCAAGTTATCTGCAATTGATTTTACATGCCTAGTAGAGCGTCCTGATACAATAAACATTAGGTCTGTGACTGATGACTTACCCTTTACATCCATCAAGGCAATATTCTCTCCCTTATTATCTTCTAGGATGCCTATAATAGACTTTTTAAGTGTTTTCATAATTTAATAAATTTTATTTTTTAATAGCCATTCTTCTAATTGAGGTGGCATAAATTTTGATACTGTTTCCTTGTTTCTCAACTTACTCCTTACTTCTGTCGATGATATCTTAACTGAAGAAGTCTTTTCTAAATATATTTTACCATATGAACTACTATGAAATATAGCAGGATCTGTTGAAATAATTGACTTCAAACTACTTTCATTCGCTATAGATCTTTCCAAGGTGCCCATCATATCACCTATCTTCCTATAAGAAACAATGATATTACATAAACCTATAATGTCATGAAATCTTTCCCATTTAGTTATATTCATCAGTAGATCTAACCCAATTATTAAATACAAGTAATCATTTGGAAACTGTTTAAAAATTGATTCTACCGTATGAATCATATATGAAATACCTCCTCTTAATATTTCTCTATCATCTACTAAATATTTTTCATTTGACAGGGCAATATTTAGCATCTCAATTCGTTTAACTCCAGAAGCAATAATATTTTTATGTGAATTAGAAATATTGGTAGGTATAAAATGCACTAAATCTAGATTATGGGTTATGCATAATTCATCAATTGGGATAATATGACCATTATGAATAGGGTCAAAAGCTCCTCCATAAATTCCTACTCGTTTATGTTTGTTACTTTTAATTTCTTAACTTCCCTTGACTACTGACTATATATTTTAAATTTGTTAAACCTTCAAGTCCAACTGGACCTCTAACATGTAATTTATCAGTGCTTATTCCAATCTCTGCTCCTAATCCATACTCATAACCATCTGCGAATCTTGTTGATGTATTGATCATTACAGAGCTAGAATTCACTAGCCTTTTAAATTTCTCTATCACATCTTTATCTGATGCCACAATAGCATCTGTATGTAACGATCCATACTTACCAATATGTTTAATTGCATCATCAAGACTGTTGACTATCTTTATAGCTATAATAGGAGATAAATATTCTTCAAACCAATCATTAGTTTTTGCAAGAATAATATTTTTTCTAATTTTTTTAAGATTTTTACAACCGCGAATTTCTACACCTTTGTCACTATATTCATCGAGAATCTTAATGATGTATTTTTTTGAAAACTTTTTATGAATTAAAAGAGTTTCCATTGCATTGCAGACACCATATCTTTGCGTCTTTGAATTAAGACTAATCTTTACAGCTTTATTCACATCTGCAGTTTCATCTATATATACATGACAATTACCATCAAGATGTTTTATGGTTGGAATCTTAGAGCAAGAAACTATTTTCTCAATTAATCCTTTCCCCCCTCTAGGAATAATTACATCAATATACTCGCTCTTGGATAATAAATGCGTAACAGCACTCCGATCAGTAGTTCCAACTAACTGAACCATATGTTGATGAATACCATTATCTTTTAAAGCTTTAGTTATACATATCATTAATGCTTTATTACTATTTATAGATTCCGAACCACCTCTTAGAATCACACTATTTCCTGACTTAATACAAAGACCAGCAGAATCAATAGTCACATTTGGTCTTGATTCATAAATCATTCCTATGACACCCAGAGGGACTCTCATCTGGCTCACTGTAATTCCATTACTTTGCCTAACACCCTTTGTGGTCTTATATAATGTATCTGGTATTTTAATAATTTGGTGCAAACCATCTTGCATCGATAAAATACGCTCTTTACTTAAGATTAATCTATCAATCATGCTATCCTTTAATTTCTTTTTACCAGCATTCCTTACATCTATAAGATTATTTTTAATAATATTATTAAAATTAATATCCAAATTATCAGACATAGACTTGAGAACAGAGTTTTTGATTTTAGAATCATATTTTCCTGAACAGCTAGATGCTGACAAAGATTGTCCGCATAACTTATCTATTTGTTTCTTTACATCCATTTAACCTATCTCTTTCTTTATATTATTAAGGGGCTCATTAAGTATAAAGGAGGCCACAAGGATTTCAAGTTTGTGCCAAACATTAAAGTTACCAAATCCTGTTTTAATCCTTCTGTCAATTACATAAGAAAATTCTATTAGGCCTAACAAATTATCGCTATTAGATTGACGTGACAAATTACTATATAAGATTTTTTTATGATTAGGAACATATGGTTGCGGTGACAAATTATTTAATAAATAATATATTTTCTTAATTTCACTATTTATTAAAAATAATATATATACCTCTGGTGACTTTACTGATTCTAAATAATTTAATATCTTTATAGCCTTAGCCACATTTAGTTCTAATATTGCATCAATTAAATCATACTCTGTAAACTTATATTCCTTTTGAAGATAATTAAAATAAACAGATATATCTGATATATTCAATAAGGACATTTTATATAATTCTTGTGAAATTGAAGATGTGTTTCCCTCATTCTTCTGTATTAACTTTTTAAAAAGTTCATCACTATAGGTAATATTATTTTTTTTGAACTTTTGTTTTACCCAGTTATTAAGGTGTATCCCCTTAAGTTCTGATATCTCTATAATGCATCCTTCTGAATTTAACATAGATAAAAATTTACCTCTTTTGAAAGCAGGGGTCTGCGGCCCTAATTTAATAATTAAATTTAAATCTTTAGGTGCCTTATTAATTAATAGATAATCAAGTAATTTTTTTGGGATAGTATTAGATACTACATTCAAAATAAGAGATTTTTTTTCTTCAAAAAGAGAATAACTTTCAAAGTCATCTCTTATTTCATAAATATCAAAGTCAGAATCAACCACTAAATGTTTTATAGAAGAGCCGCTTTTTTTAAAAAAAGACTCTAGTCTAGACTGAATATCATTCTGTAAATGATAAGGTTTTCCTAAAATCAAATAAATAGATGATTCTGGTATTTCTGGGCTATCAAAGAATTGTTTGTAACTAATTTTCATATGATAAATTCTATGGATTCTATACAATATATCATGGATATAAAAAAAGCTCATAATGAAATTGGCTACATTGGCCTTGGTATAATGGGGAAACCCATGGTTAGAAACCTCATTACAGCAAAGCATAAGATTGTGTTTTATGCCAGAAAAGCTAATGTAATTAAAGAAATATCTTCTATAGGTGGCAGATATGCAGATAATATTCCTGAAATATCTAAATCATGTAAAATTATATTTTTAAACCTACCTGACTCGAATGATGTTCATGAGGTAATCTTTAGTAAAACAGGTTTAGTTTCCAACTTATCCAAAGGATCTATAATAATTGATATGAGCACAATCTCACCCGAAGTTACGAAAAAAATGGCAAAAAAATTAGAAAAGAAAAGTTGCTATTTGATTGATGCCCCAGTATCGGGAGGTGAGATTGGCGCAATCAATGGAAACTTATCGATCATGGTTGGTGGCAAAAAAAATGTATTTAATAAAATTAAGCACCTCCTATCAGTATTAGGCAACAATATAACATATATAGGACATAGTGGATCAGGACAAGTTACGAAAGCATGCAATCAAATCCTCGTAGCGGGAACAATGGTATCGGTTAGTGAAATATTATTGCTAGCAAAAAAATTAAAATGTGATTTAAATTTAGTGAAAAAAGCTTTAATGGGAGGATTTGCAAATAGTAAAATTCTTGATTTACATGGCGAGAGAATGATAAACAATGATTATGAGCCTGGTTTTAAAGCAGGACTTCATTTAAAAGACTTGAATATTGCATTGAATTTATCAGATAAAGTTGGATTAAACCTTAAGAGTGCAAAATATAGTCAGGAACTAATGAAAATTGCTAATCAGAACAATGACCAAGATAAAGACTCATCTATAATTAATAAAATTATCATTAAGAATAAGAAATAAAGTGTTTAATATTTAAACATGAAATTATATAATATCTCTATGAATATTAAATATTTGCTGAAAGATAAGAGTATAAATCCCACAAAACAGCGTTTAGAAATTGCTGAGCTTGTTTTTGCTAAAGATCAACATTTTACCGCAGTCCAGCTCATAGAACAGGTTAGAGATAAGAAGTTACCTATATCACAAGCAACCATATACAATACACTGTGTCTTTTTGAATCAACTGGATTGTTAAAAACTATTGATTTACAAAATGACTGTAAATTTTATGATACAAATTTACACTCACATCATCATATATATAACACTAGCACTAATGTACTAACCGATATAAGTACTGAGAAGATAGAATTCTCAAAAATTCCAAGTATTCCAGCTCACTTAGAGCTAGAACAAACGGAAGTATTGATTAAAGTTAAAAATAAATAATACTTTACTCAAAATCATTTAATAATGCAGATTTTGTTTCACTACCTATCTTTATATCACTAGAATAACTATCATGCGTGGCACCAAAAACAATATTATCAGAAGATTTAAATTTCTCTATGCTATCACTATCAAGTTGAAACCTTAAAAAGTGGACAGCTGATGTTTTTGCATCTCTAGTTCTTTCGAGATCTTCATCTGAAACTGCAAATATTCTTTTAGAATTATCAATACATAAATAAATACTATTTTCTAAGTCATGTAATTTTTTTAACATAACCCTACGCTCTTCTATATCTGGATACATAATAAGCATTGTTGCTTTTAAATTATCTCCATCAGGTATCAATGACGTATAGGCTGAAATTTCCTCATTAATATCTGATTCTTTGGATATCTTCTCAATTCTCAACATCTCATGAACCTGATACTTTATCGTATCAAAATCTTCAAATAATAATAATATATTTTCCCCAATCATGATTGATCGGTTTTTTTTATGAAGCAATAAGTCAGACTTAATCTGTTCTCTTCCTTTCTCATAATCCTCTAATGATAATAAATTTTTATTTGTTAACTCTTTCATTTTATAATCTCCTTATTGTAATCCGTAAGCCTTTCTCATTAATTCAATTGGATGGGTAGGTAATACCTTATTCCCCATTGCGTTAACCACATGATGTGCCGCTAATGTACAATCACTAGTGAATTGAGTTGACTGTAATTTTGTATATTCTTTAACTATCGGCATCGCAATCTTTATTGCTATCTCATGAGTTTCTTTTTTTACACCATACGTCCCATCATGACCAGAACACCTTTCTAAAGCATCTATATTTGTATTAGGGACAAGCTCAAGTATCTTTTTAGTTACCTGCCCTATGTTTTGTACTCTCTGATGGCAGGCTACTTGATAAAAAACAGAACCCAAATCATTTTTAAAATCCCTCTTTAATGTGCCTTCATTATAAAGTTTTAATAAGTATTCAAATGGATCACATATCGCCTTAGATACTAATTGTACATCCCTGTTTTCTGGGAAAAGTAGTGGGAGTTCTTGTTTAAACATCAGAACGCATGAGGGAACTGGAGCGATGATTCTATAACCATCCTTAGCATATTTTTTAAATTTTAAAAGATTATGTTGCATCATTTTTTCTACAGTCTTAAGATCTCCTAATTCTAATTTAGGCATGCCACAACACTTATCATCTTTAATTAACTCCACATGAACATTGTTATGCTTTAATACTTTTACCAAGTCATCAATTACACTTGGTTCATTATAGTTATGATAACAAGTTGTAAATATTGCCACCTTATTATCCAAATTCATTTCATTTGAAATATTCTTATACTTAGATTTTGCGGTATAAGACGAAAACTTTGGGAGTTTAGCATTTCTATGAATGCGTAAAATTTTTTCTAAAATTATTCTAAATATTTTTATTTCATTAAAATAATTTATGATAGGAGCTATTATTTTACGAGACCCTAATTTCCCTAACATATCTGTAGAAGTTAGAATTTTATCTCTAATTGAAGTCTTTGACTTACTATGTTTAATAGCCTTCCCTCTTAACATTAAATGAGGGAAATCTATACCCCAGTCATGCGGAGGCACATATGGACATTTTGTCAGGTAACATAAATCACAAAGGTAACAATGATCTATAACCTTATCAAATTGATCATATGTAACACCATCAACTTCAAAAGTTTTAGATTCATCTATTAAGTCAAATAATGTTGGAAAAGAATTACACAGACTTACGCACCGTCTACATCCATGACAGTGATCAGAAACTCTTCGTAACTCTTTTTCAAATAGTTCTTCGTTTAGATAATCTTGATTCTTCCAATCAATGCTAAATCTTGTTGGTTTTTGTAACCCACCTTCCATATTCATTCTCCGTGAAATATAAGTAAGTCCTGAAATGTCCCCTCAATAATATCAAGGGGACAAATATTATTTATGCCATTGCTTCCAATGCTTTGGTAAACCTATTTGCATGTGAACGCTCAGCTTTTGCTAGTGTCTCAAACCAGTCAGCTATCTCATCAAAACCTTCGTCTCGAGCAGCTTTAGCCATACCAGGATACATGTCAGTGTATTCATGAGTTTCTCCTGCAATTGCAGCTTTCAAATTCATTTCACTGCTCCCTATTGGTTCACCAGTAGCTGGATCACCACACTCTTTCTCCAAATACTCTAAATGACCATGTGCATGTCCGGTCTCACCTTCAGCAGTAGACCTAAATACAGATGCCACATCATTTTGTCCTTCAACATCAGCTTTTGCTGCGAAGTAAAGATATCTTCTATTTGCTTGTGATTCACCAGCAAATGCATCTTTAAGATTTTGTTCTGTTTTTGAACCTTTTAAACCCATAATATTTCTCCTTATTATTTAATAAATAATCTAAAATAGTTATTAACCAAGATTAATAAATCTATTTAGAATCATTCTAAATTTTATAATAATAAGTGTCAATAGTAATATGTTAAACTAACAAACATAACAATGATTATCATTCTCAATTGCAAATTATGAAAATATCAAAAAGCCTTTTTAGACTATATAGAAATACTATATTCATGTTACCTGCTGAAACAGCTCATTCTGTTAGCTTGGCATCTGCAGAATTTTTATATAAATCATGGCTCAAAAATATGTTTATCGCAGATAGAAAAAGCATGCCAAATAAATTAATGGGGTTAAGTTTTCCTAATAAGCTAGGCTTAGCGGCAGGCTTTGATAAAAATGGAGACTATCTCAACTTTGATAATAATATTGGCTTAGGTTTTATTGAATTAGGCACTGTTACACCAAAAGCTCAATATGGAAATAGTAAACCAAGAATTTTTAGGTCTATCAAAGATACTGCGATAATCAATCATCTTGGCTTTAATAATAAAGGAGTTCAGCACTTAAAAAATAACTTACAACTAATTGAACGGAATCAGCCTATAGGCATTAATATTGGGAAAAATAGTAGCACAACAATTGAATTAGCTCATGAAGATTATCAGTACTGTATGAAGGAAATATTTTCTTTGGCTGACTATATAACATTAAATATTTCTTCTCCAAACACATCTAGATTGAGAGAATTGCATTCTGATAATTATTTAGATACATTTCTTCATGAAATAAAAAAAACACATTCTGAGTTAACTAAAAAATATAAAAAAAGAGTCCCTTTAGTATTAAAGATTTCTCCAGATATTAAGGATAATGATTTAGAAATATTATGCAGAAAAATGCTAGATTATGAAATAGACGGTGTAATAGCTACTAATACAACTATAGATAAAAACCTTCTTACAGATAAAAGTTATCTTAATAATAAAGGAGGGGTTAGCGGCAAGCCTCTTTTTAAAAAATCAAATATCTTGATAAAGAATATAAAAAATTTGGTTAAAGATAATATTATTATAGTCGGTGCTGGTGGTATTACATCAAAAGAATCAGCAGTTGAAAAATTAAGCTCAGGAGCTGACCTACTTCAGTTATATACTGGATTAGTATATTTTGGATTAGATTTAATTAAAGAAATTACCAGGGAAACTAAATAAATTATTTAGGAGTCCATTTTCCGAAAGAATCTTGTGCTGACTGAGGATTAGTTGATGCTTCGGGACCACTAGAACTTGTTCCAGCTTTGCGTTGCTCCTCATAAACATACTTAATGAAATCAATTAGTTGGCTTAAAATATCATTTTGGTCCTTTTCAGGTATTCCAGATGTAGCAACAATAGAACCTACTACTGCAGAAAGATACTGCGCTGCTAAAATAGGGTCTTCATTTTCAGGCTCATAATCAACCAAAACCTTTTGAAGGCCTTTAATTAACTCTGGTTTTAAAACAATCTCTGCCATAATATTAGATAAGGGTATTTTTATTTGATTAAAGTATTACATAATTGAGGATGATCATGCAACCATTAAAACAATCATATGCGATTAAAACATTTGATGTAGGCCCGATGCAAAATCTAATTTATCTGATAACTGACCTAGAAACCCGTCAAACAGCAATTATAGACCCTGCCTGGGATATATCTAGTGTAAATAATTATATTAAGGACAATCAATTAGTTCTAAAAAAAATACTTTTAACCCATAGTCACCATGATCATATAAATTCTATTGACAAGATATTAGCTGTCCATGATATTGAGATATTCTTGAATTATAAAGAAAAAATTTTTTGGGGAAAAGAGTATGATAATTTTGTGGTAAATCATGGAGGTGACATAATTGAACTTGGGTCAACAAAAATTAAATCAATACATACTCCTGGTCATACTCCAGGTTCCACATGTTATTATGTTGGAGATAAATTAATAGCCGGAGATACTCTTTTTGTATTTGGATGTGGAAGATGCGATCTGCATGGAGGAAATCCTGAAGAAATGTTTGAGACTTTAAAAAATCTTAAATCATCACTAGATAAAAATACAATAATATTGCCTGGACATGATTACTCGGTTAAAAAAGAATCCACTATAGAAGAACAAATAACTGGGAATCCTTTTATGCATTTTCAAGATATAAATAAGTTTATAGAATATAGAATGCATACTCATGATAAAATTAGAGTCTCACCATATGATTCAATATGCAAAACCTAAGTTACTGGTTATTTATTGATGATATTAGCTTATTAAAAATCAATGTAGAAGCGGTAGACATCATACCTTTTTTAATATAATCCTCTCTATCGCTATTTCCCATTATATTATTTTCATCGAATGAATAATCTCTATATAAGATTATTTTATCTTCTACATCACTCTTCCCTGGCGCCTTCAACTGAAATTTAACGGTATATATCAACTCATACTCATTGACCCTGCCAGAAACATTAATTGATAACTGTCTTCGATCAAATTCTTCAGACAATATATGTATCCCATGAAGATTAGCGTCTTTAGATCTTGATACTCCTATGTTAGAAGAAGCTAATGATGAATTAATAACATTAACTAATTCACTATAATAATTAGATATCACAGATACAGATTTAACGGAAGACGGAACATTTATAGCTCCGCGCATAGAGTAGCCACAAGAAGATAGTACGAGTAATATAGAAATAAGTATGATGTTGAATTTCATTTTTTACACAACATAATTAATTAGTTTATTCTTTATGTAGATGATTTTTTTAATATCGTTATCTTTTAAATAACCATGAATTTTCTCATCTAGGTTTACCATCGCATTAACTTCATCTTCATTTTGATCAGTTTCAATAGTAACCTTTCCTCTAAGTTTACCATTGATTTGGACTATAATCTCTTTTTTAGATTCTAGTAATGCACTATTATCAATTTTTGGCCAAGTCTCATTGACTAGAGGTGAATTTTTATCAAGATTATTCCATAACTCTTGACAAATATGAGGAGTAATTGGAGATAGCATTTTAATAATAGTCTCAATACCTTCCAACAATACTTCATTATCAGAATCTTTGTTTTGATTATATCTAATCATTTCATTTAATAATTCCATTGATGATGCGATTGCGGTATTAAAACTATTTCTTTCAAAAAGATCATATGTGAATTTTTTAATTGTTTTATGTATTTTAGTTCTCATATCTTTAGATTTTTGTAAATCAGGACTTTTTATATTTTCGCGATTAAATATTTTAAAACTTAAAGACCATAATCTTTTCAAAAACTTATGTGAACCTTCTATCCCTGAATCAGACCATTCTAGACTCTGTTCTGGAGGAGCAGAAAACATGATGAACAATCTAACCGTATCAGCGCCATATTTATCAATAATATCATCTGGGTCAATTGTATTACCCTTTGATTTAGACATTTTAACTCCATCTTGTAAGACCATTCCTTGCGATAATAGTGATAAAAAAGGTTCAGAGCTATCTACAATACCAATGTCCCTCATTAATTTATGAAAGAATCTCGCATATAATAAATGCAATATTGCATGTTCTATTCCACCTATATATTGATCAACTGGCAGCCACTGATTTTTTGATTGGTCCAATAAGCCATCTTTATAATCCGGGGATAAAAATCTCAGGTAGTACCATGATGATTCAAAAAAAGTATCAAAAGTATCTGTTTCCCTTACTGCATCTTTACCTGTGTATGGGCACTTAATATATTTCCAAGTTGGATGATTTTCTAATGGATTGCCATCTTGTGAAAAATCAATATCATCAGGTAACGTAACAGGCAAATCATCTTCTGGTACAGGATAAACCGTTCCATCCTTATGATAGAATACAGGAATTGGACAGCCCCAATATCTTTGCCTAGAAATACCCCAGTCTCTCAATCTATAATTTACCTTTGGCGCACCTGAATCTATTTTTTCTAAATCTTTCAAGATATTTTTTTTGGCTAACTTTGAGTCAAGATCTGTATATTTCCCTGAATTAATTAAAGTTCCTTCGCCTACAAAAATATCATCATCAGAATCCATTCCACTCTCTTTAGAAAGTATGACTTGAGTTATAGGCAGATTATATTTTACTGCAAACTCATTATCTCTAACATCATGACCTGGAACACACATCACACATCCAGTTCCATAATCAGATAAAATATAATTAGCTGCCCAGATAGGAACTATAGTTCCATCCAAAGGATTTATCGCAGTCAAACCAGTATCAACACCTTCTTTCTCAATTGCGCTTATTGTCTCTTCTGACAATTTCAAACTTTTACACTTATCAATAAATTTTGCTAAGACAGGGTTATCTTTTTTCTGATTTTTTAATATAATATGGTCTGGTGATATTGCTAAAAAATTTACACCAAAAATTGTATCGACTCTAGTTGTATATACTTCTAAAATACTGTCACTATTTGCTATTTTAAATTTAACTAATGTTCCCTCAGACCTACCAATCCAGTTTTTTTGCATCATTTTTACAGAGGTTGGCCAGCCATTTAAATCTTCTAAATCTTCTAGTAATTCATCTGAATATTCAGTTATTTTCAAAAACCATTGCGGTATCTCTTTTCTTTCAACAATTGCTCCTGATCTCCAACCTTTTCCATCAACTACCTGCTCATTTGCTAGAACGGTTTTATCAACTGGGTCCCAGTTTACTTTTGATTTCTTTTTATAGACTAAATTCTTCTCTAATAATTTTATAAAAAACCACTGTTCCCATTCGTAATATTTTGGATCTGCTGTAGATATTTCATTATCCCAGTCATATGCATAGCCGAGTCTCTTGAGTTGCTCTCGCATATGGTTAATATTCTTTTTTGTCCATTCATGAGGATGTATTTTATTTGCTATCGCTGCATTTTCTGCAGGTAACCCAAAAGCATCCCAGCCCATTGGTTGAAATACATTTTTCCCAAGCATTCTTTGTGCTCTAGAGATTACATCTCCAATTGTATAATTTCTAACATGTCCAATATGCAATTTTCCACTGGGATATGGAAACATGCTTAGGCAATAAAATTTATGATCAGTAGAACTAAAATCTGTTTTAAAGGAATTATTCTTTTCCCAAAATTTTTGTATATTAATCTCAATATCTTTTGGATTATAATCTTTATTCATATTTTCTATAACGCTTCCAATAAAATAACATAATAGAGAATATTAACATCAAAACCGGGTAATCACCAAAGCGCATATAAGGGCTAATCCCTTTTGATGGGTATACCTCCCCGCTAATTAAGCCCTCAGTATCCAAGCTTATCTCTTTAAGAATTAATCCATTTTTATCAATAATTGCAGATATGCCTGTATTTGCAGCTCTTATAATTGGATGAGCTGTTTCTAATGCTCGTACTTGTGCAATTTGCAGATGTTGATGTGGAGCAAATGTATTCCCAAACCATGAGTCATTACTAATATTAATAATGATGCTGTAATCTCTAGTCATCTTGATTAGCGATGAATATGCAACCTCATAACATATCAGTGGATGTATGGTAATATCATTAACCAAGAATGGTTTTTGATTTAAATTTCCATGAGAGAGATTTGACATAGGTATATTTAATTTCTTTGCTATATAACTAAAAAATTTTTTGAGAGGTGTATATTCCCCAAATGGAACCAAATGTCTTTTATTATAAAATTTCTCATTTTTATTTAAAACCAACATACTATTATAGATTTTATTCTGACTAGCTTCATAATGAAATATACCTGAAATAATATTAGTATCATCAAATTCAAGCATAGAATTATAAAAATTTTTATCTCTCTCATATATTATAGGGATTGCAGTTTCTGGCAAGATAATGGTTTTATTAGTGATATTATCTGAGAGTAGTGATAAATATTTTTGTTTAATAAAATTTATTTTATCATTATCATATTTAATTCCTGCATTAATATTAGGCTGCAGTATGCTAACTTTCAAAGAATCTTTTTTATCTATCGACCACATAGGATTATAAAAATATAAAATATTAAAAAATATTATGAGTATAAATATATTTTTTAAGTTAGCCTTACATAGTTTACTTTTAAAAAACAAAGCAATTCCTATAGACATAGTGCATATTAAAAAACTCACAAAATAACTTCCCGCGATAGGATATATCATATTAAATATAGTGCCCTCTTGACTATGACCTGCTATCAACCAAGGGAAACCTCCAAATATAATAGATCTTAATAATTCTAGAGAAACCCATACTGATGGAATAATTAATAATGTAGCAAATGATTTATCTTTATAATTTTTATTTAAAAAAAAACCTAGTGGGGCGATAAATAATGATAAAAATATAATAAAAGAAATTGTCATTAAAAAGGATAATCCTAAGTTTCCTCCGCCATAATTATATATACTGCTATATATCCATGAGACTCCTGAGGCAAAAATTGAGATTCCATAAATACAAGATAAAACTATAGCTTGTTTCCTTTTATAGAATAACAATGTATAGAAAAATATTGATAGTGAAAAAAATATTCCAAGCTTGAAATTTATGGGCGAAAAAGAAGAAGTATATAACAATCCAGAAAGAATAATCAGTATGTATTTATTAGTTTTTATAAGTTTCTCTTAATCTATATTTTTTTACTTAGCTTTATTCGTTTAATAGTTCTAGAGTCAGCAGACAATACCTTAAATAATAAATTTGAGATTACAATAATCTCACCCTTTAAGGGCACTCTTTCGAATTTATTTACTAAATAACCACCAATTGTTTCAACATCATCCTTAAACTCAGTTAAGAAGTATGAGTTAAACTCATCTAGCGTAGTTAATCCATCTACAATATAATCATCATGACTTTGAGCAATAATTTTTGATTCAGTTCTTTTATCATGCTCATCATCAATTTCACCAACTATTTCTTCAATAACATCTTCAATTGTAACAAGTCCTGAAACTCCACCATGTTCATCAATGACGATTGCAATATGATTCCTACTTGACTTAAATTCATTCAATAAAATATTTAGTCTTTTGCTTTCTGGGACAAAAACTGCTGGCCTAAGTAGTTCATGTAAATTTATGTCATCATTATCATCTTTAATTGATTTTTTAAGTAAGTCTTTTGCCAGTAAGACTCCTATTATTTCATCACGGTTATCATCAATAACTGGAAACCTTGAATGACCAGATGTAGCTACTTTTTTGACAATTTCATCTATTTGATCAGTTATATCTATTACAGTCATATGTGGCCTTGGTATCATAATATCTCTTACTTGTACTTCAGATACTTTAAAAACACCCTCAATCATTTTTAAAGATTCATTATCAAGGACACCATTATGAACCGTATCTTTCAACACTTCCAAAAGATCAGTTTTAGTCTTAGGAGAATCTTTAAAAAGACTAAGCAGTCTAGCTAACAATTTATTTTTAATTTGCATAGTATGGGTCAGGACATCCTAATATATTCATTAATTCTTTTTCTTTATCTTCCATTATAACTCGAGATTTATCTAAGTCATGCGTATAACCTTGCAAATGAAGCATAGAATGAATTATCATATGTGCCCACCTATTATCTTTTTCTATACTATACATGTCAGACTCTTCATTGATAATCTCCGGGCATACCATGATATCTCCTAATATATACTCTCCTGTTATAATATGAGAGTTATTTGGGAAAGATAAAACATTTGTTGGTTTATTTTTTTTAAAAAATATTTTATTTAATTTCATTATTTCATTCTTATTAGCTATTCTAATAATAACTAATGAGTCCTTCTCTTCGTTAAATGCAATTTTCGCCCACTTATTTATTTTTAAATTAGTTGGCACATAACCTAATGATTTATCTTTTACAATTCTTACTGATAATGGGCTATTTTTTTCTTTTATCATATTCCCTAATTATATCTTTAACAATTTTATGTCTCATAACATCATTGGGTTTAAAATTTGTAATATGAACCCCATCAATATTAGGCATAAATTCCAGGCAATCTTTCAACCCAGATCTAGAATCTCTTGGTAAATCTATCTGGCTTGTATCGCCAGTTACAACAGCTTTTGACCCAAAACCAATCCTTGTTAAAAACATTTCCATCTGAGCAATAGTAGTATTTTGACCTTCGTCTAATATTATAAATGCATCATTTAAGGTTCTACCTCTCATATATGCAAGTGGAGCTATTTCAATAATTTTCTTTTCGATAAGTCTTGTAACTCTTTCAACTCCCACTGTTTCATCAAGAGCATCATATATTGGTTGTAAATATGGGTTTACTTTCTCAGACAAATCTCCAGGTAAAAAACCAAGTTTTTCCCCTGCTTCAATTGCAGGTCTCACTAAAAATATTTTTTTAATTAAATCCTTCTCTAAAAAATATATTGCACATGCAACTGCGAGATATGTTTTACCAGTTCCTGCAGCACCTATGCCGAATGTTAAATCATTTTTCATTATGGCCTGCACATACTCTTGTTGTGACTTTGATTTAGGCCTAATAGTTATTTTCTTACATTTAAGAGAAACAGCATCTGGATCTGAAATAATCTTATCAGTCATATTTTCAGTATTATCGCTAGTATTGTTCATATACATATGGAGTTGCTTAGAAGTTAATTCTTCTTCAGCTGAAAGAACATATAATTTCTCAATCAAACTTGAAGTTAAAGGCACATTTTGCTTATCACCTTTTATTATAAATGAATTTCCTCTGTTTGAAATTTCAACATGCATATATGATTCAATCTGTCTAAGGTTTTCATCAAGTAGCCCACATAAGTTTGATAACCTCTCATTATCCTGAGGTTGTAATAATAAATTCTGGCTTGTATTTTTTTCTGTCAAATTCTTATAAGTCTCCTGTCTGCTAATTTTAATTTTTATGAAATATTTAAATAAGTTCCATGTAATGTATTCGTCCTCATTTCATCTATTCGTACATCTACAAACTTACTAATTAATTCCCGGTCACCCGAAAAGTTTATGACCTTATTATTATCAGTCCTCCCAAAAACTTCGGTACTTCTTTTTAGTGAAACTCCTTCTACAAGAACTCTTTCTGTTTTTCCTACCATTTTTTCTGAATAACTCAGGGACTGATTCTTAATTAAATCTTTCAATTCTTTCAACCTATCTGATTTAACTTTATCTGACAAACTATCAAATTCTTGCGCAGCAGGTGTTCCTGGCCTTGGGCTATAAATAAAGCTATACGCATCACTAAAATTTAATTCTGAAATAAAATCTAAAGTTTTTTGAAATTCATAATTAGATTCACCAGGATAACCTACTATAAAATCTGAAGACAAATGTATATCTGGCCTAATTTCCCTAACTTTTCTAATAATACTCTTATACTCAAGAACCGTATGTTTTCTTTTCATTTTAGAAAGAATTAAATCTGAGCCTGATTGTATTGGTAGGTGTAGATTATTTGCGAGTTTAGGGTTTTTATATTCACTTATCAAGTCTTGAGAAAAATCTATTGGATGAGAAGTTGTATAACGAATTCTATCTATGCCATCTATGTGGGAAATATATCGAATCAAATCTGAAAGACCAACAGGATTACCATCATAATCATTTGATTTATATGCATTAACATTCTGTCCAAGCAATACAATTTCTCTTGCTCCCTGCGTTGATAACTGCATGGCTTCATTAATAATATCATCAAATCTTCTATTGAATTCTTCGCCTCTTGTATATGGTACAACACAAAAAGTACAATATTTACTACAGCCTTCCATAATAGAAAGATAAGCTGAAGGTGCTTTTTTATCTGAGGTAGGTAAATAGTCAAATTTTTCTATTTCAGGAAAACTAACATCTACAGCAGTTTTAACATCTAACAAAGACAGTTCTTTGATCATTTTAGGAATTCTATGAATTGTTTGCGGGCCAAAAATAATATCCACTGAGGGCGCTCTTGACTTAATACTCTTACCTTCTTGAGACGCAACACAGCCACCAACAGCTATTAATATATCTGGCTTATTATCTTTTATCTTTTTCCATCTTCCTAACTGATGAAAAACTTTTTCTTGAGCTTTCTCTCGAATTGAGCATGTATTTAAAAGCAATAAATCAGCATCTTGAGGATCATTAGTCTCAACCATTTTTAAATTAACTTTTAGAACATCAGTGAGCTTGTCTGAATCATATACATTCATCTGACAACCATGAGTCTTTATAAAGAATTTTTTATTTTCCAGCATTTACTCTAGAAGGGTACATCGTCATCATGTTGAGCAGCAGAGCCAGAACTTTGATTAAAATCATCCCTGCCCTGAGATTGATTATTAAATTGAGAGCTATCGCTAGAGTCAGATTTAGAACCTACAAAAGTAAAATTATCAGAAATAATATCAGTAGAATATTTCTCTATACCATCTTTGTCTTGCCATTTACGAGTTTGTAATCTACCTTCAACATATAGTTGTTGACCTTTTTTAACATATTGTCCTATTGTTTCAGCAGGTTTATTGAAGAATACTACTCGATGCCACTCTGTTTTATCTTCGTAAGCCCCAGATTCTTGATTCTTAAATTTTCTATTTGTTGCTAATGACAGATTCAGGACCGCATTGCCACTAGGCATTACCTTAACTTCTGGATCAGCGCCAACTCTACCTAATAATATTACTTTATTTACTGACATAAACTCTCTTCTGTATGATTTTCTATATGGATTTAACTATAACTTAAATATTATCTTACGAATAGGAATAATTCCACTCAAAGATTGGGTTTTGTAAATTATTTGCCTATTCTAGAATCTATTTCAACTTATTATGGGCATACAGTAACCAATAGCAAAAAGAAGGGCTTGAGCTAGGAAATTAAGCATCATAGACCTATCTTTGACCAAGTGACTCAAGGCAATATAGCTTAAATCCCTATGTACCAAAAACATATATTAAAGGAGGTGTATGTTAAGATTTGAGCGAAGAACTCCGGTGAGAATGCATGAGCTGCTAAACTATTTCATTAATGCAATATTCATATTTTCTCCTAGGTAAATGATTTAATTAGTAGCATTTGATGATATGATTTCTCTAGCATGAAAAAGAATATTTTTGTCAAGGGTGCGCGAACCCATAATCTAAAAAATATAAATGTAGAGATACCCAGAAACAAGCTCGTTACAATTACAGGTTTGTCAGGTTCTGGAAAATCCTCGCTTGCATTTGATACAATATTTGCTGAAGGTCAAAGACGCTATATGGAATCTTTGTCATCTTATGCTAGACAATTCCTGTCAATCATGGATAAACCTGATGTTGATGTCATAGAGGGTTTGTCTCCAGCTATATCAATTGAACAAAAATCATCATCGCATAACCCAAGATCAACAGTAGGAACTGTGACAGAAATATATGACTACCTTAGGCTTCTTTATGCCAGAGTTGGGACTCCAAGATGTCCTGAGCATTCAAATGAATTAGCAGCCATGTCTCTTTCTGATATGACTACTAAAATCTTGTCAGATTACCATGAAAAAAATATTGCTATACTTGCTCCTATAGTGAAAAAACAAAAAGGAGAGCATGTAAAATTAATTCAATCTTTTGCTCAACAAGGATATAGGAGAGTACGAGTAAATAATGAAATTGTAGAAATTTCAGATATATCAAAACATCTGCTTCAACATCTAATTACTCCTAAGAAAAAAAATGATATTGAATTAGTAGTGGATAGGTTAAGTGTAAATAATGATAATAAATTACGAATAACTGAATCTTTAGAAACTGCATCAGATATTTCAAATGGAATTGTTCATATCCTAGATATGGTCGAAGATCAAGTACAAGATATTTTTTCAACTAAATATTCTTGCCCACATTGTGGTTACTCGATTAGTGAATTAGAACCTAAGTTATTTTCATTTAATAGTCCAGCTGGGGCCTGCGTAGCGTGTGATGGTTTAGGAGTTAGAGAATATTTTGATCCTCATAAAATTATAGTTAACCAGGAATTAAGCTTAATTAATGGGGCAATATATGGATGGGATGATAAAAGCGCTTATTACAGTCTACTACTAAAAAGTTTATCTGCTCATTATAAAGTTAATTTGGATTTAGAGTATAGAAAATTACCTGATAGTTTTAAAGATATTTTATTTTATGGAAGTAAGAAAGAAGTTATTAAAATGAAATATGTAAGAGGTTATCGTAAAAGAGATCAAAGTGATTTTATTATTAAAGAAGAGATATGGGATGGGATTGTTAAAAAATATGAAAAACAATATGAAAATGGCTCATATTCAACTAGAGAAAGATTATCAAAATATTTAAGTACTAATAAATGTAGCGAATGCGGGAACACAAGACTTAATGAGAAAAGTAGAAATATATTTATATCAGACAAAGCTATTAGTGATATAACTGCATTTACAACAGAGGAATGCTTTAACTTTTTCAGTAACTTAAAACTAAAGGGGATGAAGAAAGAAATATCTATCAAAATTGTTGCTGAAATTACTAGTAGACTTAGTTTCCTGGTTAATGTTGGTCTAAATTATTTATCCTTAGATAGAAGCGCGGAAACACTCTCTGGAGGTGAAGCCCAAAGAATAAGGCTGGCAAGTCAGATTGGGTCTGGACTTGTAGGGGTAATGTATATACTTGATGAGCCATCAATTGGTTTACATCAAAAAGATAATGATAAATTACTCCAAACACTGACTCATTTAAGGGAACTAGGAAATACTGTAATCGTTGTAGAACATGATGAAGATACAATCCTGGCCTCAGATTATATTGTTGATGTTGGCCCAGGTGCTGGTGACTTAGGAGGGGAAATCGTATATGCTGGAAAACCTGAGGGAATAAAGAAGATAAAAGATTCATATACAGGGCAATATTTATCAGGTAAGAAAAAAATAGATGTTCCAAAAGATAGATTAAAAATAAATCCTAAGAAAGTATTATCTATTCATAATGCAGTAACCAATAATCTTAAAAATTTAACAGTTAATATCCCTATAGGCCTTATGACATGTATAACCGGTATCTCTGGTTCTGGTAAATCAAGTTTAATAAACAATGTTTTGTTTAATTATGTATATAATAATTTTTTAGAAAAAGATAATTCTCAAACGGGCTGTGACAAAATTAGTGGTTTGGAACATATAGATAAAATAATAGAAATTGATCAAAGCCCTATAGGAAGAACTCCTAGGTCTAATCCAGCAACATATACAGGCATATTTACATATATACGAGAATTACTTACACAAACACAAGAGGCACGATCAAGAGGTTATAAAGCTGGAAGATTTAGTTTTAATGTCAAAGGCGGAAGATGTGAAACATGTGAGGGAGATGGTGTGATAAAAGTAGAGATGCACTTTTTATCCGATGTATATGTTAAATGTGATAAATGTAATGGCAAAAGATATAATCCTGAAACTCTAGATATTTTATTTAAAACAAAAAATATAAGTGATATCTTAAATTTTACAGTTCATGAAGCTTTGGAATTCTTTGAAAATATACCAGTTATAAGCAGAAAATTGGAAATTATTAATGAAGTCGGACTTTCATATATAAGGCTTGGACAAAATGCTACTACTCTCTCAGGTGGTGAAGCACAAAGAATAAAACTAGCTAAAGAATTAATTAAAAGAGATACGGGCCAAACTCTTTATTTGTTAGATGAACCCACAACTGGATTACATTTTCATGATGTAGCAAAATTACTAAAGGTTTTAAATAAACTTAAAGAGCGTGGTAATACATTAATAATAATCGAGCATAACTTGGAAGTTATTAAAACTGCTGACTGGATAATTGACCTTGGCCCAGAAGGCGGAATCGGTGGCGGACATATTGTTTCAGAGGGCACGCCAGAGTTTGTTGCAAAAAACAAAAAATCTTATACTGGAAAATTTTTAAAAGATAAGCTTAATTAGTAGGAGCTGACTTTTCAGTTAACTCAACATATGCTTGTGGAGATGCATCACCAAGAGTACAACCAGACTTAAGAATCCTTAAGTATCCACCTGGACGATTTTTAAATCTAGGCCCTAAATCTTCAAATAGTTTTTTAACCAATTTTTTACTTCTAATTTTTGAATATGCTAATCTACGTCTGATTAATGAATCAGTTTTAGCAAGAGTTATTAATGGTTCAGCAAACCTTCTCAGTTCCTTAGCTTTAGGTACTGAAGTTTCAATTCTCTCAAATTCAAATAATGATAAACACATATTTTTAAACATAGCTTTTCTATGTGAAGAATTTCTATTTAACTGTCTACCGCTTTTTCTATGTCTCATGTTCTTTTTTCCATACTTTTTGGTGGCCAATCTTCTAATTTAATGCCTAGCGACAAACTATGTGTAGCCAAAACATCTTTGATTTCTGTAAGTGATTTTTTTCCTAAATTAGGGGTTTTTAATAATTCATTTTCACTTCTTTGAACTAAATCACCTATATAATAAATATTCTCTGCTTTTAAACAATTTGCAGATCTCACTGTTAATTCTAAATCATCAACAGGTCTTAGTAATACAGGATCAATCTGAGGAGCATCTAAATCCTCAACAGCTTCCTCTTTAACTTCTAGAATCGTAAATACTGATAATTGGTCTCTTAGGATTGACCCTGCTTGTCTGATAGCATCCTCAGGCTCAATTGTCTCATTAGTTTTTAAATCTATTATAAGTTTATCTAAATCTGTTCTTTGTTTAACCCTTGCGGTATCAACATTATAAGTAACCTGGACTACTGGGCTAAATGAAGCATCTAATTGCATTTTTCCTATCCCAAGATCTTCTGATTCATTAAATTTTCTTTTTTGCGCAGCTAAATATCCCCTACCTTTTGAAATTGTCATATGTATGATAATTTCTGTTTTATTATTAGTGATATTGGCTATACAAAAATCTGGGTTTTTAATCTCTAAGTCAGCATTTGCAGTAATGTCAGATGCTAATACTGGACCCATTCCTTTCTTCCTCAAGGTCACTTCCAAAGTATCTTTTTCATGCAACACTAAAGCAAGTTTTTTGATGTTTAGCAATATTTCTAGAACATCCTCCTGAACTCCCTCTATTGTACTGTATTCATGAAGTATATTTTCAATAGAAACCTCTGTTACAGCACTTCCTGGTAATGATGACAATAAGACTCTTCTGAGCGCATTACCTAAAGTATGACCAAAGCCTCTTTCTAGTGGCTCTATAGTTATCTTTGCATGAGATGGGTTTAACATCTCTATGTCTACTAATTTTGGTTTTAGAAAGTCATTATTATTCATGTATCACCTATTTTGAGTATAATTCGACAATTAACGATTCATTTATTTCAGAAGGCAATTCTTTACGCTCTGGTGTTCTTATAAATGTGCCTTTGAGATTTTTTACATCTACTTCAATCCAATCATTAAATCCTCGAGTCTCTGCAAGACTCATGGCTGATTTAATTCGTAGTTGATCTTTTTTATTATTCCTAACAGAAACCTTGTCTTTCGGATTCAGCTGGTATGAGGCGATATTCACTATCGAATCATTAACTTGAATATTTTTATGGTTCACTAGCTGTCTTGATTCGGCTCTTGTTGACCCAAAACCTAATCTATATACAACATTGTCTAGCCTTGACTCCAGCATATTGAGTAAATTTTCTCCTGTTGAACCTTTTTTACTAGCAGCTTTTTTATAATAATTTCTAAATTGCTTTTCTAGCACACCGTAGATTCTCTTAACTTTCTGCTTCTCTCTCAACTGTAGAGAGTAGTCAGAAGTTTTAGGTCTCCTTGAGTCAGCCTTTTGTCCAGGCTTCTTTTCAAGATTACATTTTGTTTCTAAAGATCTTGAACCTGATTTCAAAAATAAATCAGTCCCTTCTCTTCTCATTAATTTACATTTAGATCCAGTAAATTTAGCCATAATTTTTTATACTCTCCTCTTTTTAGGTGGTCTACATCCATTATGTGGAAGAGGTGTTATGTCTGTAATATTGGTAATTTTATATCCAGAGCTATTTAAAGCTCTAACCGCAGAATCTCTTCCTGGGCCAGGACCTTTAACTAAAACCTCTAAGCTTTTTACTCCAAACTCTGCAGCTTTTATTCCAGCTTTTTCTGCAGCTATCTGAGCTGCAAATGGAGTACTTTTTCTTGAACCTCTAAACCCAGAACCGCCAGATGTTGCCCATGACAATGTATTGCCCTGCTTATCAGTTATTGTGATGATTGTATTATTGAAAGAAGCATATATATGTGCCACTCCTTCATTAACAACTCTCTTTTCTTTCTTCTTCTTTGGTTTAGTAGTAGTTACCATATTATTTAGCCTTTATAAGTTTTCTTGGTCCTTTTCTAGTTCTGCTGTTATTTTTTGTTTTCTGTCCACGCAAAGGTAATCCCTTACGATGTCTAATTCCTCTGTATGAACCAATATCCATAAGGCGCTTTATATTTATCGAAGTTTCTCTTCTTAAGTCACCCTCAAGCTGATACTTTTCAACATGATTTCTTAAGATTTCTAGATCACTATCATCTAGCTCATGTACCTTCTTATTCCTGCTAACACCGGAGTCTGCACAAATCTTATTTGCTCTGGTTGGCCCTATTCCATAAATAGAGGTCAAAGCAATCCATATATGCTTTCCATTTGGTAAATTTATTCCTGCAATTCTAGCCATTTATTTCTCTCGAACGATGATTTTATATTTCATTTGTGTTTAATACAACCTATTTAACCCTGTCTTTGTTTATGTCTCGGATCTTTACAGATAATTCTGACAACCCTTTTTCTTCTAATTACGCGACAATTCCTACATAATTTCTTTACAGATGCTCTTACTTTCATTTTTACCTCATTCCTCCGCCAATACCTTTTAGATTAGCTTTCTTCATCATTCCCTCATATTGATGTGACAATAAGTGGGACTGTATTTGAGCCATTAAATCCATTACCACTATTACTACGATTAATAATGATGTTCCACCAAAATAGAACGGTACATTAAAATATAAAATTAGAAACTCAGGTAATAGACATACTGTGGTTATGTATATGGCGCCAATAGTCGTTAATTTAGTAGTTATATCATCAATATATTCTGCTGTTTGCTCCCCTGGTCTAATGCCCGGGATAAAAGCTCCTGTTTTTTTAAGATTATCCGCTGTCTCTCTAGCATTAAAGACAAGTGCGGTGTAAAAATAACAAAAGAATATAATCGCGAATGAGTAAAGTAATATATATAACGGTTGTCCTGGAGATAATGATAAAGCGATAGTTTGCACTATACCTCCCTCATTGCCTATTCCACCCCAACTCGCAATAGTTGCTGGAAATAATATTATTGCTGAAGCAAAAATTGGTGGTATGACTCCAGCCATATTGATCTTCAATGGTAAATGTGAACTTTGTGCAGCGTACATTTTTCTACCCTGCATTTTTCTCGCATAATTTATTGGAATTTTTCTTTGTCCACGCTCAACATATATCACTACAGCCGTAATTAATATTACTAATAAAAATATAAGAATTACCGTAAAACCTTGTAACTCTCCATTGCTTGCTAGCTCAACTGTATTGCCAATAGCTGATGGTAAGCCGGCAACTATACCCGCAAATATAAGTATTGATATACCATTGCCAATTCCTCTTTCCGTAATTTGTTCTCCTAACCATACAAGGAACATTGTTCCAGTAACTAAGGTTATAACGGCTATGCCAACAAAAGTGAAACCTGGGTCAAGAACCAATATAGTACTGCCCGTATTTTGATTTTGAAGAGCAGATGAAACACCAAACGACTGCATAATTGCAAGTACTAAAGTAAAGTATCTAGTATATTTGGTAATTTTTTTTCTTCCTCTTTCCCCTTCTTTTCTCAACTGCACTAATGGCGCATAAACATGGGTCATCATCTGAATAATAATCGATGCTGAAATATATGGCATTACTCCTAGCGCAAATAGTGACATTCTAGATAGGGAGCCACCGGAAAACATATTAAACATATCCAAGATGCTACCCCTTTGCTGCTCAAATAAAAATTTCATAACGGAAGGGTCAATGCCCGGCAATGTAATAAAACTTCCTAGTCTAAACACCATCAAAGCAAGTACAACAAAGATAATTCTTTGTCTTAACTCAACTGATTTTGTTAAACCACCAAGTCCACCTGTCATATTATTTCCTGATCTAGACATATTTCCTTACTTCTTTGTGAATTCCATTACAGATTTAGTACACGCCATATCTTTTAAAGTTTTCTTCTCTTTAATGGTACAGGGTCCTATTATTTTTACTTTTTGAATCTTTGTTTTGATTAGTTTATATTTTCTTAATAATTCTATTGTTATCTCATCTTCTTTAATTTTCACTAAATGATCGTATTTAACCTCGGTAGAAAGAAGATTGACGCGAGATGAAAACCCAACTTTTGGAAGTCTTCTTTGTAAAGGCATTTGTCCACCCTCAAAACCTATACGGATTGTTCCGCCTGTTCTTGCTTTTTGACCCTTATGTCCTCTACCGCAAGTTTTCCCGGTACCTGACCCGCCACCTCTACCAACTCTTTTTCTATTAGATTTGCTATCGCTATTAGGTTTTATTTCATTTAATAAACTACTCATCATTTTACCTACTAATTACTAATTTCTACCATATGTCTTACAACTCTAATCATTCCTCGGATTGCTGGAGTATCTTCAAGTGTAACTTCATGATTAATTCTTCTTAATCCCAAACCTTTAATTGATGCTACTTGTTTTTTTGTGCTGCCAATCAAACTTCTTGTTTGCTTAACTGTTACTGTGTTTTTATCTTGCTTAGCCATTATTATAACTCACTTGTTTTTTTTCCACGTTTTGCTGCTACATATGCAGGATAAAACATAGACTCTAAACCCTTAACCGTTGCCTTTACAACATTAATAGGGTTAGTTGAACCAATACTCTTCGCTAAAACATTATGGATACCAGTAGCTTCAAATACAGCTCTCATGGCTCCACCTGCAATTACTCCTGTACCTTCTCCAGCTGGTTTCATGAAAATTTTAGCTGCACCATGCGAATGTGTGACTTCATGATGCAAAGTTCCATTTTTAAGAGCAACACTAACCATGCTATTTTTAGCTTTGTCCATTGCCTTTTGTATAGCCATTGGTACTTCTTTTGCTTTCCCATAACCATAACCAATTCTACCATTGCCATCTCCAACAACTGTTAGCGCAGTAAAACTAAATTGTCTCCCACCTTTAACGACTTTAGCTGTACGGTTTACGGCAACTAATTTTTCTATATAATCTGATTTTTTATCATCGTATGCCATTATATCTTCACTCCATTTTCACGCATAGAATCAGCTAAAGCTTTAATTTTTCCATGATATCTATAGCCTGATCTATCAAATGCTATCTTTCCAATTTTCTCTTTTTTAATATAATCTGCCATCAGTTTACCAATCATTTTTGAAGACTCAATATTATTAGATTTAATTTTTCCTTTAAGATCTTTTTGATTTGTAGATATAGTTGTAAGCACTTTACTTCCATTAGAAGTTAGAAGTTGCAAATATATATGTTTAACTGATCTATAAACGCTCAGCCTATATTCACTAGATACACTAATCCTAGCTCTTGACTTACGAGCACGTCTTAATCGCGAATCTCTGCTATTCTTATTTACACGGATCATTTTTTCTTAGCCTCTTTTTTAATAACTTCTTCATCTTCATATCTAATGCCTTTTCCTTTATAAGGTTCAGGAGGTCTATATGCTCTTATTTCTGCAGCAGCTTGTCCAACCCTTTGTTTATCAACACCGGTAATAACTATCTCTGTTTGAGTAGGTGTTTCAATTTTCAAACCTTCTGGCACTGGATAGACAACAGGGTGAGAGAATCCTACGGTTAACTCTAAATTTTTTAAATCAGCTTTTGCCCTATAACCAACCCCAATCATTTTTAATTTCTTAACCCAGTTACTGGTGACGCCATGGACCATATTAGCAAGCAAAGTTCTTGTAGTTCCAGATAACGCTATGCAATCTGCGTCTTCAGTTTTAACTTGAGCAAAACCATCTTTTACATCCACAGTAATATTAGAATGTTTCTCAAAAGAGAGTTTCCCCATTGGGCCCTCAATATTAATTAAATTTTCATTAATCATAAATTTAATACTTTCGGGTATTTGAATTGGCTTACTTGCTATTTTAGACATTTTTTATACTTATGAGACAATACAAATTATCTCACCTCCATAATTCTTTTCACGAGCTTCTTTATCGGTCATCACTCCATGCGATGTTGAGACAATACATATTCCTAACCCATTTCTTACATTTGGCACTTGTTTTGCAGGCTTAAAAATACGAAGACTAGGTTTACTAATTCTTTCAATATTTTCTATAACTGGTTTACCTTCATAATATTTTAATAATACTGTTAATTCTTTTTTGAGATCACCAGATACCTCGGTGGAATCAATATAACCCTCACTCTCAAGAACCTTGCAAATAGATAATTTCATTTTTGAAAACGGCATAGTTACAGCTTCTTTTTCTGCGCTCTGCCCATTTCTTATTCTCGTTAGCAAATCTGCTATTGTATCGCTCATGCTCATAATTTTTACCAACTCGCCTTAGTTAAACCGGGTATATCGCCCCTCATTGCAGCTTTTCTTAGCTTAGATCTTCCTAATCCAAATTTTCTATAAACTCCTCTTGGTCTTCCAGTCAAGGAACATCTATTTCTTTGTCTAATAGCTGCTGAGTTAATAGGCAATTTTTGTAGTTTTTTTCTAAGCAATAATAGCTCTTCCATCTCTAGGTTAGGATTTTTTAACTGCTCCTTAAGAGCATCTCTTTTAGTTGCATACTTTAATACGCATACTGCGCGTTTTTTTTCTCTTTGAATTATTGAAAGTTTAGCCATAATTATTTAAATGGAAAATTAAATTGCTTAAAAAGCTCCATTGCCTCCTGATTATTTTTAGCGCTAGTAGTGATTGTAATATCTAACCCTTTAATTCTATCTATCCTATCGAAATCTATTTCTGGAAAAATAATATGCTCCTTTACCCCTAATGTATAGTTACCTCTACCATCAAATGAATTAGGATTTAAACCTCTAAAGTCACGTGTTCTTGGTAGTGAAATTTTAATAAGTTTTTCAAAAAAATCATACATTTTTTCATTTCTAAGCGTGACTTTGCATCCAATT
The DNA here is from genome assembly GCA_029246085.1 of Gammaproteobacteria bacterium. Lineage (GTDB taxonomy): Bacteria > Pseudomonadota > Gammaproteobacteria. The sequence goes on from JAQWOB010000011.1 coordinate 43,025, forward strand.
GGCATACCTTCTCTTAATTTAAAGTTAGCAATTGATTTTTTTGCATATGTTAAAACAGCTTTTTGTCCACTTATCTGAGTTAATTCAGCTTGAGCTGATTCTAGTACTTTTTTATCACTCACTGCAGAACCTAGTCCCATATTCAAGGTAATTTTGGTTAATTTAGGAACATTCATTGGAGACTTAACCTTTAATACTTCCATTAAGGCTGGCACAATGTTATCTCTGTAAAATTCATTATATGTGTTCATACTAAATATCTATAACCTCTTTACTAGATTTATATATCCTTACTTTTTTGCCATTTTCCAATGTTTTCATTCCAACACGATCACCTTTTTTAGAAATCGGATTTAAAATCATCACATTTGAGATTTGAATCGGCATTTCCTTTTCAATGATCCCTCCGCTCTCTTGTTTATTAGGGTTTGGCTTCACATGTTTCTTTGCTAAATTAATATTTGCAATTAACAGTTTATTGGGCTCAATAACTTTAAGAATCTCACCTTTTTTACCTTTATCTTTTCCTGCAATTACAATTACTGAATCGCCTTTCTTTAACTTATTCATAATACCTCTGGAGCTAACGATACAATTTTCATAAACGTTAACGCTCTTAATTCTCTTGTAACAGGTCCAAATATACGTGTTCCAAGTGGTTCTAATTTAGCACTTAACAAAACGCATGCATTGCTATCAAATCTTATAGCTGAACCATCAGGTCTTTTAATCGCCTTTTTAGTTCTCACTACTACCGCGTTATATACCTCGCCTTTCTTAACCTTGCCTTTAGGAATCGCATCCTTTATAGAGACTTTTATAACATCGCCAATAGATGCATATCTTCTATGCGAGCCACCCAATACTTTTATACACATTAATTTCTTTGCGCCGCTATTGTCTGCCGAGACTAATGTAGTTTGCATTTGTATCATTTTATTTCTCTAATCTTCCTTGACCAAGGTCCAAAATTTTGTTTTTGAGATTGGTCTTGTTTGTTGTATACGAACTTGCTGTCCAATTACACATTCATTATTTTCATCATGAATATGAAACTTACTTGTCCTCTTAATAAATTTTCCATTTACTGGATGCTTTATTTGCCTTTCAACTATTACGGTTGCAGACTTATCCATTTTATTACTAAATACTTTAGCTAATATTATTTTTACTTTTTTATTTTCCATCTGCTTTTTTCTCATTTAATATAGTTTTAATTCTAGCTATGCTTTTTTTATTTATAGAAAATAAGTGAGGCTTGGGATTTAATCCTGTTCCTCTCTGTATACGCAATGTGAATCTTTCCTTAACTAGACCATCTAGCTCTTGTAAAAGTTCAGCGTTAGTTTTATTCCTATACTCTTCAGTTTTCATTACATTATCGCCCTAGTTATAAAAGTAGTTATAACAGGTAATTTTGCTGAAGCTAGTCTAAATGCTTCTCTTGCTACCTCTTCTGTTACTCCTTCCATCTCATATAATACTTTACCGGGCTGTACTTTAGCTGCCCAATATTCTACGTTTCCTTTCCCTTTGCCCATTCTAACTTCAACAGGTTTTTTAGTTATAGGAACATCTGGGAATATACGTATCCAAATTTTTCCACCACGTTTTATATATCTTGTCATTGCTCTTCTAGCAGCTTCTATTTGTCTAGCCGTCACTCTTCCACGTGTAATAGCTTTAAGACCAAATTCTCCAAAACTTACTTTAGCACCAGATGTTGCAAACCCTCTTAGTTTGCCTTTTTGCTGTTTTCTATACTTAGTTTTTTTTGGTTGTAACATAATTTATTTACCACTAACAGTATTCTTATTCATTTTCTTATCAGATTCTTTGGTATTATCCGAATCATCTGCATGATGTATCCATACTTTAATCCCAATAATGCCATACGTTGTCATTGCTTCTGCAACACCATAATCAATATTTGCCTTGAGTGTATGCAAAGGTACTCGTCCTTCTCTATACCATTCACTTCTTGCAATCTCTGCACCATTTAATCTTCCACCAACATTAACTTTAATCCCTAATGCCCCAAGTCGAATGGTATTTGTTACCGCTCTTTTCATTGCCCTTCTATACATTATTCTTCTCTCTAATTGCTGAGCAATTCCTTCGGCAACTAAGTGAGCATCAAGCTCTGGTTTTCTAATCTCTTTAACATTTAGTTTGATCTTATTCTTTGGTAATCCCATAATTAACGATATCTTGTTTCTATACTTATCTATATCTTCCCCTTTTTTCCCAATAACTATTCCAGGTCTAGATGAATATACAGTTACAACAGCTTCTTTGGTTGGTCTTTCAATTAAAATTCTACTAACAGATGCATGCTTTAGTGTAGCTCTCAAATAATCTCTAACCTTAATATCCTCTAATAAGAATTTGGGGAATTCTTTAGCATTGGCATACCATTTGGAGTTCCAATCAGTTGAAATTCCTAATCTATATCCATGTGGATGTACTTTCTGTCCCATAATTAAACCTCTTTACCATCTGAAACAATTACCGTTATGTGGCTGCTTCTTTTTAAAATTTCGTTTACTCTTCCCCGAGCTCTTGGCATATGTCTTTTTTGTGTAGGGCCTTCATCTACTAAAATATTCTTAACTATTAAATCATCAATATCATGAGAATTATTATTCTCAGCATTAGCTACAGCTGATTCCAATACTTTTAAAATCATTCTAGATGCTTTCTTATTATTAAAAGTTAGAAATTCAATTGCTTTATCTACTTTTAAACCTCTAACAACATTAGCTACAAGTCTAGCTTTCTGAGCAGAGATTCTTTGATATTTTAATATTGCACGTGTATTCATAATCTTACGTAGCCTTAGCTTTTCTATCTCCCGAATGTCCTTTAAATAATCTTGTTGGTGAAAATTCACCTAATTTATGACCAACCATGTTTTCCGTAACATATACGGGCACATGTTGTTTTCCATTATGAACTCCAATCGTTAGACCAACCATATCTGGGGATATAACAGATCTTCTTGACCATGTCTTAATAGGCTTTTTATCATTATTCTCCACAGCTTTATCAACTTTAGCTTGTAAATGATAATCAATAAAAGGCCCTTTTTTAAGTGATCTTGCCATAATTATTTCCTTTTCTTGTTAGATCTGCGTCTAACTATCATGTTATCTGTTCTTTTATTAGATCTTGTTTTATAACCCTTAGTAGGTGTTCCCCATGGAGAAACAGGATGTCTACCACCCGATGTTTTCCCTTCACCACCACCATGTGGATGATCAATAGGATTCATCGCTACTCCCCTAACAGTAGGTCTAACTCCAAGCCATCTTTTAGCACCGGCTTTACCGAGTGATTGTAAATTAAATTCACTATTACCAACTTCACCAATAGTAGCCTTACATTTAGAAAATATTTTTCTCATTTCACCAGATCTTAATTTGATAGTGACATATTCTCCTTCAATAGCTGCTATTTGAGCAGAAGTTCCAGCACTTCTTGCAATTTGAGCACCTTTTTCAGGCTTCATTTCAATACAATGAACCTGCGTACCAACTGGTATATTTTTCATTGGTAGCGAATTTCCAATTGCTATTGGTGATGCTTCACCAGATATTATTGGATCTCCAGGCTTAATATTCTTAGGAGCGATAATATATCTACGCTCTCCATCTATGTATAACAGTAATGCTATATGAGCATTTCTATTTGGATCATACTCAAGTCTTTCAACTTTTGCTGCAATATTATCTTTATCGCGTTTAAAATCAATTATGCGGTAACTTCTTTTATGCCCGCCACCGATGTGCCTAGTAGTTATCCTACCTTTATTGTTTCTGCCACCAGTCTTACTAAGTTTAGCTATTAATGCTTCGCACGGCTTACCTTTATGAAGCTCAGGGCTGCTAATTTTAACTTTATGTCTTACTCCCGGAGAAGTTGGTTTTGATCTTATTAATGCCATTACTTAGCCTCTAATTCTCCATAGCTTATGTCATAACCTTCTTTAAGTTTAACGTATGCTTTTTTCCAATCTTTAGTTTTACCGAATTTTCTTCCAACTCTTTTAAGTTTTCCTGGTACATTTAATAAACGTACTTGCTCTACCTTAACTTCAAACATTTTTTCAACAGCTTTTTTTACTTCTAATTTATTAGCATCTTTTAGTACTGAAAATACATGTTGCTTTTCTAAATCAGCCTTTGCTGTTGCTTTTTCAGAAATACGTGGTGATACAATTATATTCATGAGTCTTTCGTTATTCATGATGTCATACCTTGTACTTTATCAAGTATCGTCGAGTCAATAATCACATTATCATATCTCATTAAATTATAAGGGTTCATTCCGAGTGGGCTCACTATTTCTACATTCTTAAGATTTCTTCCAGCCAAGAAAACATTTATTTTTCCTTCATGAACTATAAGTAACGTATTTGTTATTTTTAGTTTTGTTAACTCTGCTACAAATGCTTTAGTCTTTGGTTCCGTAACATTAAAGTCTTCCACACAAAATAAACGTTCTTTTCTATTTAACTCAGAAAAAATGCAATTCATTGCGTTTTTATACATTTTTTTATTAATCTTTTTATTATAATCTTTTGGTGATGCAGCAAATGTTACTCCACCTTTTCTCCAGATTGGACCTCTTGTTGTTCCAGCCCTTGCTCTACCAGAACCTTTTTGGGGTCTAGGTTTTGCGCCACCACCACTTACTGCTGATCTATTTTTCTGTGCTTTTGTGCCAGAACGCTGATTTGACATATAGTCAGTCGCAACCTGATGAACAAGTGACTCATTAAACTCTTTACTAAATATCTTATTTAAATCTATTGCAGCCATTTTATTATTCTTTAGTTCCTTCTTCTGCTTTTACATTTTCAGCAGGTTTTGATTCTTTACTTGGAGCTGCTGCTTTAACTTCTTCTACAACAGTTTCTTCGATTGTTAATATTTCTCTAGGAGTATATTTTTTTCTAGTTGGTTTGATAATTACGTTTGAACCATCATGCCCAGGTATTGATCCTTTTACTAATATCGTATTATCATCTAAAAGGATTTTAACTATTACTAGATTTTGAATTGTATTTCTAACATTACCTAGCTGACCAGCCATTTTTTTACCTTTGAATACACGTCCAGGATCTTGACATTGCCCTGTAGCACCATGAGCACGATGTGATAATGAATTACCATGCGTAGCATCTTGAGTTGCAAAATGATGACGTTTTACTCCACCTTGAAAACCTTTACCAAGTGTAGTACCGGTTATGTCAACATGTTCTCCAACTTTAAATAAACTTAAATCTATTGATTTCCCAATTTCTAAACCTTCCATCTCTTTGTCATTCAGTCTAAATTCCATTAAGCCTTTACCAGGAGATACTGCGGCTTTCTTGTAATGCCCAAGAACAGCCTTATTTACTTTAGATTCTTTCTTTTGGCCATAAGACACTTGCACAGCTTTGTAGCCATCTTTTTCTAATGTCTTAATTTGTGTGATTTGAGTAGGAGAAACACTGATTGCAGTAACTGGGACAGATATACCTGTGCTATCAAATATTCTAGTCATTCCGGTCTTTTGGCCTATAATACCCATACTCATTTTATTATCCTCAAAATGATAAAGTTAGTTATAATACTGTTTTATACGTAAAATGTGCTGAATCTTAACATATATTCAGTTTTTTATGTATGATTTTTAGCGAAAAATGTTAATTTAATTCTATTTTAACATCAACGCCAGCAGCAAGGTCTAATTTCATTAAAGCATCTACAGTTTTATCTGTAGGCTCAACGATATCCATCAATCTTTTATGTGTTCTAATCTCATATTGATCACGAGCATCCTTATCTACATGAGGGGATACTAATATAGTAAACCTCTCTTTTCTGGTAGGTAACGGAATAGGCCCTAATACTCGAGCTCCTGTTCTTTTTGCTGTTTCAACAATTTCTTTTGCCGATAAATCTATAAGTTTATGGTCAAATGTTTTTAATCTTATTCTGATAGTCTGAGTATTTTTCTTTTTTGTTGCAGTGCTTTTTTTTGCAGTTGCTTTAGTAGCTGTGTCTTTTTTTGCAGTTGCTTTAGTAGCTGTGTCTTTTTTTGCAGTTGCTTTAGTAGCTGTGTCTTTTTTTGCAGTTGCTTTAGTAGCTGTGTCTTTTTTTGTAACCATTATGATGCCTGTTGTATTAAAGCTTCAGCTACACTTGATGGTAGTTCAGCATATTTAGTAAATTCCATTGTATACGTTGCTCTTCCTTGAGACATTGACCTTAATGATGTCGAGTATCCAAACATCTCTGATAATGGTACTTCTGCTTTTACTATGTTACCCATTGCAGTATCTTCCATTCCAAGAACAATCCCTCTTCGTCTATTTAAATCTCCTGTAACATCTCCCAGATAATCCTTAGGGGTTACTGCTTCGACAGACATAACTGGTTCAAGTATAACTGGTCTAGCTTTTTTAGCACCTTCTTTAAATGCTTGTGATCCAGCTACTTTAAATGCTACTTCACTTGAATCAACATCATGAAAAGAGCCATCATATAAAGTTACTTTGACATCAACAACTGGAAATCCACCAATCACTCCATTTTCCATTTGCTCGATAATTCCTTTTTCAACAGGGTTAATAAATTCTCTAGGTATTGCTCCACCCACAATAGCATTCACAAATTCAAAGCCAGTACCTGACTCTTGAGGTTCAAGTTTAAGCCATACATGACCGTACTGTCCTCTACCACCACTTTGTTTAATATATTTAGCTTCCTGCTCAATAGGTGTTCTAATTGTTTCTCTATATGCAACTTGTGGCTTTCCAACATTTGCTTCAACAGAAAATTCTCTTTTCATTCTATCAACAATTATTTCAAGATGAAGTTCTCCCATTCCAGAAATTATTGTTTGATTTGATTCTTGGTCTGTCGCTACTTTAAATGATGGATCTTCTTGTGCTAACTTGCCTAGTGCTAACCCCATTTTTTCTTGGTCAGCTTTTGTTTTAGGTTCTACTGCAATAGATATTACAGGCTCAGGAAATTCCATTCTTTCTAGTGTAATTATTGAATCTGGAGTACATAATGTATGTCCAGTAGTTACTGTTTTTAATCCTACAGCTGCAGCTATATCACCAGCTCTTACTTCTTTAACATCTTCTTTGGAATTGGCATGCATTAACAATATTCTACCAATTCTTTCTTTCTTCATTGTTGTTGCGTTATAGACTGAATCTCCGGCTTTAAGCACACCTGAATAAACTCTGAAAAATGTTAATGAACCCACGAATGGGTCAGTTGCTATCTTAAATGCTAATGATGAAAATGGCTCATCATCTGATGATTTTCTCTCAGCAGGGGTTTCGTCTTTATCATCTAAAACTCCTGTTATAGCAGGCACATCAATTGGTGCTGGCATATAATTTATAACATTATCTAACATTGTTTGTACGCCCTTATTTTTAAAAGCAGTACCGCACTGCGCTAAAACTATTTCATTAGCTAAAGTTCTAATTCTTAATCCTTCTATAATTTTTTCAACTGGTAAGTCACCATTAGTAAGATACTCGTCCATAAGTTCTTCGCTTGCTTCAGCTGCAGTCTCTAATAGTTGTTCTCTTAATTTATTTGATTGATCTTGTAAGTCTGATGGGATATCTAAAGTTTCAAACTTCATTCCCATATTTTCCTCTTCCCAAATTATTGCTTTCATTGTTAGTAAATCGACAATACCTCTGAATTGATCTTCTGATCCTATTGGAACTTGTAAAGTGACAGGTGTTGAACCAAGTCTTGTTTTTATTTGCTCTACAACTCTGAAATAATCTGCTCCTGCTCTATCCATTTTATTTACAAATACCATTCTTGGTACATTATATTTATTAGCTTGTCTCCAAACAGTTTCTGATTGAGGTTCGACCCCACCTACCGCACAAAATACTGCAACAGCACCATCTAGTACTCGTAGTGATCTTTCAACTTCAATTGTGAAATCAACATGTCCGGGAGTATCAATGATATTAATTCTATGTTCCGGGAACTGGCCAAGACTGCCTTTCCAAAAACATGTAGTTGCAGCTGACGTTATAGTGATACCTCTTTCTTGCTCTTGCTCCATCCAGTCCATTGTTGCAGCACCATCATGCACTTCACCAATTTTATGAGATACACCTGTATAATATAATATTCTTTCTGTGGTAGTTGTCTTGCCAGCATCAATATGGGCCATAATACCAATATTTCTATAATTTTCTATGGGAGTCTTTCTAGCCATTTGTTACCACCTATAATGCGCAAATGCTTTATTAGCTTCTGCCATTTTATGAACATCTTCTCTTTTCTTAACGGCGGAACCTTTACCTTCACAGGCATCTAATAATTCTGATGCTAATTTATTCTTCATTGATTTATCATTTCTTTTTAATGCAGCATCTAAAATCCATCGCATAGCTAAAGACAATCTTCGTCTTGGGTTAACTTCTACTGGGACTTGATAGTTTGATCCGCCAACTCTTCTTGATTTAACTTCAACAGATGGACTTACGTTTTGTAGAGCTTTTTCCATCATTGATAATGGGTCCGCTTTATTCTTTGCACTCATAATTTCTAGAGCTGCATAAATTATTTTTTCAGCTGTTCTTTTTTTACCATCAGACATAATCATATTTGTAAATCTTGAAACTACAGTACTATTGAAAATAGGATCTGGTTTTAGATATTTTTTAAATATAGTTTTTTTTCTAGGCATAATTTTTATTTAAGCTTTTGGCTTTTTTGTTCCATATTTTGATCTTCCTTGTCTGCGGTTTTCTACCCCTTGAGTATCTAGGCTTCCTCTTACAACATGATATCGAACACCCGGCAAATCTTTTACTCTTCCACCACGTATAACTACAACTGAATGTTCCTGTAGATTATGACCTTCTCCACCAATATATGACGTTACTTCCTGACCATTTGTTAATTTAACCCTAGCTACCTTTCTTAGGGCAGAGTTTGGTTTTTTTGGGGTTGTCGTATACACGCGAGTACATACTCCTCTTCTCTGAGGACATGCTTCTAACGCAGGAACAGCTGTTTTATAAACTTTATCCCTTCTTGGTTTTCTAACAAGTTGATTAATTGTAGTCATAATATATCTTATATTTAATTCAAAAATTCTATTCGCACAGCATATAGCTGTCAAGCAGATATTGCAACAAACATCTCATTAAACCTTGATTTTTAACCAATGATTTAATGAAATAATCGTTTAAACAGGATCTACTGGTGTTTCCTCATCAATAACTGCATTCTTATTTTCCGTATAAGCGGTCATTTCTTCTGCTAGCTCTTTTTCAATTAGAGCAGTTTGGTCATCCTTGGTTTTTTCATTTCTCTTAGTTGATAAACTCGTACCACATGGTATTAATCTTCCAACAACCACATTCTCTTTTAGTCCTCTCAAGAAATCCTTTTTACCATTTACAGCTGCATCCGTTAAGACTCTAGTAGTCTCCTGGAATGAGGCTGCTGATATAAATGAATTAGTTACGAGTGAAGCCTTGGTAATACCAAGCAATACAGGTCTAAAAGTTGGCAATAGAGCATTAGGATTTGAAGACTTAAGCTCGTCTATAACTTCTAACATAGCTGTTTTTTCCATTTGTTCTCCAACTATCAAGTCAGCATCTCCAATTGATTCTATTTCAACCTTCTTCAGCATTTGCTTTAATATTACTTCAATATGTTTATCGTTAATAGCCACACCTTGAAGACGATAAACATCCTGAACCTCTTTCACGATATGTTCCGCTAACTCTGTAACACCTCTATATCTTAAAATATCATGTGGATCTAAAGCTCCTTCTGAGATGATTTCACCTTTCTCAACTTTTGCTCCCTCAAATACATTCAAGAGTTTTGTTTTTGCTAGCATTTGAACATGTTTATCTTCAATACCATCTTTATTTGTATAAGTTACTTCCAATCTTCTCTTGCCTTTGGTTTCTTTGCCAAATGAAACAATACCCGTCATTTCAGCAAGCTCAGCCTTATCTTTTGGAATTCTTGCTTCAAATAAATCAGCAACTCTAGGTAAGCCACCCGTTATATCTCTTGTTCCCGATGTTTCTCTTGGAGTTCTAGCAATCGTATCGCCTATTCCAATAGCCATCCCATCTGTCAAAGATACATTAGACTTCGATGGTAATATGAAATGAGCTGGTAAACTTGAGTTTGTTATATTCAAATCCATTCCTTTGCTATCAACCAATGTAACCATGGGTTTTAAATTTTTATCAAATGAAACACTTGATTGATCTTTAATAAGTATTGAAGATATGCCTGTCATATCATCAGTAATTTTTTCTACACTGACTCCTTCAACAAAATCTACGAATTTAACAATACCAGCTGTTTCTGTGATAATTGGAGTTGTGTATGGGTCCCACGTGGCAGTTGTCTGCCCCATTTCCACTTTATCTCCATCATTAATAGTAATAACGGAACCATACGGAATTTTATATCTTTCTTTTTCTCTTCCACTGCCATCTAGAATCCCTAATTCTCCAGATCTAGAAACTACAACATTATGTTTTTCTGTATTAGCAACCACATTAAGATTGTGATATTTTGCTGTTCCTGAAGATTTAACCTCAATACTGTTAGCTGCCACAGATCTTGATGCGGCTCCTCCAATATGGAATGTTCTCATTGTTAACTGAGTACCAGGCTCACCAATAGATTGAGCAGCTACAACACCAACTGCTTCGCCAGAAGATACCTGTCTACCTTTCGCTAAGTCTCTTCCATAACATTTACCGCATATTCCATGTCTGGTCTCGCAGGTAATCGCTGATCTAACCCAAACTTCATCGACTGCATTTTGTTCAAGTAAAACTACATTTTTTTCATCGATAAGAGTGTCCTTTGGAAGAATTACTGTTTTAGAATTTGCAGCACTCAAGTCTCTTAATAAAGTTCTTCCTAATACTCTTTCCCTTAATGGTTGGACAATATCCCCACCCTCGATAAGTGGCTTCATGAGAATACCAGATTCGGTACCACAATCATCCTCTACTACAACTAAATCCTGAGATACATCTACAAGTCTTCTTGTCAAATATCCAGAGTTAGCAGTTTTAAGTGCAGTATCAGCAAGTCCTTTTCTTGCTCCATGAGTAGAAATAAAGTACTGCATGACATTTAACCCTTCTCTAAAGTTTGCAGTAATAGGTGTTTCAATAATTGATCCATCAGGTTTCGCCATTAAACCTCTCATTCCTGAGAGTTGTCTAATTTGTGCTGCGGATCCCCTAGCACCAGAATCTGCCATCATATAAATAGAATTAAATGACTTATGCTCTACTGTTTTCCCACCTTTTATCTTTGATTTCTCTACTCCTAATTCTTTCATCATCGCTTGTGAAACCTGGTCATTTGTATGCGACCAAATATCAACAACTTTATTATATCTCTCACCAGATGTAAGAAGACCTGAGTTGTATTGTTTTTCAATATCTTTAACTTCTTTCTCAGCAGAAATAACCATTTTCTCTTTCTGTTGTGGTATAACCATGTCATCAGCCCCAACTGATACTCCTGAAATTGTAGAATATTTAAAACCTGTATACATAATTTGATCAGCTAACAATACCGTTGCTTTAAGACCTGCAAGACGATATGAAGCATCAAATAATGCCGATATAGCTCTCTTATCTAGATCTTTATTTATATATGTAAATGGTATATCTTTAGGAAGTATTTCAGCTAAAACTGCCCTACCCACAGTAGTGGACACAATTTTTGGTACAGCTGGCAAATCATCATCTTCACTTTCTTTAATCTCAATTCTCACTCGTATTTTAGCTTGCAAACTAACAATTTTTTGCTGATAAGCTCTATGAACTTCTTCCACATCACTAAAAATCATCCCCTCGCCCATGGCATTAGGTTTTTCTCTAGACATATAATAAATACCCAGAACAATATCTTGAGAAGGAACAATTATTGGACTTCCATTAGAAGGCGATAGAATATTATTACTTGACAACATGAGCACTCTAGTTTCAACTTGTGCTTCTAAAGACAGAGGCACATGAACAGCCATTTGATCACCATCAAAATCAGCATTGAATGCTGCACATACTAATGGATGAAGTTGTATTGCTTTTCCTTCTATCAAAATAGGCTCGAATGCTTGGATGCCTAATCTATGAAGTGTTGGCGCTCTATTTAACATTACCGGATACTCCTTGATAATTTCATCCAGAATATCCCAAACTTCTTCTCCCTCTTGCTCAACAACTTTTTTAGCAGCTTTAATTGTGGTTGTAATACCACGCAAATGTAATTTACCAAATATATGTGGTTTAAATAATTCTAAAGCCATTTTTTTTGGTATACCGCATTGATGCAACCTTAAAGTTGGTCCAACAACAATTACAGACCTACCAGAATAATCTACCCTTTTGCCTAAAAGGTTTTGCCTAAATCTTCCACCTTTGCCTTTAATCATATCTGCAAGTGACTTAAGCGGTCTTTTATTTGTACCTGTGATTGCACGACCTCTTCTACCATTATCAAGAAGGGCATCTACTGATTCTTGCAACATTCTTTTTTCATTACGTACAATTATTTCTGGAGCCTTAAGTTCTAATAATCTTTTTAATCTATTATTTCTATTTATAACTCTTCTATATAAATCATTTAAATCAGAGGTTGCGAACCTTCCACCTTCTAATGGTACTAAAGGTCTCAAGTCTGGTGGTAATACTGGTAGTACGCTGAGTATCATCCACTCTGGTTTATTTCCAGATTTAATAAATGACTCAATCAATTTTAAACGTTTTACATTTCTTTTATTTTTGGCTTGAGACTTCGTATGAGCAATCTCATCTTTTAAATCTTCAAATGTTTTCTTGAGCTCAATTTCTTGCAATAATTCCATTATAGCTTCAGCGCCCATTCCTACTTTTAAATCCGTACCATATTCACCTATAGCTTGCTGATAAGCATCTTCAGATAACAACTGTCCTCTTTCCAAAGGTGTCAAACCCCCATCTATTACGATATATGCTTCAAAGTAGAGAGCTTTTTCAATTTCTCTTAAAGTCATATCTAGCATTAATCCAATTCTTGACGGTAATGATCTTAAATACCAGATATGAGCAACTGGTGATGCTAATTCAATGTGCCCCATTCTGTCTCTTCTGACTTTAGACAAGGTAACTTCAACGCCACATTTTTCACAGATAACCCCTCTATGTTTTAACCTCTTATACTTGCCGCATAGACATTCATAATCTTTTATAGGGCCAAAAATTTTCGCACAGAATAAGCCATCTCTTTCTGGTTTAAATGTTCTATAGTTAATTGTTTCAGGCTTACGGACTTCTCCATAAGACCAAGATCTCATGAGATCAGGTGAAGCTAAGGAGATTTTAATATGATCAAAATTATCTTCTTTAGTAGTTTTTTTAAACAAATTTAACATGTCTTTCATAATAAACTCCTTAAGTTTCTTTGTTCTCTAAATCAAGGTCAATATTGATACCTAGAGACCTTATTTCTTTTAATAGCACATTAAACGATTCCGGAACATGTGCTTCTGAAGTAAAGTCACCGTCTACAATATTCTTGTATATACGATTCCTTCCGGCAACATCATCAGATTTAACGGTTAACATTTCCTGTAAAGTATGGGTTGCACCATATGCCTGCAATGCCCAAACTTCCATTTCTCCAAATCGTTGTCCACCAAACTGTGCTTTACCACCCAACGGTTGCTGAGTAACTAAACTATATGGCCCTGTAGAACGAGCATGCATTTTATCATCAACTAAATGGTTTAGTTTAATAATATACATATAACCAATGGTTACTGGTCTATCAAACATTTCTCCAGTCCTTCCATCAAATAATTCAGCTTGACCACTTACAGGTAAATCAGCAAGCTCTAGCATTGCTTTAATTTCTTGCTCTGATGCTCCATCAAAAACTGGTGTCGCCATTGGAACACCTAATCTTAAATTATCTGCTAGTATATCTATCTCATTATCAGAAAAACTTTTTAGATCATGCTTTTCAAATCCTGGGCATGTAGAATAAACTTCTCCTAGATAGCTTCTAAGTTTTTTTGGATTAGCCTTATCATCTGCCATTTCAGCAATCTTAAATCCTATGCCTTTCGCTGCCCAGCCTAAGTGGGTTTCAAGAACCTGTCCAACATTCATTCTTGAAGGAACGCCTAATGGGTTTAATACCACATCAACTGGTCTACCATCTGCAGTATGAGGCATATCTTCAACTGGAACTATTTGTGAAATCACACCCTTATTTCCATGTCTTCCAGCCATTTTATCGCCTGGCTGCAATGTTCTTTTCACCGCCAAATAAACTTTAACTTTTTTCTGTATTCCAGGACCCAAGTCATCATGTTGTGATATTTTTTGAGTAATATTCTCTAAGTCTTCAGAAAATTTTTCTGCTAATTTATCAAATTGGCTAGAAATAGCTGCAAGAGAAATATTTCCAGATTCTGTTTTTAAAGTAAATTTAAATAACTCTGAATTATCAATTTCTTCGAGCATCACAGATGTAACTTTTGTTCCTGATTTAATATTACCCGGAGCTTTTGTCACCTGTTTGTTTGATATAAGTTTTCTTACCCTTGAGTAAAGATTTTCTTGATTAATTCTAAGCTCATCTTCTAAGTTTTTTCTAGCTGCCTTGATAGCTTCCACTTGTATCTCAAGCGCTCTTTTATCTTTATCAATACCTTCTCTAGTGAATACTCTAACGTCTATCACAGTTCCATCCATTCCAGATGGGACTTTCAATGAAGTATCTTTAACGTCAGATGCTTTTTCACCAAATATTGCTCTCAATAACTTTTCTTCTGGAGTAAGCTGACTTTCTCCTTTCGGTGTAACTTTACCAACTAATATATCACTTGCTTTAACTTCAGCTCCAACATAAACAATTCCAGATTCATCCAGTTTACCAAGCAAACTTTCGCTTACATTAGGAATATCTGACGTAATCTCTTCAGAACCAAGCTTAGTGTCTCTCGCTACACATTCAAGTTCCTCAATATGTATCGACGTAAACCTATCTTCCTCAACAACTCTTTCTGATACTAGAATAGAATCTTCGAAGTTATATCCATTCCAAGTCATAAATGCAATGAGGATATTCTGACCAAGAGCTAATTCTCCTAAATCTGTAGATGGACCATCAGCGATAACATCATTTTTTTCTATAATATCACCGGTGCTTACGAGTGGTTTTTGGTTAATACAAGTGTTTTGATTTGTTCTCGTATATTTAGTTAATGTATAAATATCTACTCCAGTATCATCCGCATCTAATACTTCTAGTTCATTTACATTAACAATTATTCTTGATGCATCAACATAATCTACCACTCCACCTCTTTTGGCAGTAAATGAAGCACCTGAATCAATAGCAACAGTTTTTTCAATACCTGTTCCAACAATTGGCTTTTCTGGCTTAAGTATAGGTACAGCTTGTCTTTGCATGTTAGATCCCATAAGTGCTCTATTCGCATCATCATGCTCTAGAAACGGTATTAATGCAGCTGCAACAGATACAACCTGTTTAGGCGATACATCCATTAACTGTACTTTTTCTGGAGAAGAAATTATAAACTCATTGTTATTTCTACAAGAAATTAAATCTCCCATCATTTTATTATTTTTATCTAATTCAGTATTTGCCTGAGCAATTATATATTTGCTTTCTTCAATAGCAGATAACCACTGTATGTCATTCTTAACTTTATTTTTTTCTACTACCCTGTATGGGGTTTCTAAAAACCCATAATTATTAGTTCTTGAAAAAGTTGCAAGCGAGTTGATTAGTCCAATATTTGGACCTTCTGGAGTTTCTATAGGACAAACCCTGCCATAATGGGTAGGATGTACATCTCTCACTTCAAATCCAGCTCTCTCACGTGTTAAACCACCAGGTCCTAACGCAGATATTCTTCTTTTATGTGTAATTTCAGCAAGAGGATTATTTTGGTCCATAAATTGTGACAACTGACTTGTTCCAAAGAATTCTTTGAGTGTTGCAGTGATAGGTTTTGAATTAACAAGATCTTTTGGTTGAAGTCTATCAGCCATTTCCATTGTACTCATTCTCTCTTTCACAGCTTTTTCAACTCTAACTAAACCAATTCTAAATACATTTTCAACCATCTCTCCAACACATTTCACTCTTCTATTTCCTAGATGATCAATATCATCAACAGAGTCATATCCGTTTCTAATATTAACTAATGTTCTTAAAACTTCGATTATATCTTCATTTGATAATATGCCTTCGCCTTCTGTTTCAGTTCTACCAACCCGGGTATTAAATTTCATTCTACCTACTGCAGATAAATCATATCTGTCGGTTGATTGGAATAAATTTGTAAACAACATAGATGCTGCATCTTTGGTTGGAGGCTCGCCTGGTCTCATCATTCTATAAATCTCTATGAGAGCTGTTTCTTGATCAGTTGTAGGATCAACATCCAATGTATTACATATGAATGGCCCTCTATCAAGTTCATTAGTATGAAGTATCTCAAATTTATTCAATCCAGTATCTATTATAGTGGCAACTAGTTCTTGTGTAATTTGCTGGTTGCAAGATAAGATTACCTCACCAGTTTTTTTATCTATGACGTCACTAGAAATTCTTTTACCCCATAGGAATTCATTTGGCACAGGGAAACTTTTCATTTTGGCTTTTTTAGCTGCCTCAATATGCTGTATATTAATTCTCTTACCTTTTGCTACAATAACTTTTTTACCATGCAGTATATCAAAAGCAGCAATACTTCCCTTAAGGTCATCTAATTTCTGTTCAATAAAAAATTGTTCTTTCTCAATAGTAACCTTATTGCTATCATAGAATAAATCTATGATTTGCTTTGTGTCATAACCTAGAGCTCTTAATATAATTGTTGACGCTATCTTTCTTCTTCTATCAATCCTTGCAAAGATAATATCTTTTTGATCAAACTCAAAATCTAACCAAGATCCACGGTATGGTATTACTCTTGCTGAAAATAATAACTTACCAGACGAATGTGTTTTGCCACGATCATGGTCAAAAAATACACCAGGCGATCTATGTAATTGAGATACAACAACTCTTTCGGTACCATTTATAATAAATGTCCCAAACTTAGTCATTATAGGCATGTCACCTAGGAAGACTTCTTTATTTTCAAATATTTCTAATTTTCCAGGAGATTTAGGGTCAATATTTACCGATAATTTTAAATCTACTTTAATAGGAACAGAGTAACTTTTACCAGTTATTCTACACTCTTCTTCACTATACTCTTCTTTACCTAGTGTGAATTTACTATATTCTAATTTACAGTTATTAGCATAATCGTATATAGGAAATACAGATTTAAAAACATCATTCAATGCAGAGT